>CALXDL010000085.1 GCA_944387055.1 uncultured Oscillospiraceae bacterium
GCGCGGCATAGGTCATCGTCTTCCAGGTCCTGGCGGCTCGCTCCGCCTGCCTGGCCCGGTCACAGATGTCCCGCCGCTGTTTGGCCTCGTCGGCGGCGTTCTGGGCCTGGACGGACCGGAGCGCTGCAGCGAAGTGATCGTCTGTCACCCGCGCCGTCCACAGGGCCTCGACCTGCTGTTCCAAGCCCTCTACCCGGCGCCGCAGCTTTTCCGATCGTTGGCTCATATCGTTCCCTCCTTTAAGCTTGTCCCTATCCACAGCGCAGCGGGATGGCCCGCTGCGCGTACTGTTTCACGCCTGCCCGTCCTCCAGCTTGCTGACCCGGACCTCCGCCTGGAGGCCCTCCATCGCCAGCCGCCGCTCGTACAGGAAGCGCAGCGCTCTTGCAAAGAGCTCGTCTTCCCGGCTCTCCGCCTGGGGGGCGTGTCCTGCTATGTCCATATCGATCCCTCCTGGGATGATCTTATGCGGTTGCCTTGGCCCAAGATCATTGGCGCAATAAGTACTCTTGCAGGGCCTTGGCCTCTCTGATGTCCGCAAGCCGTCCCTCCGCCATCTCCCGCCCCGCTGTCCCGATAGACGCATACGCAGCAGCCTCTATCTCATAGCGGGCCACCAGCGCCCCCAGATGCTCGATCAGCGCCGTCAGCTGCTGCTGTCTCAGTTCGATTTTCATGGCTCTGCCTCCCAGTCAAAGTCCTTGCATCCCTCACAGAGCGGGCTTTTCTTCTCCGCTCGCAAGAGGCAGTAGCCGGTGTCTGTCGGTTCCCAGATAAAGGTCTCGTAGAATCCCCTCTGGTAATACTGCTGATACCAGATGCAGTTGATACAAGCTTTCGCGTCCGCATCGATGCGGATGCTCCGCATCCGTTTCTTCTCGCAGAAGCGCCTGACCTTCTCTTTCATAGTCTCCTCCCCCTTGTCTTTCTGTGTGTGCCGAAGCAATATACGTTCACAGGCGTAGACCCCCAACAGTCAGATATTTATTCCAGTCATCAAAGGTTAACTGCCCCTCGACTTCTGCAATCCTTCGCCGACCCTTTGCGATGTTCTTTTCAAGGCCGTTGACCCGATCTGTTAGCTGTTCTACAGCCTTTCTCAATCGTCTAGGGTCTTTGCAGTGGTCAAGATCAATGTAGACGCCCGGCTCTCCTTTTACTGCAATCAGGGTACGGTCACCATTGCTGTCCTTTTGAGCTGCCAGGAATCTCCGGGAGTATCGCTCCACATCCTGCTTAAACGACTGCTGGGGGTCGAACTGATAATACTGACGTACAATCTCGGCAACGCCGCCAACAGTCACAACTCCCTTTTCCTGGACCTGCTGCACAATGTACCGCCGGGCCTCTCTGCTAACTGCGCTGTTTCTTCCCACGTTCTGCTCCTTTCTGAATCAACTTGTCACGAATCTCGATAATCGCTCCAATCAGGTCGTTCATGTCCTGAATGGTATCGTCCAATCGGGTATCAACCGCTGCCACGGAATCAATCACTTCATCCGTGATTTCAAGGATTTTGGTAATAGAAACCGCCTTTCGGAATAGTTTCAGATTGTCAAAATCCCGGTCGATCTGTTCTCTTTGAAGCTCTGTCCGCTTCTTCCGCTCCTGTGCCAGATTGATGACGTTGGTCCGGGTCGGCATCCGGCCCTCTTCTCTGGCTTGGGCCTTTTCCTGTTCAACAAGGTCTTTGTTGTCGGCCAGGGTCTCGAAGCGTTCAACCTGCTTGGGAGTGAAGCCCAAATCCCGGACGGCCTCTGACTTCGGCTTTTGGCTAACCGACAGCGGTGTCGTTTTGCCTCCGGTATATTGATTTCCTCGGTCTGGGGATGCTTTCGGAATTTCCTTTGTCATCTCTCCCAGCCGGACAGAAGCGTCCAAAATCATGTCGCACAACCGGCGCTGTTCCTCCAGCTTCTGGTCGTAGACAGCCTTTGCCAGTCCCACCTTTTGGATGGCCCTGATCTCCGCCCGCATCGCTGCGGCTTTCTCCGGGGCTATCAGAAGGAAGTGGGCTAGGTCCTCCACGGTTTCCGGGAGACCACCTTGGTATGTAACCAGACTGCTCATGTGCCCTCCTTACCATCTTGCAAAGGCAATTCCAGGATCTCACAAATAGCCTGAACGATTTTGGGTGCGTTGCGCTTTCCCTTCAGGATCTTGTCCATATACCCACTGTCTGCAAAAAGCCCCGTACGGCTTGTGATTTCCTCTTCAAGCCATTTCTGCGTCTTCCCGCGTTTTAAAAGCTCCGTTTTTACGCACAAACCAAACGGCGTGAATTTGCAGGAATTCACGAAAATACCTCCTTCCGTACATTTCTTGTTGACAAGTACTGAATTTTGTACTATATTTTATGTGGTAATTAAATATGTTTGTACAGTATTCAGTGCTTTATGGTTATATATTAGCACTGTTATCTGTACATGTCAATGTCATTGTTCGGCTTTCAGTGATTTTGGCATTTTGCATGAAAACAGGAGCTTTATATGAGCGATATGTACAATAGAATCGTTGAGTTATGCGAGAAACGAGGCATTAAACCTGGACGTGTTTGTGCAGATACTGGCTTGAGTCGCGGGATGATGTCAGATTTGAAAATGGGGAGAACAAAGGAGCTTTCAGCAAAGAACACAAAAATTATTGCCGATTATTTCGGTGTTACCACCGACTATCTCCTAACTGGAGAAACAAAAAAAGCGCCCACTCCTAAGAGTGAGCGTGATGTTGATCCTGATATACGCCGCATTGAGCGTGCAAGAAAAAATATGTCAGACGCTGACAAACAAAAAATGATGAACATATTGAAGGCATCTTTTGAAGATTATTTCTCTGACGATTATGTAGATGATGATTTAGATGAATAAGCCAGAAATTAAGGAAGCAGTCCTTGCAACACTTAGAGCTTGCAATAAACCTCTTGCTCTTCCTGTTCCAATAAAGAAAATCATCCGGGAAGGGTTTCCGAATGTTCGGCTTATTCGGTTCAGCAAACAGATGCAGCGCCGTGGAATGACCTATGAAGAAATGAAACAATTCTGCGGAACAGATGACGCTTGTACTGATTATTATGCTGACTCCGATACTTATGTCATTTACTATAATGACGTTGATAATCTGAAAATATCTTCAAATCGGTATCGGTGGAATATCGCCCATGAATTAGGCCATATAGCACTTAATCATCACAAGAAATACGATCAGACAAGGATTTTTCGTACTGGGCTTAAAAATGAGCTCTACTCTGTTATCGAAGAAGAAGCCAATATGTTTGCCGCATATATCTTGGTCCCCCATATAGTAATCAGCTGTGTGGCAGATAAACACCATATTGGAATTAGAAATCTCTGTAAAGTTTCTGGTGCCGCTGCCGTCCGCCGTTTCGACGCCATTCAAGCTTGGAGTCGTCGCAACCGTGCGGAGGCGTATGACTTGGAGTTGCTCGGTTTCTTTTCTCACTACGTTGAAAAAAATCCTTATTCCGTATCTGTAAGAGACTGGTTAGATTCACATCGTGCTTGTAAAAGATGCTCTTCCACACTAGGACGGTTTACGAATTTTTGTGAAGTGTGTGGGGCACCCGTTCAGGGGCATTATAAATTAAAGGGTGATATTATGGAATATCCTGGAATAGAACTTGACGGAGAAGATCGGGTCCTTGAATGTCCAGTTTGCCATAACACAGAGTTATATGCAAAGGGGCGATTCTGCATAATCTGCGGAAATTCTTTGGTCAATCTCTGCTCAAATGGTCAAGCATCGTATGGTTTCTCTTGTCAAAACAATGATCCTCTCCCAGGAAATGCACGTTATTGCCCATTCTGCGGAGCAGAGAGTACATTCCTTCAGAGGGGGATCATATTTCGCTGGGACGAAAAGTCTGATGAGATAGATGAGGATGGAGCTCTTCCGTTCTGAATAGGAATCTAAAAAAGGAATCGTAGAACAAATACAAAAAAATCGCCGTCAGGAATGACCTGACGGCGTTGTCACAGGAGGGCAACATGAAGCGCGCAGCCCTGTATATCCGCGTCAGTACAGAGGAGCAGGCCCGGCACGGCCTGTCCCTGCCCGAGCAGCGGGAGAAGCTGGAGGCCTACGCCGCGGCCCATGAGATGGCCGTGGCCGGCATATACGAGGATGCCGGCATCTCCGCCCGCAAGCCATACAAGCAGCGCCCCGCCCTGATGCAGCTGCTGGAGGACTGCAGGGCGGGGAAGATCGACGTGATCTTGTTCATCAAATTGGATCGGTGGTTCCGCAACGTGGGGAACTACTACGCCGTCCAGGAGATCCTGGACCGCTGCGGCGTGTCCTGGCAGGCCACGCAGGAGGACTACGAGACCACCACGGCCGCCGGGCGGCTCAAGGTCAATATCATGCTCTCCGTGGCGCAGGACGAGGCGGACCGCACCAGCGAGCGTATCAAGTTCGTGTTCGAGGGCAAGCGGGAACGGCGGGAGCCGCTGACCGGCAACGCCCCCACCGGCTACAAGCTGGAGGGGAAGGCCCTGGTCAAGGACCCGGAGAAGGAGGAGGCCGTCACGGCCTTTTTCCAAAAGTTCCTGGCCTCGGGCTCCATCAGCGAAGCGCAGGCCTATGTGCTGGAGGAGCACGGGCTCCGGATCGAATACCAGCTCGCTCGGAAAATGCTTGACAGCCCGGCCTATCATGGTGTCTACTATGGGGTGGAGGGCATGTGCCCGCCGTACATCACCCAGGCGGAATATGAGAAGATCCAGTCCATGCGCGGCAGAATCGTGCGCAAGGCCAAGGCCGACCGCGTCTATCTCTTCTCGGGGCTGATCGTGTGCGGGTCGTGCGGCTTCCGGATGGGCGGCCGCACGAACGGCCACGGCGGTACGCCGTTCTATAATTGTCCCGGGCACTATATCAAGAAAGCGTGCGGCAACCGGGTGAACCTCTCCGAGCGGAAGATCGAGCGCTATCTCATCGATACGATCGACAGGAAGCTCTCGCAGTACAAGATCGACTTCGAAGGCGTCAGGGCGGCCAAGCGGCGGGAGAAGAGCCACCAGAGCGAGATCGCGGCGCTCAAGGGCAAGCTGTCCCGTCTGAAGGACCTGTATCTGGAGGATCTGATTTCGCTGGAAGCGTATAAAGCGGACCTGAAAGAGATGACCGCCCGCCTGGACCATCTCAAGGAGCAGGAGCAGCCGCTCAAAGAGCCGGACTTCAGCAAGCTGGATTCGGTCCTGGTCCAGGGCTGGACCTGCGTGTATAGCGAGCTGGACCGCGCGAGCAAGCGCGACTTCTGGCGCCTGCTCATCAAAGAGATCCGCATCTACCCCGATAGGAGCATCGACTATGACCTCGCCCTATAATTTTTTTATCCATATATTACATAAAGCATATAACACTGTAGGATTATAAAAGCAGTGATTTCCGATCCTGGTCTGCCAATATCCCACGTCTGACGGGAACCGAGAGCGGCACTGCGGTCCAAACGGATTATAGAACCACAGTGATTCCGCCACGTCCGGTATCCGGTTTCCCGCGATAGCCCAGTCAGCGATCTCATAGTGGATGGCCTCCGGGCGCATGTTGTAGATGTTCTGCGGGTTATAGGCCCCACCTTCTGTCTCGCTGGCGCAGACGAATTGTCCGGGCTGCATGATGATGTTGCGGATGCTGCCCTGGCCCACCCGGGCGTATTCCCCGCCCTTGGCATGGACGCGGTTCATCACTACGCCGGCCACGGCCTTCATCCCGATCTCGCCCTCTCCGCCCGCTTCACACTCGATCAGACGCGCCAGCAGCTCCCGATCGGAAAATGCCATCGCTCTCCCCTCCCCATAGTCCATCTGTCCCTCAGTCCTGCCGAAGCTTCTGCAGTCCCGTGCAGGGCCCGCTTCTGGCGCCATGACTCTGGCTAGATCAGTATATGCGAAAACGCGGCAGCCTGTGCGGCTGCCGCGTCCTGTCGTGTCTCAGGCCCTACCCTGCTCGGCGATGGCCTGACGGAACATGTCCTCCGTCTGTTCGATAGAGTGCTCCAACGTATATCGCTTGGCATGCTCGGCGTAGCGGCGTTCCATCTCCTCCCGTTCCGCCGGGTGTTCGATCCACTGGTCGATCCGCTCCGCCAGGGCCTGCGCATCTCCCGCCGGAAACAGGCTCCGCTCATCCAGGGCGAACTGGGGCGTGGCGGAACGGGGCGAGTCCGCGATGACTGGCACCAGTCCGCTGGCAAAGGCCTCCATGCAGCTCATCGCTTCAATCTCTGCGTCGGATGTGTGGACATAGAGATCGCACATATGGAGGATCTCGATCAGGCGGGCCGGCTCGAAGAACTCCATGACGATGGGATTGGGAAGCTTCTTCGCCAACCGGCGGTATTTCTTCTCCAGCGGGCCCTTCCCCGCCAGGATCACCTGGAGCTCTTTGGCATGGCGGCTCCTGGCCGCCGCTTCGATCAGCACGTCCTGACGCTTCTCGCCCGCATACCGGCCCACCATCAGCACATTGAACCGCCCCTGCATCCATGCTTCCTTCGGACGCTTGGAATAGAAATACTGGGGACTGATGCCGTTGGAGATCACATGCAGCTGCGCGGTATATGCATGCCGTCGGAGCTGTTCGGCGATCATCTCGCTGGGACAGTGGATATGCGAGAAGCGGTTGAAGAACGTATCCCGGAAGCGGTCATATACGAAATCGTTCACACGGCGGCTGTTGCCCATGTGGAGGGTGAAGGTGATGTTCTCAGGCTGGCAGTGGAACGCCGCCGTATGCGGGATGCCCAGCTTCTCCACATGCCGAAGGCCCATGACTCCCAAAGGAGAGGGCATCATGAAATGGACCACGTCCGCCCAAGCCGCCGCTTTCTCGAACACATGACGGTTCGGGATGGCCAAGCGCATACCCTGACTGGTGATCAGATGCTCCACCACTGGCACGAACCGCATCTGTCGGACCGCATACTTGTTGGGGCCCGGTTTTCCGGTAGCGATCACCCGCACTTCATTGCCGTGTTCTTTCAAGGCCATGGCGAACCGCCGGGCGCTGATGGTGGTCCCATTGTTGGCGTCATCGAACTGATCGATGACCAATACGATTCTCATAGTATGACCGTTCTTTCTTTCGTGTTGCCAACAAGCGCACTCTAAGGCACTCGTTAGACGATTTAGTTTACCACGTTCTGGCACTTTTGTCTATCGAAAAGGCGTGAAACTTCTGTTCAGATCCCTTCTTGGCCACCCTATATCTCATAAAGGAGCGGCCGCGCGTCGGATACGCGCGGCCGCTGTACTCATTTCCCCCGCTGTTCCAGGATCTGCTCCAGGCCGCGGGCCAGCTGGTCCGGGCAAGAGGTGCCCTTGGCGCCGCAGCGGATCCCCCGCAGGCGCTCCACCGCTTCTTTGGCGGACATGCCCCGTACCAAGGCCGAGATACCCTGGAGGTTGCCATGGCACCCGCCAACGACCCGCAGCTCACGGATCACGCCCTGGTCGTCCAGGTCCACCTGCATCTCCCGCGAGCAAACGCCCTGGGGAGCAAAAGAATACGTCATGGATCATCGCTCCTTTTCCTTGATCTCCTGTCTTTTCCCAGTATTCCTCGGTCGTTTAGTGTAACACGATCGCGAAAAAAAGACAAGAGGGGCCGCTCTCGTCTAATCCGCAGGGCACGCGGGACGCTGACCGCCCCTGCCCCTATCTTGCGCACAGAACGGATGCATGATAAGATGGATCTATCACCTTCGCGGCAGCGGAGACCTCTGGCGGCAACGAGCCGTCTCTATGGATGGGAGGACTTGTTGGATGCGTATCTTGGACTTGACACACATCATCACGGAGGAGATGCCCGTCTACCCTGGGACGGAGCCTCCCAAGCTGCAGCGCGCCAGCACCTATGAGACGGACGGCTTCCGGGAAACGAAGCTCACGTTCTTTTCCCACACCGGGACTCACATGGACGCGCCGGCGCATCTCTTTCCAGGCCGGACCACGCTCGATCAGTTCCCGGTCAGCCAGTTCGTGGGGCGAGCGCTGGTGGTGGACTGCCGGGATCTCCCTTCCGGAGCGCCCATCTCCATGGAGCGGGTACGCCGTTATGGCGCCCGGGCGGAAGCGGCAGACTTCCTGCTCTTCTCCCTTGGCTGGGACCGGAAATGGGGCACGCCCGAGTATTTCGAAGGGTATCCCTGCATCGACGAGGACGTCCTCTCGTTCGTCCTGCGCACTGGCAAGAAAGGGATCGGCTTCGACGCCATCAGCATAGACCCTGTCCAGGACGAGACCCTGCCCCGGCACCGGAAGCTCTTCCAAGCGCATGATATCGTGAACATCGAGAACCTGCGGGGCCTGGACCAGTGCGGCGATCAGCTCTTCTGGTTCTTCGCTCTGCCCCTGCGCCAGATCGACGCGGATGGCGCTCCCATCCGGGCCGTGGCTTTCTGGGAGTGACCTGCTTCCCAACTCCCTCAGGGCCCTTCGAGGGGACCTCTCACCGCCCGCCCATCCCTTGATGGAACGGGCGGTGCTGCTTATCCACATGGCATGCGTGCCATTCTCCTCCTTGACAACATCGATATTCGATATTATACTATCTATAGGGATAACGATATTCGATATTATAAAAAAAGGGGGTGTCCGCATGGCCAGAGGGAAGTTCCAGACCCTGACAGAGCAGATGTTCTACATCCTCCTGTGCCTGCGGCAAGAACGGTGCGGTACGGACATGATGGCCTGGATCTCTGAGATCACCGGCGGCCGGGTGGCGGTGGGACCAGGGACACTGTACAACCTGCTGGAACAGTTCCAACAGGCCGGATACATCCGGGAGACCAAGGTGGAGGGCCGCAAGCGGAGCTATCTCCTCACCACCGCCGGACGGGACGCGCTGGAGGCAGAGGTCAGCCGTCTCCGAGCGCTGATCGCCGATCATGAGCGGCTGACGGGAATGGAGGGAGACGCCATATGAGAAACACGAAGCGGGAGTGGATGCCCCTGTACGGCTTTCTGGACCGGAGGCGGGTAACGGACCATCTGTCAGACATGGCTGCCAGAGGCTGGCTGCTGGACCGGCTGGGAAGCTGGTCCTGGCGGTACCGGCGGACAGAGCCGAAGCAGCTCCGGTTCGCCATCACCTTTTTCGCCGGGGCCGGGCGGTTCTCCCCTACCCCGACGGAGGGGCTGGAGACCTTGCAGGACTATTGCGCTCAGGCCGGATGGCAGCCTGCAGCCAGCTTGGACCAGGTCCAGATATTCTATAACGAGGATCTGGAAGCCGTCCCCATCGAGACGGACCCGGCGGCGGAGCTGGACAATATCCGGCGGAGCATCGGCAAGCCCCTGGTCCGGAGCTATCTGAGCCTATTGCTGCTCTGCCTGCTGGAGGTGGGGCTCCAATGCTGGCAGCTCCTGCAGGACCCGGTGCGCGTCCTGGCCAACACCACTACCCTCATCGCGGCCACGGCCTATCTGCCGCTCCTGGCGACCACGGCGGCAGGCCTGCTGCTGTACCATCGCTGGCGGCGGCGGGCGGCAGCCGCCGCGGAGGCGGGAGTGCATTTGCCGGACCTGCGGAGCGCCCGGGGGCTGAGCATCCTGGTGATCATCTGGTCAGCGCTGGTGATCGTGGGGACGTTCGCCTCCCTCAGCCGATCCGCCGGGATGGTGCTGCTGACCATGGGGATGCTGCTGTTTTTCAGCCTGACCTATTTCCTGGCCGACGCTGCCCGGAGATCCCTCCAACAGCTGCGGTGCCCGCCCTGGTCCAACATCCTGGTGACCATCGTGGTGATCATTGCCCTGAGCGCAGGGGGCCTGGTGGGACTGTTCGCCCTCATCATACGAAATGCCGGCACCGGCTGGCTGGAGGACCGCCCGCCGGTGGAAACCTACACCGCCCACGGCATGACCTGGTCCGTATACGCCGACCCCATCCCCCTGCGGGTGGAGGATCTGATGGACATCGACTACGACCGCTGGTCCACGGAGGCGGATATGGAGTGGTCCCCCCTGGCCACCCACGGGGAGTACCGGCAGGATGCCCGGCTGGGAGACCAGGGTCTGCCGGAGCTGCGCTACGAGATCGTCACCGTGGAGATCCCCTTCCTCTACGACCTGTGCAAGCGAGACTTCATCCAATGGATGGAGCGGGACAATGATCACCTGCCGCCGGAATATTGGGATGAATACCGCCCCGTAGCCTCAGAGCCCTGGGGCGCGGAGGATGTCCTCCAGCAGTATTCCGGCGGGGAACCGCGTGATCAGTTCCTCCTGTGCTGGGAGGGCCGAATGGTGGAGGTCCAGCTGCTGCATTGGGACCGTGACCTGACGGCGGACCAGAAGGCCGTCATCGGGGAAAAGCTCAAAAACGCATGACAACAGCCGGGAGAGGGCAGCCTCTCCCGGCTGTTGTTCTGCCGCGCTTTATGCTCTCCGGTCCTTTCGCTGCTCCAGTACCAGACGGTCTGCGATCATCGCGATGAACTCGCTGTTGGTCGGCTTGCCTTTGGCGTTGGAAACGGTGTATCCGAAAAACTTCTGCAGCGTCTCCAGGTCGCCTCGGTCCCAAGCCACCTCGATGGAGTGGCGGATGGCCCGTTCCACGCGGGAGGGCGTGGTCCCAAAGCGCTTGGCCACCTCTGGATATAGGACCTTGGTGACGGCATTGATCACATCCATGTCGTCCACCGCGATCATGATGGCCTCCCGCAGATACTGATAGCCCTTGATATGCGCAGGGACGCCGATCTCATGGATGATGGAGGTCACCAGGTTCTTCAGTTCCGCTGGATACGCCTCCTCCTGGGCGCCCTGGCTGAACACTGCCCGCATCCGGTCCAGCAGCGCGCTGGTCTCACAGGGTTTGGAGAGGAAATAGACCGCCCCCAGCTCCACGGCCTCTGCCACCGTGCGGTCGCTGCAAAAGGCGGAGAGGATGATGACCTTCGTCTCCAGCCCCCGGTCCTTGAGTTCTTTCATCACGCTGAGCCCATCCACGCCCGGAAGGACCACGTCCATCAAGACCAAGTCGGGCACCTGTTCCTCGATCGCCCTCAGGGCCTCAGTCCCACTCCCTACAGAATCCAATACCGTGAATCCATCTGTCTCGTCTATGGTCTCCCGCAGCATGGCGCGGAATTCCTCATTGGCGTCTGCCAGTAATACAGTCTTCCTGATGTCCATGTTTCCCTTGTCCTTTTCCTGAATTTTTGTGCGTAAGGTAAACCATTTCGGGCATTGCGTGTCTCTCATTACCGCGGATCGAGACACCGCCCATATGCGACGGATCCATGAAGCTTCAAATCACGTTTTCTATAAATTAGCATAAACGGACAGCTTTTTCAACTAGGAACTGTAAATAAATTCCAAGAATCATTCGACAGTTTTTTTGAGACGATCCTCCGGTGCCTGCTACTGCAAGGACTTGCGCCATCGCCGCTCTCCCAGCAGCGGCTGGGAGCCGCCGCTGCGTCCGGCATTCCATGCCCATTGCGTCGGGGCTCGTTTCCCGCTATAATATCTTTGCGGATGGATACGGTGTCCTCTCCTTTTTCCAGCGCTTTTGAGGAGATGCCTGTCATAGCGGGAGGTCCGCATCGCCCCGGCTGTCTCGTCCGGTGTCTGGAACGGACGGGCTGGATCGCGCATGTTTTTATTTTAGGAAAGGTGGATCTCTATGGATCTGATCGAGCGATTGGAACAGTACCATCCATGGAACGAGCAAGAGGAGCGAGACCGGGAGGAGCTGCTGCGGCGCCTGCGCAGTGGTGAGGCGCTCTACGGCCGGGAGAACCCCTCGGCGCATCTGACTGCTTCGGCCTGGGTCGTGAGCCCGGATCGCCGGCAGGTGCTGATGGCCTATCACGATCTGTATGACTCCTGGGCCTGGCTGGGCGGCCATGCCGATGGAGAGCGGGATCTCTTGGCAGTTGCCCTGCGGGAGGTCCGGGAGGAAAGCGGCCTCATAGAGGTGCGCCCAGTGTCTCCGGAGCTTTATTCCCTGGAGATCCTCACGGTAGATGGACATGAGAAGCACGGACGCTACGTCTCCTCTCATCTGCATCTGAACGTCACGTTCCTCCTGGAAGCGGACCCAGCCGCGCCAGTCCGCCCCAGGCCAGGAGAGAACAGCCGGGTGGGGTGGTTCGGTCTCGAAGAGGCAGTCTCCGCCTCTTCAGAGCCCTGGTTCCAAGCGCGTATCTACCGGAAACTCAACGAAAAATTGGCAGCAGTCAAATGTTGATGTTCTCATATCCCCCAAGGAGGATGACCAAGTACAGCGTCGGACGGCGAGAGGATGATCCCCCGCCGTCCGGCGCCCATTGATCTATCTCTTTTTCCCGTCAAGCCGCCGGTCCATGTGCGCTCTCGCCTGCCGTCAGCATATTTTCAAGGAAAATTCCATAACCTTTCGTTGGATCGTTCAGCAGCACATGGGTCACAGCACCCACGAATCTCCCGTCCTGGAGGATCGGGCTGCCGGACATGCCCTGGACGATGCCGCCTGTGGCGGCGATCAGTTCCGGGTCGGTCACGGAGATCACGAGATCCCGCCCGTCCACGGCATCGTCCACGATCTTCAATATCTCGATATCATATTCTTCCACGACATCTCCCTGGATATTGGACAAGATCGTCGCTGGCCCAGTCTGGACCTCGCTGGGAGATGCCACCGGCACGGCCTGTCCCATGGAGGCCGTCAGGTCGTTCTCGCCCATGGTCCCGAATATCCCGTTTCCGGTATTCGCGTACAGCGTGCCGAGGTCTCTGCTCAAGTCGAAATCGCCCCGCAGTTCTCCGGCAGAGCCTGCCTCGCCCTTTTTCACCGCTTTGACTGTGGAAGGCAGGATGGAACCAGAGGAGAACGGCATCAGCAGTGCCGTATCCGTATCTGTGATGCCATGTCCCAGCGCACCGAACACGTCGCTCTCCGGATCGTAGAACGTCATGGTCCCGATCCCTGCCATGCTGTCGCGGATCCACGCGCCGATGCTGTAGGCGCCCGCCTCATCCTGCTCTGGAGAGACTGCCAGTGTCATGGCCTTGCCGCCCCGGCGTACCTGGAGATCCGTCTCCTCCTGGCCGTTCTTTTGCAGCAGGGACCGGAACTGTTCTGTGGAAGTCACGGAAACACCGCCGCATTTGACGATGATATCACCGCTGCGCAGTCCGCAGCTCTCGGCCGGCGTACCATCTTCCGGCGGCTTGACGACCATCACGCCGCGGGCAAACAGCTTGATGCCTACCGTGTGTCCCACAGGGATCAGCATGCGGGCGGAAGCGGTCTGCGCGGCGTCCGCCGCCGTCACACCGGCAGCCCGAACAGGCATCGCCGCACACAGCAGCAACGCCAAAAGGACCGCCGCTCCGCCCCGCAGGAGTCCTTTGGTTTTTTGATGTGGTCCATACATGAGATCACCCCTTTCCGAAACGCGGCCGGCAAACATCTCATTTGCCGGCACCGTTATCTTCTGCGAAATCCTGCAGACCACCCGAAGCAAAAAGCGGCAGCACCGCCAAGGAAAAAAGCGGACCCCTGACAGATGCCCGGATACAAAAACTCCGCAGGTAAAACCCTGCGGAGTTTTCCATCAATCCCCGATCAATCGCGTTTATTGAATATTTTGAAGATATCATCGAATGGATCCGACTCTTCCGGCGTGTACAGGTCTTCCTCTTTCAGCGGCTCCGGTCCCGGCGCCTTCGCAGCCTTCTGCTCCTCACCGGTCTCCACCTCGCTCAGCTTCGGCAGAGGGGCCGGCTCCTTGTCGAAACCAGTGGCGATGACGGTGACGCGGATCTCGTCGTCCAGCGTCTCGTCGAACGTGGCGCCGAAGATGGTGAGTGCGTCCGGATGGACGGCCTCCTGCACCAGCGATGCGGCCTGCTCCACCTCTTCCAGACCGATGTCCATCGAGCCGGTGATATTGATGAGCACGCCCTTGGCACCGGTGATAGAGGTCTCCAGCAGGGGGCTGGAGATGGCCATACGGGCAGCCTCTTCGGCTTTGCCCTTCCCGGCGGCGCGGCCCACGCCCATATGGGCCATACCGGCGTTTTTCATCACCGCAGTGACGTCGGCGAAGTCCAGATTGATGAAGCCGGTGTCCCGGATCAGGTCGGAGATGGACTGCACCGCCTGGCGCAGCACATCGTCCGCGATTTCGAACGCGTTGGCGAAGGTGATCTTCTGGTCGGTGGCGTGCTTGAGCCGGTCATTGGGGATGATGACCAGAGAATCCACCCGGTCCTTGAGTTCAGCGATGCCCGCCTCGGCAGCCCGCATACGGCGGGGGCCTTCGAACCCGAAGGGCTTGGTGACCACGGCGACCGTGAGGATGTCCATCTCTTTTGCGATCTCCGCCACGATGGGAGCACCGCCGGTACCAGTCCCGCCGCCCATCCCTGCGGTAATGAACACCATGTCCGTATCTTCCAGTGCCTTGGCGATCTGGTTGCGGCTCTCCTCTGCGGACTTGCGGCCCACCTCCGGGTCGGAACCGGCACCTTGGCCATGAGTGAGCTTCTCGCCGATCTGGATCTTATACGTGGCGCTGGAGACGTTCAGCGCCTGCTTGTCCGTATTCACGGCGACGAACTCCACGCCCTTGGTGCCGGAGCGGACCATGCGGTTGACCACATTGTTGCCGCCGCCGCCCACGCCGATGACTTTGATATTCACAACGGTGTCAGGACCGGTTTCCAAACCAAATGCCATTGTTGGTGCCTCCTACTATCGTTTGTGGAAAAGGGTGTGGATCCCCTTCATATCTCTCAATATCCTGTGGTGCGCAGTTTCATTTATTGTATGACACTTTCCGGCCCCGGTCAAGTGTCCATCCGGCTTTTCCATTACTTTTTTGAAAAGGATCTCACGCAGGGGCACACCTCTCCCGCTCGTTTCGTCAATCCTCGATAAAATGGACCTCACCGTTGTCCTGGAGCATCTGGATGGTGCCGGTCATGTTGGTCTCCAGGCTCTCTACGGCCAGCTTCAGATACCGCAGCTTGTAATGATAATCCGCGCCGTACGGCAGCTCCACTTGGAAGCGCCCGGCATAGTCCATGGTCAGCACAGAGATATCGTCCAGATGGATGGCCCCCACCTGATCGAGCACGGCCTCTTCTTCCAACGCGGCTATCAGGTCCAGCAGGCTCTGCTGCTGGAAGGGGTACTCCGTCGACAAAACGATGTTCCCGCCCACTGCTGGGGAAAGGAGCTGGCAGCCGTCGATGAGGGCGTAGTCCGCAGCCGCCGCAGCATCCTTCTGCTCCACGATCTTGCCCCTGGGGCTGACGAGCCAGGCGGAGCCGTCCTGGATCAGGGCCAGGGGCGTACCGCACTCCTCCACCTCCACCAGCAGCGTATCTGGGAGCTTGCGGTTGACCCGCATATCCTGCACATAAGGCAGCGCCTCCTGCACATGCTGGACCAACTCGTGCTTGTTCAGCAAGATCAGATTGTCCCCATGTTCCACGCCTGAGGCGTCTTCCACCTGTTGGGCCGTATAGCGCTCTGTCCCGGTGATCACGATGGTGTCTACCCGGAAGAACAGCGTCAGCGCCACCACGATCACTACACAGATCACCAGGGTGGTCAACAGCTTATAGAGGACGCCGAAGCCTCCTCGCCTGCGCCGCCGATTCGAACCTCTTCGTCTGGCCATCGTTTCGTCCTTTCCCATGGAGATCGTGCTCGCGCGGCCCACCTTGATCGCACTTGGACCAGCGCGCGCCCGTCCGGGGGGGCGCGCCGTCTCAGTGCCCCGCCTCCTCGCGGATGATGTTGGCCCCAAGAGACCGCAGATCCCTTGCGATATCCTCATAGCCCCGGTCGATATGGCAGATCTCTGATATGCGGGTCTGCCCTTCCGCCGCCAGGGCCGCCACGCAGAGTGCGGCGCCGCCCCGCAGGTCCGTGCAGCGCACCGGCGCGCCGTGGAGCGTCTCCACGCCAGTGACCACTGCGATGCGGCCTGCCACCCGGATGTTCGCGCCCATACGGGCCAGTTCATCCACATGGCGGTAACGGTTTTCAAAAATGTTCTCTTCGAACACTGTGACGCCCCGGCTCCGGAGCACTGCCGCCATCAACACGGCTTGGGCGTCCGTCGGGAAGCCCGGATAAGGCGCAGTGCGCACAGGGCGCATCGCCAGCAGCGGCCCCTGACAGATGCAGGTGATGCCCGCGCTGTCGCCCGTGACGCTGCAGCCCGCCTCCCGCAGCAAAGCGGTGACCGTCGATAAGTGCTGCTCGTTGGCTCCGCGAAGGAAGATGTCGCCTCCCGCGGACGCCGCCGCGCAGAGATAAGTAGCCGCCGCAATCCTGTCCGGCATGACTCGGTAGGTACAGCCGTGGAGCGCATGCCCGCCCTCCACTGAGATGGCAGAGCTGCCCGCTCCGCTGACGCGAGCCCCGCAGGCGTTCAAGAATTCCTGGAGGTCGACGATCTCCGGCTCTCGTGCGGCGTTGGAGATCACTGTGACGCCCTCTCCGCCGCAGGCGGCCAGCATCAAGTTCTCTGTCGCGCCCACGGAGGGGATGCTGAGCACCACTTCCCGTCCCCGCAGCCGTGCGGCCGTGCAGTGGAGGAACCCACCCTCCTCTCGGATCTCCGCTCCCAGGTCCCGGAGCCCGGCCAAGTGCAGATCGATGGGGCGCGGCCCCAACTCACATCCGCCCGGGTAACTCAAGTCGGCCCGGCCGCACCGGGCCAGGATCGCTCCCAAAAAAATAGCGGAGGAGCGCATCTCTCTCATCAGTATATCAGATATCTCACACCGGTTCAAGGCGGCCGTGTCTACTGCCAGGACATCCCCCTCCCAGGCCGCTCGACAGCCCAGGGACTGCAGGATGCGGATGGATGCGTCCACGTCCCGCAGACGGGGACAGCCCTGCAGCTCCACCCGGTCCCCGGCCAGCAGTGTGGCTGCCAGGATCGGCAAGACGCTGTTCTTCGCTCCTTGGATCCTCACCTCACCGTGCAGGCGTCCACCGCCCTCCACCAATAGCTGGCTCATACCTATTCCCCTCCGTATCCAGAATGGTTCATCGGTCCATCCTATGGCCGGAGAGGTCTGGAGGTTACTGACAGAGGTCTTGGATGACCTGGTAGATCCGCTCTGTGGCGTCCCGGATGCCCAGCGCTGCCATAGCCTGCTCCATGGACGCCCGGCGCGCCGGATCGTGGACGATCGCGCAGGTAGCCTGGAACATCGCCTGACCGGTGGCGTCCCGCTCCAGCAGGACCTGTGCGCCGCCGGCATGCTCCAGGACCCGGGCATTCTTCTCCTGGTGATCGTTGGTGACATAGGGGGAGGGCACGATGATTGCCGGGACGCCCAGTGCTGTCAGTTCGCTGATCGTGGAGGCGCCCGCCCGGCAGATCACCAGATCTGCCGCCCGCATGACGGTCGCCATGTCATAGATATACTCCCGCAGCTGCAGAGCCGGGTGCTCCTCCAACTCGACCCCCTTCTCCCGCAGCGCCTCTGTCATCATGCGATATCCGGCGCTCCCCGCTCCATGGATATGATGGAACGGCTCCTTGGCCGCTTCCAGGGCCAGGAAATCCACCATCTGCCGGTCCATGCCGGAGGCCCCCAGGGAGCCCCAGAAGGAGACCAGCAGCGCCCGCCCGTCATCCACGCCCAGCGCCGCCTTGGCCTGCTCCTTGGTCATGCGGAAAAATTCTCCGCGCACCGGCGTTCCCGTGACGATCACTTTCTCTGGGTGCCGGTAGTGCTGCCGGCATGCCTCGAAGCCCACCATGATCCGGTCCGCGAAGGGCGAGAGCATCTCCGTCGTCAAGCCTGGGACCATATTGGACTCATGGATCGCCGTGGGGATGCCCGCCTTGGCTGCCGCTTTCACCAACGGGAAACTGGCATATCCTCCAGTCCCGATCACCACATCGGGATGGAAGTCCCGCAGGATGGCTCTGGCCTCGTGGGGCGCCCGCATCAGGTTGCCGATGGAGACCAGATTATGCTGGATCTCCCGGGGCTTGAAGGATCGGTGGAAGCTGGAGATGTGGACCGTGCGGAAGGGATATCCCGCTTTGGGGACGAGGTCTTTCTCCAATCCCCGTTCCGCTCCCACGAACAAGACCTCCGTGTCCGGGGCCGCCTCTCGCATCCGGCCCGCCAGTGCCAGGGCCGGATTCACGTGTCCCGCCGTGCCGCCGCAGGTGAAGATGACGCGCTGTATGTTCTTTGCCATATCGACCGACCTCGTTTCTCTTCCTTCCCGCTTAGGATATTAGGATATAGGGGAAAGCGGGAGGGGCGTAGCCCATCCCGCCTTCAGCCCGGCGGCGCTGGCCTCATCTGCCTGGATACCGACAGCACCACGCCCATCTCCGCCAGCTGGATGGAGAGCGCTGTGCCGCCATAGCTGAAAAACGGCAGAGAGATCCCCGTGGTCGGCAGCAATCCAGTCACGACGCCGATGTTCAAAAAGGTCTGGAGCGCGACCAGTGTGGTGATGCCGACCACCAAGAGACTGCCGAAACGGTCTCTGGCGTGGAGAGCGATCCAATATCCCCGCAGGATCAGCGCGGCGAAGAGCAGCATGATGATGGTGGCTCCGATGAGCCCCAGCTCTTCACAGATGATGGCGAAGATGAAGTCGTTGTGCTCTTCCGGCAAAAAGAGGAATTTCTGCCGGCTCTTGCCCAGGCCGACGCCCAAAAGCCCACCGGACCCGATAGACAGGAGGCTCTGGACCAGCTGATATCCATCGCCCTGGGGGTCCAGCCAGGGGTCGTGCCACATGGCGATTCGGGACTGGCCATAAGAGATGATGCCGGTAAGGAACAGCATCGCCAAGAATCCCACAGCGCCGATGGCCAAGAGCACCCATCGCCAGGGGATCCCCCCCACCAGCATCAGCGCCGCGCCTGCGCCCAGGATCAGCACGGTGCCGGAGAGATGGGGTTCCATCATCATCAGCGCCGCGATGATCAGCAGAATCAGGAGATACGGTGCGATGCCATAGCGCATGGTGTGCATCTTATCCTTCTTTTTGGAGATGCTGTCAGAAAAATACAGCACCACCGCCAGCTTGGCGACCTCCGATGGCTGGAAAGTGAACAGGTCGCCGAAGCCCAGCCACCGCGTGGCGTTGTTGCGGGTGACACCGATCCCCGGGATCAGCACCAGTACCAGTAGGATGATGGATGCGCCCAGGAGCACCTTGGACAGTGCCCGGAAGCGCTCGTAATTAATCTTACCGATGAACAGCATGGCGATCGTGCCCATGACCGCGAACACGGCCTGACGGGTGAAATAATAGGTCGGGTCGTTGTCTTTGGTCTCATAATAGGCGGAGGGGAAGCTGGCGGATAGGAGCATGATGAGCCCGATGATCGTGAGCATCATGACCAGGATCAGGAACGGCAGGTCCAAGGGACCGCGTGCCAGTTCACGGCTCTCCTGCTCCCGCTGGCGCAGCTCCGCCTGCCGCTGCTGCCGGGCCAGCGCCTCCTCCCGTGTCATGGGCCGCCGCCTTGTCGTGGTCCGTTGCTGTGCCATGGTCTCTCCCCCTCCTTTCCACACCATCCTGCGCCTGTACCGCATCATCGCCTGCTGATCACAAGCGTCCCTGGATGCCCCACCAAGCCAGGATGCACGCTGCTGCCGTGATGGCAGAGAATACGGCCACCAGCTTCGCCTCGCTCCAACCGGAGAGCTCCAGATGGTGGTGCAGCGGGGCCATCTTGAAAAAGCGTTTTCCATGCGTGGCCTTGAAATACCCCACCTGGATGATGTCCGAGAGCGTCTCGACGATGTAGATGATGCCCACCGGGATCAAGATGAGGGGCATATCCATGGCGAATCCCAGCGCTGCTACGGCTCCCCCCAGGAAAAGGCTGCCGGTATCGCCCATGAACACCTTGGCCGGATGATGGTTATAAACGAAGAACGCCGCCAGGCCGCCAGCCATGGCCGCCGGGAACAATGCCTGGATCCCTCCGAAGCGCAGCACCGTGCCAGCGGCGGCGAAGAACACCATCACCACGAACGTGACGCTGGCCGCCAGACCGTCGATCCCATCGGTCAGGTTCACTGCGTTGACGCAGCCCACGATGACGAAGGCCGCGAACACCAGATACAGGATCCAGTTCACCGTCACTGTGATATCCAGGAACGGGAGATAGAGTGCGTTGGTCAGCAGTCCCTCATAGCGCATGAGGCATAGGAACACCACCGCCGCCGCCAGCTGCAGGATGAATTTCTGTTTGGCCGTCAGGCCCTCGTTCTGATGCTGTCTCACCTTGCGGTAGTCGTCCACGAAGCCGATGATGCCGAAGGTCAGGGCGAAGAGGTACACGTACAGATGGACGAACACGCCGCCCAGCATCTCCTCCCAGCCTAAGACGAACACCGTCACGCCCGCCCCTAGGATGAACATGATCCCTCCCATGGTAGGCGTCCCGGCCTTGGAACGATGCCAGGTGGGGCCGTCTTCTCGGATCTCTTGGCCCGCTTTGAGCTTGCGCAGTTCCGGTATCAGGAACTTGCCGATGATCAGCGTCAGCAGGAAACTGACGGCTGCGGCCAACAATGCTCGCGTCATATCTTTCTATCTCCCTTTCCTCCACCGGTCACAGCTCCGGTATGTTTCCCTCAGCGGTCTCATGATCCCTGCAGTCTGAGATAGTCAGCCACGATCTCCCGCTCATCCATGTGGCGTTTCTCATGGCCCACCTCCTGATAGGCCTCATGGCCTTTGCCGCACAGGACGATGACGTCCCCCGGGGCCGCATGGTCCATGCAATAGTGGATGGCCTCCACACGGTCCACGATCACCTCATAGGGCGTCGTGCTGCCTGCCAGGCCCGGCAGGATATCGGCGATGATGGCCTCCGGCACTTCCGTCCGCGGGTTGTCAGAGGTCACCACCACGAGGTCTGCCAGCTCTGCGGCGATCTTCCCCATCTTCGGACGCTTGCTCCGGTCCCGATCGCCGCCGCAGCCGAACAGGGCCACGGTGCGCCCTTTGGCGAACCCCTTCACCGTCCGCAGGACGTTCTCCAGACTGTCCGGCGTGTGGGCATAATCGATGAGGACGGTATAGTCTCTTCCCGGTGTGGGGACGACCTCCACCCGCCCCTTCACATGGGGCACCCGGGCAAGGACCCTGGCGCTCTCTTCCAGAGGGATCTCAAGCGCCAGAGCCGCCCCCAGGACGTCCAATGTATTGTATACCATGAACCCGCCGGGGATACCGACCCGGACCGGCGTCCGTCCGGACGCTGTCACCGCGTCGAAGGACACATGGTCAGCCGCCAGGACGACATCCTCCGCCCACAGGTCCGCCGGGGCCGTTTGTGCATAAGCGTACCGCCGGCAGGTGGCCGAGTGCAGCAGCCGCTGCGCCCAGGGGTCGTCAGCGTTATACACGCCTACATCACAGGACTGGAACAGGCGTGCCTTGGCGTCGCAGTAGTCCTCCATGGTCTTGTGGAAATCCAAGTGGTCCTGGGTCAAGTTGGTGAAAATGCCTACGGCATACCGGACCCCATAGACCCGGTCCAGCGCCAAGGCGTGAGAGGACACCTCCATGACCACATGGGTGCATCCGGCGTCCCGCATCCTGGCAAAGAGTGCCTGCAGCTCGAAGGACTCCGGCGTGGTGCGCTCCGTGGGCAGGACCTCCTCTCCGATCATGTTCTGGTTGGTCCCGATGAGGCCCACCTTGGCCCCCGCTGCCTGTTCCAAGATCGCCTTGAGGAGATAGGTGGTCGTGGTCTTACCGTTGGTCCCAGTGACTCCCACCATGGTCATAGCGTCTGCCGGGCGGCCGAAAAAATTAGCACTCAGCACGGCCAAGCTGCGGCGGGGATCGGCCACCTGGATATAGGGCGTCCCATCCTCCGGCGGTCTCTGGCACAGTACTGCCGCTGCGCCGGCGGCCCGGGCCTTGCCGATGTAGGCATGACCATCGGTCGTGAAGCCAGCCATGGCCACGAACAGGTCGCCGGGCCGCGTGGTCCGGGAGTCATAGCTGACGCCTGATATCTCCATCTCCAGATCCGCCGTGGCGGATGATATAGAGATCCCCTCCAAAAGTTCTTTCAATCTCACGGCCTATGCGCTCCTTTCCTAACGTTCGCCTCCGCAGTCGGATGCGGTCTCCGTTGGTATTATAGACAGCGGAAAACGAGACGTATACAGAGGAACGTGTCGAAAACTGTGCAAAAACTGCTCTCAATCCAGCACGGAATCATCGCCGAACTGGACCGTCACGACGGAGCCCGCTTCCATCTCCGTCCCAGCTGCCTCGCTTTGAGACAGGGCGCGGACATTGCCGGAGCTGGACGTGGTGGCGCCTGCCACCTTCATAATGAGTCCCGCGTTGGTCATGGCCTTATTGGCCTCTGACGCAGTCAGTCCCACTACATCAGGAACCGTGCAGCTCTCATCGGGCTTTTCCGCTCCCAGATAGAGGATCACGGTGGCATTGTTGGGCACGATGGCCCCGCCTGCCGGGGTCTGGTCGGTGACAGTGGCACCGTCACCCACGGTCTTACAGGAGAATCCCGCGTTGGTCAGCTTCGTCTTGGCGGTCTCCGCGTCCAGGCCCACCACATTGGGGACCGTGGTATCAGCACCCACCAGCTCCTCGGCGGTGTAGTCCGGCTCGATGCCCAGGATCGGCAGGATCTCGCTCATGATCTGGCTGGCAGTAGGGGCCACCATGTTGCCGCCGGAGACATAGACGCCTGTGTTGCGGCTGGGGGTATCCAGCGTGAGGAGCATGATGATCTCCGGGTCGTCCGCCGGGGCAAAGCACATGAAGGAGACCACCACTTCCCGGTCCGGGTTCCCGGTCTTGTCGGCCGTGCCGGTCTTGCCGCCGATGCGATATCCTGCCACCTGGCCGTTGCGGCCGGTGCCGCCAGAGACTACCCACTCCAGGCATTCCCGCACCGTGGCAGAGGTCTCCTCGCTGATGACCTGGCGGATGGGAGTGGCCTCATGCTGATAGACGATGTTCCCGTCATCGTCCAGCACCTGGTCCACCAGATAGGGCGTATACAGATATCCGCCGTTGATGCAGGCCGCCTGGGCCCGGATCAGCTGCAGAGGCGTGACGTTGAAGGTCTGGCCGAACGAATAGGAGGCCAGGGAGACCACGTTGGAGTTGAAATCCTCCTCACCGGCAAAGATGCTGCCCGCCTCGGCAGGCAGATCGACCCCCGTGGTATCCATGAGTCCGAAGGAGCGCAGATAGGGGTAGTAGGTCTGTGTGCCGATCCTCAGGCCCATCGTGACGAAAGCGGGGTTGCAGGAATTGCCCACGGCCTCTTTCAGCGTCTGATGTCCGTGCCCGCTATGGCGGGAACAATTGATGGGCTTCCCCCAGCCCTCGACCCGGATGGAACCGGAGCAATCGAAAGTATCATCCATATCGACGATACCAGTCTCCAATCCGATCGCCAGGGTGATGGGCTTGAACGTGGATCCTGGCTCATAGGTGTCCTGATAACACTTGTTCCGCCACTGCCGGTATTGGGCCGCTGCCAGGGCCTCCTGATAGGCATCGCTGCCCTCTTCCAGCCCAGAGAGCGTGGCCAGCAGCTTCTCATCCGTGACCGTGCTGTATGCGTTGGGATCGTAGTTGGGATAGGACGCCATGGCCAGGATCCCACCGGTGTCCACGTCCATGACGATGCCAGCAGCACCATTCTTGGCATCGAACTTGGCCACCATGCTCTCGATCCCTTTTTCCAGGCTGGATTGGACTTCTGTGTCCAGAGTCAGCACCAAGTCCTGCCCGTCCTCTGCGTCGCGATACTGCTCATATTGGAACAGCAGCGGTGTGCTGTTGGCATCCTGGGCGGTGACGGTGAGGCCTGAGGTGCCTTCCAGCAGATCGTCGTATTTGGCCTCCAAGCCATAGGCGCCCACATTGTCCGCGTTCACGAAGCCGATCACGTTGGAGGCCAGAGTCCCATAGGGATAGATCCGCTTGGAATCCGGCTGGAGGAAGATGCCCCTGAGCCTGGTGGGACTCTTGCTGGGATCCGATAACAAGACGGTCTTGCCATCCGCATCCACTGTGGTGAGCGCGTTGCCCTCATCGTCGATCTCGCCGTTGATGAAGCGGCGGACCTCGTCGGCTTCCGCCTGTTCCACCTTGCTCTTCAATATCTCATATTGCGAGAACACCCGCTCCATCCGGGCGCGGATGTCTTCCGCCTCCAGTCCCAGGATACGGGCGAGGCCCCGGGCGATGTAGTCCTCGTCCCGCGCAGCCGCGGAGGGATCTCCGGACGCTTCCTGCTCTGCCACATATTCCGCGATCTCTTTGGGGGAGATGCACACGGTCTCGGCTGAGGAGGAGATCGCCATCACCGATCCGTTCTTGTCATAGATGGTGCCCCGGGAGGCAGTGATGACCGCGCTGCGTGTCTGCTGCGCCACAGCTTGCTCCTGGAGCTGCTCATGCTGTACGATCTGGAGGTCATAAAGCTTCCAGAACAGCATCACGAACGTCACCACGCCCAACGATACCATCAACAGCAGCGTCCGGCTGCGGATGATCTGGTTTGCACGGCGCGCGGCATCGCTTTTCCTTCTGGGTCTTCGTTCCATACCTGGTCTCCTCCTATGATGAAAGGCCTCCCGTGGAAGGCACCGGCAGCCGTTGGCACCGCCCCTTCGCTCTGCGGCGCTCGTTTCGGAAAGCTGGGGAGTAAGAAGTCCGCCTTCTTACTCCCCACTCGACGTTCCATTATAGTGCGCGGCTCATTTGAAATATTCCACCACGGCATAGATCCCGTGGTCCAGGGAGGTCAGCAGCCGGCTGAGGACGCTGGGGTCCTCTTTTTGATACACCACGGCATTGTCGCCGTCGCTCAAGTCCACATAATAGATCTGACTGCTGCTGGGCTTGCCCATATCAGCAGCCTCTGCCGCCTCCTTGACGGTATTGAGATCGAACATGCGCTGGTATTCGGCGGTGAGAGAGACGTTCTCTGTCTCCAGTTCCTCCAATTCGTTCTGGAGCCGCACCACTTCCGTCGATATCCGTGTGAGATCGACATAACTCATCAGCACCAGGAACGCCAGCACGGCCACCGCCGCGAAGCCGATGACCGAAACGGCCGATACCCGCTGCCGCGGACGGGCTTGCGGCTTCGTGACCCTGCGGACCTTGGGCCGCTCCACGGCAGCTGCCTGCTGCCGTGGAGCCTCGCCGGCGTGCCGCAGTTCCCGCTCCCGGAGCTCCCGGTCCAGATCGTACGCCAGATCGCCGTAGACGGCGTTCCTACTGGTATAGTCATAACGCAGTTCTCTTGCAGCGGACGACACGGCCGCACGCTCCTTCCCATGAAAGCACCGCATGCGCGGTACCCTCCGATCTCATTTATGAGAGAGTCCTCCCTCTGTCCAAAGCCCCTCCTATCGGGGCAGCTCATATCCGGTATCCATGCATGGTGTCCCTGACAAGCTCCTGCAGCTTTCTCTGATCCGCCCGTACGGCCGGCATCAGTCCAACGGGCTCGTCCCACGCGGGCCGGCATCACCGCACCGCTCCGCCACCCGGAGCTTCGCGCTCCGCGCCCGCGGATTCTCCGCCAGCTCCGCAGCGTCCGCCACGATCGGCTTGCGGGTAAGGATCCGCACCTTGGGCTTCCTGCCGCACACACATACCGGGAATCCCGGCGGGCAGATACAGCCCCGTGCCATGTCCTGCATCGCATGTTTGACGATGCGATCTTCCAGTGAGTGGAAGGTGATGACCGCCAATCTCCCGCCGGGCCGCAGGCCGTCCACTGCCGCCTGCAGCATGGGAGGCAGCGCCTCCAGCTCCCCGTTGACGGCGATGCGGATCGCCTGGAAGCTGCGCTTGGCAGGGTGCTGTTTCTCCCGTAGGGCCGCCGGCGGCATAGCGCTTTTGATGATGTCCACCAGCTCCAGCGTCGTAGCGATCGGTGCGCGCGCCCGCGCCGCCACGATCGCACGGGCGATGGCGGGTGCATAGCGTTCCTCGCCATACTCGTACAGGATGCGGCGCAGTTCCTCTTGGCTCCAAGTGTTCACGACCGTATCGGCCGTCAGGGGCGCGTCCTGATCCATCCGCATATCCAGCGGTGCATCCTGCATGTAGGAAAAGCCGCGGGAAGCATCATCCAGCTGCGGAGAGGACACCCCCAGATCGAAGAGCATCCCGTCGGCGCCGGCGGCGCCCACCTCCTGGAGGACGCCGCGCAGCTCCGAAAAATTACTATGGACCAGCGCCACCCGGTCCATCCAGGGTGCCAGACGCGTCTTTGCTGCGTCGATGGCGGCCTGGTCTCGGTCGATACAGATGAGACGGCCGGTGGTGAGTCTCTGGGCGATCTCTACAGAGTGCCCTGCACGTCCCAGTGTACCGTCCACATACACCCCATCGGGGCGGATGTCCAAAGCTTCGATGCACGCGTCCAAAAGGACGGGCTTATGACCATATTCCATCGTTCACCCCCGGCCCCGACGAGCCAGCGCGTCCATAGCTGCGGAGAGCATGTCCGTGCTCTCCAGCATCTGCTGTTCACGGGCGGCCCAGGCGGCCTGATCCCAGATCTCCGCGAAGGAGTTGAGGCCCACGATGGTGGCGGTCTTCTTCAGTCCCGCGTGCTTGCGCAGGCTGGCCGGGATCAGCACCCGTCCCTGCGCGTCCGGCTCACACTCTACGGCGTTG
The DNA here is from genome assembly GCA_944387055.1 of uncultured Oscillospiraceae bacterium. Lineage (GTDB taxonomy): Bacteria > Bacillota > Clostridia > Oscillospirales > Oscillospiraceae > Oscillibacter. The sequence continues at coordinate 26,674 of CALXDL010000085.1, forward strand.
GCATACAGCAGCGTCAGAGCGCGGGCCTCCGTATAGGGGAGCTCGTCCATGGCCTCGGATATCTGATCCCACTTGGCCTGTGGATAGATGGTCAGGCAGTGTTCCGCACCGATGGTGATATAGAAGGTCTCGCCCAGGGCTTCCCGCATCGATGCAGGGATGACCAACCGCCCCTTGGAATCGATGCTGTTGTTGGATTTTCCCAAGAGCCGCGCAGCCATGGACGTCCCCCTCCTTCCCCGCTTTTTGGGACTGGATGGGGAGCATGTGACACTTACCTGCACTATTTACCCACTTTTCCCCACCACATGTTTTGAGTATAAGCGAAATACTTTGGGATTGCAAGGATTTTTTTCCGCAGGAAAAGCCGCAAAATCTTCCAATTTTCTGCTTTTTTCGTCATAAGCCGCCACAATAAAACAAGTGTTCGATTTTAGTTTTCCAGTTTACGTAAAATTAGAAAACGCCACCGGACACAACATCTCGTGTCCGGTGGCGTTTTCATCTGGTCACTCCCACAACATTTTGTGGGCCACAGAAAAGTTCTAAACTTTTTCTCGTCGATCTTCACAAATTTTTCATTGACAGGAGCAGACATCTCTGCCGATCCGATCAGCCGTCCTGTTCCAGGTCCTGCGCATCCCGTCCGTCCAGCTTGTCCCGCTGCTCCTGAGCCTTGGCGGCGGAAGCACTGCGGAAATGCAGGCGGGACTGCTTCACTTCGTCCAAAGCGGCCTGGACAGCCTCTTCCGTGCGGGCCAAGACGTCTTCCGCATACTCGTTGGCCACCTGGTAGAGCTGGCGGGAGCGCTCCTCCGCCCGGGCCACGATCTGGCGGGCCTTCTCCTTGGCGGCATAGAGCACTTCACTATCGGATATCTTGGCCTTGGCGTCCAGCTCCGCCTGGCGCATCATGCGATCCACGTCCCGCTTGGCGTCCTCCACGAACTTTTCGCGGGCGGAGAGCAGCTCCTGGGCACGCTTGATCTCCACCGGGAGCTGGGCGCGCAGCTCATCCAACAAGTCCAGCATCTCATCCCGGTCCACCATGCTCATGCCTGGCTTGAGCGCAGGAGACTTGGCGTCTTCGATCCGCTCATACAGCATATCGATCAAACGGTTGATATCATTCGCCATTGGGGATCCATCCTTTCGTTCGTTCTCGCATCTCCCGCACCAGGGGGAGGATAGACGCTGGCAGATACAGCTCCAAAGGCTGGTGATAACGGATCATCTCCCGTGCCATAGAGGAGCTGAAGTGCTGGTATGCGGGACTGGCTGGCAGGAGCAGCGTGTCCAGTCCCTGATGGATGCCGCGGTTGATGCAGGCCAATTGCTGCTCCATATCGAAGTCCGTACCGTTGCGGACACCGCGGACGATGGCACAAGCACCCTTAGCCGCCGCGTAATCTGCCAGCAGGCCCGGCCAGAGCTCTGCCTCCACATGGGGCAGGTCCGCCACGGCTGTGCGCACCAGCAGGAGCTTCTGCTCCGGCGTGAACATCTGGCTTTGCTTTTCTGCATTGGGACTGACGCACACCCACACCTGATCGAAACAGGCGGCAGCCCGGCGGATGATATCCAGGTGCCCCAAGGTGATGGGATCGAAGCTTCCTGAGCATACGGCTGTTCTCATGGGTCCTGCCCCTCGTTCTCTTCATCTGCGCCGCGGCGGCAGAGCGTCACGGCGATCTTACCGTAGCGGTAGGTCCGGCCGATCTGATAAGGCGGCGCCACGGCCGGCAGCGTCACGGCTGCCGGGTGTTCCGCTACGATTATACCATGCGGCGCAAGAATGTCAAATTCTATGAGATGCGCCAGTGCGCTCTCCAACAGCCCTGCGCCATAGGGCGGATCGAGGAACACGATATCGAACTGCTCCCGCAGGGACCGCAGGAACTCCATCGAGTCTCCCGCCACTACCCGCGCCCGGTCCTGGAGCGCTGTCAGCGCCAGATTCTCCCGGATCAGCTTCACCGCGTCCGCACGCCGGTCCACGAACACCGCCGACTGGGCGCCGCGGCTGAGGCACTCGATCCCCAGCTGTCCTGTCCCCGCGAACAGGTCCAGGACCCGGCGCCCTTCGATCTCGAACTGCAGAGCGCTGAACAGCCCTTCCTTCACCCGGTCGGTCGTGGGACGCGTCTCCTGTCCCTCTAGCTCCTTCAGCCGCCGCCCCCGGGCGGAGCCTGTGATCACGCGCATGGGGCCTCCTCCTCATGTCTGCGGCCGCCGCACCGGCACGCCGCAAGGTCTCTGTCGGTCTATTTTACGGCAGATCGCCCTGCATTGCAATCTTTTTCTCGCCATCCCCTTTTCCAGATCCGGGGCTTGTACTTTATCGCGAAACCGTTTATAATAAGATCCTAAACGCTGCATGTGCGGGATATGTGGATACCTGGCCGCCATGGAGCGATGAAAGTAGGGATCTCTTCGGGATCTCTGGAGAGCGGCCCGGCCGCCTCTTCCTACATCTCTGGGAAAGAAAGGACGTTCTCATGATCCAATTCAAATCTGAACATGGTGAGATCTCCGTCAGCAGCGCCGTATTCTCCAACATCACTGGTATGGCCGCCACCAACTGCTTCGGCGTCAAGGGCATGGCATACCGTTCCATGACAGACGGTCTGGTCCACCTGCTCCGGCGGGAGGCCATGAGCAAAGGCGTCAACATCACGTATCACGATGACGATTCCATCTCTATCGAGCTCCACATCATCGTGGAGAACGGCGTGAACCTCCCCGCAGTGTGCCGTTCCATCATGAACGAGGTACGCTATGTCGTGGCCAAGAACACCGGCGTGACCGTCAAGGCCGTAGACGTGTGTGTCGATTCTATGACCTTGTGAGGGAGGGGCGATACGAATGAATGAGCGGATATCCGGCGCGCTGTTCAAGCAGATGGTCCTGCACGGCGCCGCCTCTGTGACGGCCCATAAGCAGGCCATCAACGACCTGAACGTCTTCCCCGTGCCCGACGGCGATACGGGCACCAACCTCTCCATGACCATCGCCTCCGCCGTGGCGGAGCTGCGCAAGACTACGCCCACCACAGTCGACCAAGCCGCCTCGATCACCGCCTCCGCCCTCCTGCGGGGCGCGCGGGGCAATTCCGGCGTCATCTTGTCCCTGTTGTTCCGCGGCCTCTCCAAGGGGCTCAAAGGGCTGGAGAGCGCCGATGCGGCCGCGTTTGCCGCCGCCATGCAGGAGGGCGTCTCTTCTGCTTATAAAGCCGTCATGAAGCCTGCTGAAGGGACGGTCCTCACAGTCTCGCGCCTGGCTTCCAAGCAGGCCGTGGATGCCGCTGCGGCCGGGAAGGATGTGGAGACCGTCTTGGAGGAATCGATCCGCGAGGGCTATGAGGCCCTGGCACAGACCACGGATATGAACCCCGTGCTGAAAAAGGCGGGGGTCGTGGATGCCGGCGGCAAGGGGTATCTCCTCATTTTGGAGGGGATGCTGGCCGCTCTGCGCGGCGAACCGCTGCCGGAAACGGACGGTGGAGATGAGACCCAGAAGGAGAAAGCAGATTTTGGCGCGCTCTCTGCGGAGGAGATCACGTTCGCTTTCGACACGGTGTTTATCGTGCGCAAGTCCGCGCCGGACATCTCTCTGGAGCCTTTGCGCACATATCTCAACAGCATCGGCGACAGTTTGGTGATCGGTGAGGACGATGAGGCCTTCAAAGTCCATGTCCACACCAATATCCCCGGCAATGCTCTCAATGAGGCCCAGAAGTACGGCACCTTGGAGCTGGCGAAGATCGAGAACATGCGCACCCAGGCAGAGGACCTGGCCGCCGGGCGGCAGGTCCAGAGCACAGATGATCTGGAGGCCGTGGAGGCCGCGCTGGATGCAGATGCGGGCGCAGCCAGCGCCTCCGCTGCTCCGGAAAAGCCCTATGGTTTCCTGGCCGTGTGCGCCGGAGCGGGGCTGGAGGCCGTGTTCCAGGATCTGGGAGCGGACGCCGTCGTGTCCGGTGGGCAGACCATGAACCCCTCTACTGAGAGCATCCTGGCGGGTGTGGAGAAGGTCCCCGCCGAGACCGTATTCATCCTGCCCAACAACAGCAACATCATCATGGCCGCCCAGCAGTGCGCCGCCTTGACGGAGAAGCGCGTGATCGTCATCCCCACCAAGACCGTGCCCCAGGGCATCACCGCCATGATGAACGTGGACTTCGAAGCGGAGAGCGCGGAACTCATCACGGATGCCATGACCGAGAGCCTCTCCACTGTCACCACTGCGCAGATCACCTATGCCGCCCGTGATTCCGAGTTCGATGGGTTCGACATCAAGGAGGGCGATTACCTGGCCCTGGAAGAGGGCAAGCTCTTTGGGACAGACGGTTCTCTCGATGCCCTGCTGCGTAAGCTGGCAGAGGATGCCGCCGGTCGGAACGCCGCGTTCGTCTCGCTGTATTTCGGCGAGGACGTAGCGGAGGAGGATGCTCTGGCAGCCGGGAAACTGTTCGAGGAGCTCTGTCCCGGGGCGGAAGTCGCTGTCCTCTCCGGCGGGCAGCCCGTGTATTACTATATCATCTCTATGGAATGACCTGACAGGGCGCCGTCTGCGAAGACCGGCGCTCTGTTTTTCCCATGCCTATCCTTGTCATCTATATGCCAAGCGCCCCGGACCAGCGGTCCGGGGCGCTCATCATGACGCATACCAGATCAGCATGCTCAGCTGCGTCTCTTCTCTCCCAGGCGCGTGATAGCTGTGGGGCTGGTCTGCCGGGAACCGGATGGAATCTCCCACATCCAAGAGATAGGTCTCCTCTCCCACACCGATCTCCAACTGGCCGGAGAACACCGTCACATATTCCTCCGACCCAGGCAGATGGGGCTGGGCCGTCAGATGTCCGCCGGGCTGGATGACGATGCGGTAGCTCTCGAAGGACCGCTCCCGATCGAAGGGGAAGACGGGATAGTTGCGGTAGCGGCCACCGTCCTCATCCAGCGGCGGCGTGTCACCGCAGCGCAGCAATACCGGCTTCTCCCGATCGCGCTCCACCAGAGAGGTGAAGGAGACTTTGAACCCCCCCGCGATCTTCCAAAGGACCGAGATGGTCGGATTCACATCCCCTTTCTCGATCTGGGCCAGCATGCTGCGGGAGACTCCTGTGGCTGCTGCCGCCGCGTCCAGTGTCAGCTTCTTCTCCTCGCGGATGCGTTTGACGTTCTCTGCGATCGTCATATTGATATCCATCGATCTATTCCTCACTCTGCTATTGACATTATATTGTATTAGTAGTACACTATAAGAGAAATCCGATATGTTGGACTTTCAGATGTCCATATTGTACCTCGATATGATCCGGAGGTCAAGCGCCGTCCACTTGCGGCCGGCCGCACACATAGAGGATCCAGCGGCCGTCAGACAGGCCGCAAGCCATATCCATGACACATGTGATCATGCCCCAACGGGGCCAAAAAGAGGAGAGATCGATAGATGAACACACTGGAAAAGGCTCGGGAGAGCGACATCGAACGCTGCTATGCGATCATCGACGCAGGGCGGGCATTCCAAAAGGAGCAGGGCTTCGTGCAATGGACCGATGACTATCCCAACATCGACACCATCCGGGCTGATGTCCGCGATGGGATCGGCTATACCGTCAAGGTAGATGGGACGATCGCCGGATACATGTGCATCGATTTCGGCGGTGAGCCCGCTTATATCGATATCCAAGGCCATTGGCAGACGGAGGAACCTTACGCTGTCGTCCACCGGATGGCGTTCGCCAACGAGTTCCGCGGGATCGGGCTGGCGGATGAGACCTTCCGTCTGATCGATGCGCTGTGCATATCGAACGGTATCCACAGCATCCGGGTGGATACGGATCCCCATAATCTGCGGATGCAACACGTCCTGGAAAAAAACGGGTTCGTCTGTCGCGGGATCGTCATTTTCCAGGGCAGCGGGAAAAAGGCGTATGACAAGGCCCTGTGAGCCGCTGCGGCGCGCTTGGATGCCAGAGGATGCCACATAAGGGAGGCCCCCGTTTCCCAGATGGGAAACGGGGGCCTCTTATCACAGCGCAGCCATCTGCCGCGCCACATCCTCTTCACAGCTGCGCTGGGCTTGGAGCGTCCTCTCCATCAGCTCCTCCAAGGTCCAGCCCAGACGCTCAGCGCCGGTGCGGATCACGTCCCGGGAGCACCCGGCAGCAAACTTTTTGTCCTTGAACTTCTTTTTCAGCGAACTGACCTCCATGTCCTGGCAGCTCTTGCTGGGGCGCATGAGTGCCGCTGCGCCGATGAGGCCCGTCAGCTCGTCCGCCGCGAACAGGACTTTCTCCATCTCCTCTGTGGGCTCCACATCGCTGCACAGCCCGTATCCATGGCTGCACACAGCATGGACGAGCGCATCACTGCATCCGATCTCCGCCAGCAGTTCCGGCGCTTTCTTGCAGTGTTCCTCCGGCCACTTCTCGAAATCCACATCGTGCAGCAGGCCCACCGTGGCCCAAAAGTCCGCGTCTTCGCCATAGCCCAGTTCATTGGCATACCAACGCATCACGCCCTCCACCGTCAGCGCATGCTGGATGTGGAAGGGCTCGGCATTGTATTTGCGCAGCAGCGCCAGCGCCGCCGCGTGGTCGGGACATGTTTTCATTGGGATCGCTCCTTTTCCTCTAAAGATCGGATCATGGCCAGTATAGTCTCTTCCTTCGCTTTTTTCAACCCCCGTGCTCCTCTCCATGCGGCAGGCAGCTCCATGCCCTGGTCACGGCTTTCGAGGATCCGGGTCCCCCTCCAGCGTCACGAAATACTCGTAATAGGGCAGCAGGAACGTGAACCCCGTTTTCAAGCGTTCCACGATATCTCTGCAGAACAGCTCGTCTCCCAGCTTGTCCGTATGGCAGATCGTGAAAGATCTCATCCGATACCATGGCTCTAACGATGGAGTGGGAGCAGCTGCCCGCGGCCGCTTGTAGTCCTCTGTCTCCAGGATGAATTCCTCCTGCTGTGCCAGGCGGCGGGTCAGCTTCTCCATCGTCTTGGGGTCACGGTCGATGCGGGCGCGGAGCTTGGCCATGGTCACGGGCAAGGGGAGATAATAGCCCATGCCATAGGTCCACCCTTCCGGCATCAGCTCGAACCAGAAGGTCGGATGTGCTGTCCACTGCTCCGAGGGCTGCTCGATTGAGAACCACAAGCTCTCCTTATAGGGTCCCCGGCCATGGAGGCGCCTGGCGTCCCGATAGATGCGGGACACCTTGCGGATGAGTCCCAGGTCCGGCCGCAGGTCTGCCAGGAAGGTATAGAGCTCATCCCCCAGTTCCTTCATCGGCTGGTAAAAGTGTTGGAGATAGATATCTTTGTGGGCTTCGAACCAACTCCGTTCATTATTGAAGCGGATCCCCCACATGAAATCCACGGTCTCATCGGTAAATCCTGTAAACATGTCATCCTCCCACGTGTCTT
>CALXDL010000086.1 GCA_944387055.1 uncultured Oscillospiraceae bacterium
TGGCGTTCATGGTGAACACCACCTGTTCCGGGCTCTTGGCATGGTAGAGTTCCGCCAGCTCCGACCGGCAGGTGAACGCAGCCTCTGCAGCTGCCATCGCGGCACGATGTCCCCCACGTCCAGGAGAACTCATGGTACGCAATGCCTCCTGCACCGCTTCCGCCACCTCTGGAGGCTTCTGGAACGTAGTGGCTGCGCTGTCGAAATAGATCATGGTTCTCCCCCCTTAGCGGTCCCATATCGAGTCAAGAATACCTTGACAGGGTCTAATCCTCTCCTGCGCAGGACATCTAGAGCAGATGTGAGGTCCTGCGCTGATATCTTCACGGCATACGCGCAGCCAAGATCCGTCAAGTCTCTGGGCGCGCGGAATATCTGGCATCGGATGCCGGCCCCGGTCAGGGCCCGCTGCATCCGTTGGGCATACGTCACAGAACGGGCGATGATCAAATAGTGGTCCACATGCACGCCTCCTCTCTCCCCATCGTATGCGCGGAGACGGCAGGCGTGAAAAAGAGGACGCGCAGCCGCGCATCCTCTCTCCTGCTCATTCTACATGCTCCACAAGGGCCACAGCGTGGGCAGACATGCCAGAGCCATCCCCCGTGAAACCGAGGCACTCCTCCGTAGTGGCCTTCACGTTGACCTGGCCGCGCCCGATATCCAGTGCCGCTGCGATGTTCTCCGCCATCTCCTCCACATAAGGCGATATCTTCGGCGCTTGCGCGATGAGGGTCATGTCCACGTTGACTACCTCGATCCCTTTCTCCGCCAGCAACGCCTTCACACGGCGGAGCAGCTCCAAACTGGATATCCCGGCATAGGCAGGATCTGTATCCGGGAAAAGCCTGCCGATATCTCCGAGGCCAGCAGCGCCCGCCAGAGCGTCCATCACCGCATGGACCAATACATCCGCGTCCGAGTGCCCTTCCAGGCCCTGCGCGTAGGGGATCTCCACTCCGCCTAGGATCAGAGGGCGCCCTGCTATCAGCCTATGCACGTCATATCCATGGCCGACCCGTATCCTGCTCATCCCGCTCCCTCCTGTATCAGTGCCTCTGCTATGATCAGATCCACTGGCGTGGTGATCTTCAGGTTCCGCTCATCGCCCTCCACGAGATATACGACCTTCCCTAAGCGTTCCACCGCAGAACAATCGTCTGTGACATAGCTGCCGCCCTCCCGCACAGACTGGAGGGCAGCTTTCAGGATATCCGCCTGGAAGACTTGCGGCGTCTGGATGGCCCGCAAATGGTCGCGATCCAGTGTCTGCTCCACGGTGCCGTCTACTCGCACGGTCTTGACCGTGTCTTTCACCGGTATGGCAGGCGCAGCAGCTCCGGTCCTGGCAGCAGCCGCTACCACTCGGTCGATCAGTGCAGGCGTCACCAATGGGCGTGCACCGTCCTGCACGGCCAAGAGCTCTGTTTCCGGTCCGGTCTCCGCCGCTGCCAGCAAGACCGAATGGACCCGATCCTCTCCCCCCCGGACCACCTTCGTACATTTCGATATCCCATATGTACGGCACAGGCCGGAGAAGTCCAGCAGGTCTTCCTCCCGCGCGGCGACGATGATCTCGTCCACCGACTGCGCCTGCTCCAAGGCCATCAGAGTCCGCGCCAACACCGGGACGCCATCTAACAGTTCCAGGAGCTTGTTCGTCCCTCCCATACGGGAGGAGCTGCCTGCTGCAGCCACCAACGCGGCACACTGCGGGCGCTGCGCTTCACGGAATTTCTTGAAGAATGGGAACATTTCGAACCCCTCTCTCAGAGATCAAGTGGAGAATGGCGCTTGTGTCATCGCCTGGTCCACCCGCGCCTCGATATCTTGATAGACGTCATGCTTGGAGAGGACCAGCTCGGAAATCAATATCTGCCTGGCACTGTGGAGCATCTTCCGCTCCCCGGTGGACAGGCTCCGCCGGCGGTCCCGGAACATCAACGACTTGATGACACGTGCGACCTCGTACAGGTCTCCGCTCTTCAAGCGCGCCATGTTCTCGCGATACCGCCGGTTCCAATTGCTCTCCTGCTCGACCGTCATATACGGGATAGCTACCAAGAGCGCCTCCGCTTCCGCCGGCGCGATGATGGGACGGATCCCGATGGCATCGCTGTTTGCGATCGGGATCTTCAGCAGCAATCCATTCATCGGCATCTTGAACACATAGTAGTCCTGGGTCACGCCTGCCACGCTCTCCCGCACGATGGCATCGATGACGCCTGCTCCGTGCATCGGATGCACTACCGGATCTCCAACGCTGAACATGGTCCACCCCTTTCTCTACAAGTGGCACCTGGTCGCTGCTGTCTAAGATACGTCCCGTGATCGATTTTTGGGTATCGTCGAAAGATACAGATATAGCGATATGATATATTATACCCGCTTTTTTGCCCCTTTACAAGGCATTTTCCAAATTTCTACAGACAATATCGCGGCAGACGGTCAAGGCCGTCTGCCGCGATATCTTGCCCTGTTCACCGCTTGTTGGAACGGCGCCAGATGTGCATCTTCTCCGCCTCTGCGATCAGCTCTTCACGGAACTGCGGATGGGCGATGGAGATCAGGCCTTCTGCCCGCTCCCAGGTCGTCTTGCCCTTGGCATTGAACTTCCCATACTCCGTGACCAGCCAATGCAGGTTGGTGCGAGTCGCGGTGACCACAGAACCCTCCAGCAGTGTCGGCCGGATGCGGGAATGGAGCTCGCCCGTCTTCTTGTCCTTCACAGTGGAGGAGCAGCAGATGAAGCTCTTGCCGCCCTTGGCGAGATATGCGCCCATGACGAAGTCCTGCTGGCCGCCGGCACCGGAGATGTGATGTGTCCCGGAGGACTCAGAAGACACCTGGCCGTACAGGTCGATGTCCACCGCGCCATTGATGGAGATGAAGTTGTCGATCTGCGACACTCGGGCGATATCGTTCACATAGCTGACAGGTGCAGCCATGCACTCAGGGTTGTTGTCCAGGAAGTCATAGAGCTTCTGGGTGCCAGCAGCGAACGCATAGGTCTGGCGCCCCCGGTCGAAGGGCTTGCGCAGGCCAGTGATGCGCCCTGCAAGGGACATATCCACGAAAGCGTCCACGTACATCTCCGTATGGACGCCCAGATCCTTCAGATCACTCTCAGCGATCATCTTTCCGATGGCGTTGGGCATGGATCCGATGCCAAGCTGGAGGCAAGCACCGTCGGGGATCTCAGGCACCACCAGATTGGCGACGGCCAGGTCCACTTCGGAGGCTTCACCGCCGCCGCCCAAGATCTCCATGGGGGGGTTCTCCCCTTCTACGATCATGTCCACATCGCTGATATGGACGCAATTCTCGAAACCGCCCAGGCAGACGGGCATGTTTCGATTGACTTCCACGATGACGGTCTTGGCGCATTCGCACACAGCTTTCAAATGGGAGCCGCCGGGGCCGAAATTGAACCAGCCGTGCTCATCCATCGGAGCCACCTGGAACATCGCCACGTCCAGGGAGCGGATGCAGTTGCGGTAATAGCCAGGAAGTTCGGAATACCGCAGGGGGATGTAGAAAGCGAAGCCGTCCTTGATCGCTTTACGTTCGATACCGGACATATGCCAGGAGTTCCAGGAGAAATGGCTGGAAGGATCAGGCACCGTGAAGATATCGGGCACACGGGTCAGGATCCCGCCGCGGATGTTCACGTCCTTCAGCTCACCCATCCGCTTGGCCAGGGCCTTGTCCAAGGCATTGGGCGAACAGACGCTCCACCCATAATCCAGCCACATCCCAGACTGCACGCACTTGACCGCCTCGTCCGCGGTGGTGAGTTTCTGACGGTATTCTTCCTGATAGCTCATGTTCGTTCCTCCCCAAAAAATTCATAGTATTGTATGATGACGCCCCAGTTGTCTGACTGCACTTTGACAAGATTATAACATGTGCGCGCCGCCATTGCAATCCAAAACGTGAAAAAAATCACAAGATTTTGAAAAAAGAGACAGACCATTTTGGTCTGTCTCTTTTTGATACGGATCTCTCCGCAGATCACTCTTCCACGGGCTCTTCGTCGACAGGGCCTTCATTCGTGCCAAGCAGCGCTCGGATAGACAGAGATATCTTCTGCTTCTCCTCATCCACGGCAGTGATCTTGGCATCCACGATCTGGCCCTCGGACAGTACATCCTCCGGCTTGTCGATGCGGCGGTCCGCGATCTGGGAGATGTGGATCAGACCATCCACACCGGGGACGACCTCGGCAAAAGCACCGAAGCTCATCAGCTTGACGATGCGCACGGAAGCCACGTCGCCCACCTGATACTTATCCATGAACACCTGCCAGGGATCGATGCTGCGGTCCTTGACGCCCAGAGAAATCTTGTGCTTCTCCGCGTCGAAGGAGATGACGTACACATCCAGCGTGTCACCGACCTTGCAGACCTCAGAGGGGGTCTTGATGCGGCTCCAGGACAGCTCGGAGATATGTACCATGCCGTCCACACCGCCGATGTCCACGAACACGCCGTAGCTGGTCATGGACTTGACCGTGCCGGTGTAGTGCTTGCCGACCTCGATGTTGGCCCACACCTGCTCCTGAGCGGCCTTGCGGGCCTCGTCCGTGACGGAGCGGATGGAGCCCACCACACGGCGGCGGGCACGATTGACCTCAGTGATGCGCAGCTGGACCTTCTGCTTGACCATCTTAGACAGGTCCGCACCGCGGGGCTGACCACTCTGAGAAGCGGGGACGAACACACGCACGCCCTTGACGGACACCACGATGCCGCCCTTGTTCTCCTCAGTGACGGTGCCTTCCAGGACGGTCTTGTCCTCGACGGCCTGCTCGATGTTCTCCCAGACCTTCACGGCATCCAGACGCTTCTTGCTCAGCTCTGCATAGCCCTCGATATCATTGACGCGGACGATATAGGTCTCGATCTCATCGCCCACATGGACCAAGTCCTCAGGCTTTGCGGTGGGATCGTCGCTCAGCTCGCTCAGCTTGATATAGGCCGCCTGCTTCGCGCCCACGTCCACCTGCACCTCGGTGGGAGTGATGGCCGTGACGATGCCTGTGACCTTCTCGCCTGTATTTAAAGTTTTAAAAGACTGATTCAGTAGTTCCTCGAAGGACTCCTCTTTCCCCTCGGCCGCTTTGATTTCTTCGCTCATCGTTGCATATACCTCCTTAATGATGCCCGCAGGCGTGGAGGCACCAGCCGTAAGACCCACAACAGAGCAATCGCTGAAGAAATCCGGCGAGAGCTCGTCCGCGCTCTCGATCTGGAGCACGCGGGAGCATCTCCTCATGCATATTTCCGTCAGATGCTTCGTGTTAGCGCTTTTCCGGTCACCCACCACGACCATCACGTCGACCTCGCCGGCGATCGCTGCCGCTTCAGTCTGACGTTTATGCGTAGCATTGCATATTGTATCAAAGATTTTTACGTTTGTACACTCTTTTTTTAGAATTTTCAAAGAACTTTCAAAAAGGTCTCGGATACAAGTGGTCTGCGCCACGACGGTCAGGGGGATGTCCCGTCCGCCCGGCGTCTGTGCCAGCCAGGCGCGGACGGCCTCCGGCCCGTCGAACACCAGGGCCTCTCTGGCCCAGCTGGCCACGCCCGCCACCTCTGGGTGGCGCGGCTCTCCGATGATGACGGGGCGCCGTCCTTCGCGTTCCGCTTGGGCGACCAGCTTTTGGATCCGGCAGACGTTGGGGCAAGTCGCATTGACGCATTGGACGCCCCGTGCTTCTAGTGTATCCAACACGCTCCGGAGTTCTCCATGGGAGCGGATCACCACAGTGTCTGCGGCAGTGAGTGAGTCCGGGTCCTCGATCTTCCGGACGCCCAGGCGGCTCAGCTCCTCCACGACGTAAGCATTGTGGATCAGATCCCCCAGCATCCAGCAGCCGCCTGCCTCTGCGGCAGTCTGCTTCGCAAGCTCCACGGCCCGCTCCACTCCATAACAGAATCCCGCGCTCTGTGCCAGGATGACTCTCACAGCGGCCTCCCTCCCACGGCCTGGCCGCCCAAGGCATAAGCCGCTTCCAGTATCCCATCCGCGATGCGCTGCATCTCTTCTGCAGTGCCGTGGCGGCCTGTATACACCGGCTCATAAGGGTCACCGAAAATGATACGGTACCGGCGGAAAGGCTTTTTCGGCCCATCCACGAAGACAGGGACGAGCTTCGCGCCGGTACGCACGCCGATCATCGCCACGCCAGCCTTTGCATGGGCAGGCAGGCCATCGATGTAGCCGATACCGTCCCGTATGACGGTCCCCTCGGGGAAAATCAGTAAGTTGTCACCGGACTTGAGGACCTGCATAGCGGTCTTGACGGATCGGATGTCCGAACTTCCGCGGTCGACGGGGAACGCCCCCAGCTTCCGCAAGATCCATCCGAACACACGGTTGCGGAACAAGGTGTCCTTCGCCATGATATGGAGCCTGTAATTCCGCGGCAGCTGGATGGCCACCAGGACCGGATCCCAGTTGCTGGAATGGTTCGGACACAGCAGCACACCGCTGCGCGGCAGTTTCTCCAGCCCTTCCACAGTGGCCGGATACAATATCCGGAGCACTGCGCGCGCCACACAATATACGAACGAGAAAAAGGGATTGAGTGGTTTCATGACTTCAAATCTTCTCCTTGATGATCTGGAGCAGCGCCTCCTCGCTTTGATGGAAGTCCAGCTCCGTGGTGTCCAGCAGGACAGCGTCTGCCGCCCGGCGCAAAGGCGATACAGATCGCTGTGTATCGTTCCGATCGCGCTCCTCGATCTCTCGGAGGATCTTTTCGAAGGGCTCGGGCGTCCCCCGCTGCTCCAGTTCCGACATCCTCCGGCGGGCCCGGACTTGGGCCGACGCGGTCAGATATATCTTCACGTCCGCATCCGGCAGCACCACCGTACCGATATCTCGTCCATCCATGACCACGTCATGGGTCCGCGCAGCCCGACGCTGCATCTCCAGGAGATATGTCCGTACCGCCGGATGGGCAGACACGGCCGAAGCGCACAGAGACACTTCCGGCAGGCGGATGGCCTCTGTCACGTCCTCACCATCCAAGGACATATGCTGGAGGCCGCCAGCGTCATAAGTCAGTTCCAGCGACGCCCGAGGCAGGCAGGCCGCCACGGCCTCCTCGTCCCTGGGATCCACGCGGCTGCGCATCACATGATAGGCGATGGTACGGTAGATCGCGCCAGTATCCACATACCGGTATCCGAGCTTCGCAGCCACGCTGCGGGCCAGCGTGCTCTTCCCGGCTCCGGAAGGGCCATCGATGGCGATGCTGATGGTATCCATGAAAATCAACTCTCCCTATTCATTCTTCTCCACGCGCTGCAGCCTGGCCTGCCGCTCGTCCCGTGGCCCAGGCGATCTGCAGGTTGAACCCTCCGGTATAAGCATCCACATCGATGATCTCGCCCGCAAAGTATAATCCCTTTACGATCTTTGACTGCATAGTCTTCGGGTCGATCTCTGAGACTTTGATACCGCCGGAGGTCACGATGGCGTCTGTCACCGGGCAAGGTCCGGCGATAGCGACTGGGAAATGCTTCAAAAGGTGCAGCAGGGAGTGCCGTTGTTCCCGCGTGAGATCGTGGACCTTCTGATGGGGCGGCACAGCGGATAGTTCCACCAGCACGTCGATCATCTTTTGGGGCAGGAGATCATCCAATGCGTTGCAGAGATCGTGGTTGGCATATTTCGTGAGATCCGATAACAGCCGCTTGTCCAGCCGCTCTTCATCCAAAGCGGGCTTCAGGTCGATCTCCAACCGGTAGGACTTTTTATCGAAATGGCGCATATGTGCGGAGGCGGAGAGCACCAACGGGCCACTGACACCAAAATGCGTGAACAACAGCTCTCCAATATCTGAATAGAGCTTCTTATCGTCCTCGAAGACAGTCAGTGTCACGTTGCGCAGACTCAGGCCCTGCATCCTGGCGCATAAGTGTCCTTGCTCACGCAGCGGCACCAAAGACCCTCTGAGAGGTGTCACTGTGTGTCCGGCTTCTGCCGCCATACGATGCCCTTCCCCAGTCGATCCGGTGGCCGGATACGAAACGCCGCCCGTGGCCAGGATGACTGCCTGGGCCGGATAGCAGTCGTGTGCACCTCTCACGCCGTGGACCCTGCCTCCCGCGATATCCAGCGACATGGCCCTGTCCCGGATCAGGGCGACACGCAGGGCCTTCGCCCGGCGCTCCAATGCCGCGCTGATGTCGAACGAGCGGTCGCTCACTGGGAACACACGGTTGCCGCGTTCGGTCTTGAGCGGAACGCCCAATCCCTCAAAAAAAGCCATCGTATCTCGCCCATCGAAGCGATAGAAAGCACTGTAAAGGAATTTTCCATTCCTCGAAACATTGGCCAGCAGCGTTGCGGCGTCCGCATTGTTCGTGACATTACAGCGCCCCTTCCCAGTGATGTTCAATTTTTTCCCGAGCCGTTCGTTCGGCTCGAGCAGCGTGACGGCTGCGCCCTGCTCTGCCGCCGTGATAGCAGCCATCATCCCTGCAGCGCCGCCGCCCAGGACTACGATCTTCTCACTCATCATCCAACTTCCCAAATACGCCGTACTGATCCCAGATGTCCTCCAACTCTTCGAAGGTCTCGGATACGTTCTGTCCCTTTCGATAGCCGATCGCCACCAGCAGTGCGTTGATGAGGGAGAGCGGCGCCACCATCGAATCCACGAAGGAGATCATCTCGCTGGGCGCGAGCAGGGCCGCATCAGACATCTGGTACAGTGGTGAGAGCTCGTTGTCCGTGATGGCCACGATGGTGGCACCTCGGTCCTTGGCGAACTTGACCGTATTGAGCGTCACCTTAGAATACCGCGGGAAGCTGATCGCGATCATCACATCTCCAGGCCCGATGCGGAAGAGCTGTTCGAATATCTCCCCGGCGGCGTTGGACTGGACCAGCGTCACGTTCTCGGAGAGCAGATGCAGATAAAAATTCAAATAGCCCGCCACAAACGAAGAAGACCGCACACCAAGGATATAGAGGTGGCTACACTCCATCAATAGGCTCACGACCTTATCGAACTCAGTGCGGTCTGCCTCGTCCACCACCATCCGCAGCTTGTCCATATCCGACTGCATGACAGCCGACAGGAGATCCTGGCCGGAAAGCCTGTCCCCTGCCTGCTGGATACGCTGGGTGGATGTGAGCCGGCTCCGGATCATCTCTTGGATGGCCCGCTGCATGCTGGGATAGCCGTCGTATCCCAGTTCAGAGGCGAATCGTACCACCGTGGACTCGCTGACGCCCACCAATTTCCCAAGCTTACTGGCCGTCATGAAGGCCGCCTTGTCATAATTCTCTAAGATGTAGCGTGCGATCAGCTTCTGCCCTTTCGAAAAGCTGCTCATATTGCTCTCTATAGTATGTAGGATGCTCTTTGCCACGGCTGGTCCCCCGTCTCCCTAAGCTCGATCTGTCGATAAGAGCGCACATCTGTGCAGTCGTTTCCTGCGGTATTGTACCACAGATCCCATGGAATTCAAACCCGTTTTGCAGGGAATTTACAGGAACTTGCAAAAAGGCCGGCAGAGTGCCGACCTCAGACATATCTCCCCTCGATCAGCGGCTGGCGCAGTCATCCTGCAGCGCAGCCACCTCTTCTGCCGTCAAATAACGCCATCGCCCCACTGGAAGATCTCCAAGCTCCAGCGTGTGCTCTCCAACGCGCCGCAGCCGCTTCACCTTCAGATCACAGCGGGCACACATCCGGCGGATCTGGCGATTCTTCCCTTCGTGGATGACGATCTCCAGTCCAGCCGTCCGCTCGCCCTGCCACAGACAGCGGACCTTCGCCGGGCAGATCGGTTCTCCCTGCAGGTCTCGGATGGCGGCCAGCCGTTCTGCTGCCCCCTCCACAGGACCAGCGACATCCACTCGGTACCGCTTCGACACCTCGTGGCTGGGATGGAGCAAGCGCTGTGTCAGCGTACCGTCATTGGTCATCAGCAGCAATCCTTCAGAGTCCAGGTCCAGCCGGCCCACCGGATATACGCGCGTGCCGCAGTCTGCCACCAATTCCGCTACGGTCCGGCGGCCCTGCTCGTCGCTGAGCGTCGTGACATATCCCCTGGGTTTGTTCAACATCAGATATACACAGGCTGGCCGGGCAGAAAGCGGACGCCCATCCACTCGGATATCGTTCCGCTCAGGGTCTGCCCGCATCCCCAGTTCCGCAGGACGGCCATCCACCGTCACTCTGCCCGCTTCGATATACTTCTCCGCTGCCCTGCGGGAACAGACCCCCGCAGCAGACAGCAGTTTTTGCAGTCGTTCTTCCATCTCTATCTCTTTCTATCTCTCGTTCCTCATCCAGGCAGGCCCTGCTTCAAAAGGCTCACCGCCGGTTCCGGACGAGCCAACACGCTCCGTCCACACAGTAAGTCCACCCGTCCGACCTCTTTCCCGTCCACGGTGAACACAGCGGTGCCCACTTTCTCTCCAGCTGATAAAGGCGCCATCAGCGTCCCATCCAACTCTACGGAAGTCTGCAAGCTCTCGTCCGCTGACAAAGGCCAGGCGAAGCTGTCCGCCGCCACCAGGGGGACAGCCTGCACCAGGCCGCCCGTGACCGGCGACTCTTGGACGGTCTGGCCCAGCGTCGCCGCCCGCTCCGCAGGATATGTGGAGAAGCCATAGTCGAACAGCGCTTGATGATCGGCCCAATCGTTCCCGTCCTGGAGCGTCACTGCCACCAGTCGCTGCCCATCCCGCTCCACACAGCTCACCAGCGTCCGGCCCGCCGCCATGGTATATCCGGTCTTGAGTCCGATGCATCCATCCACGTAGCGCAGCAGCTTGTTGTGGTTCGTCATGGTCCGCCCTTCGATGGTGATCGTGCGAGTGGAAGCGATCCGTACCAGCGTCTCATCCTCTACCGCCGCACAGGCCAGACGGGCCATGTCACGGGCAGTGGAGTAGTGATGCGCATCATCTAGTCCATTGGGGTTCGCGAAGGAAGAACTGCTCATGCCCAGTGCCTTCGCTTTCGCATTCATCAACGCTACGAACCCTGTTTGGCTCCCCCCCACTGCCTCGGCGATCGCCACCGCAGCATCGTTCCCGGAGCACAGCAGCAGCCCATAGAGCAGCGTCTCCAGCGTCAGGGTCTCGCCCTCCTTCAGGTACATGGAGGACCCCTCGGTGCCTGCCGCCTCTCCACTGACCTCCACCACATCGGAGAGGTCTCCTTCTTCGATGGCCACTAGCGCCGTCAGGATCTTAGTGGTGCTGGCGATCAGCATCCGTGCGTCAGCATTCTGTTCATACAGCACCCGTCCGCTGTCCACATCCACCAAAATAGCGGAAGACGCGGAAGTACTCACAGCCATAGTCTGACAAGGAAAAATAGTAGACAGCAATAATAGTACCAAGAAGGAAATGGAGCACATTCGGACACGCTCAGACAACTGCCATCACCTCTCAAGATCGTGATGATGGTAGTATACCCGCATCAGCAAGGCTCTTTATCTTGTTTCTTGTCGAAATATTTTTCCACTTTGTCCATGAGATCCGGCACCATCTCGACCACCCGATCTACAGTGGATACCGGCGGGACAGCCACTGGCAGCACACGCGCAGAACCATCCCGGATGACTAGGAACGCCACGGGATCGATCTTCACACCAGCTGCGCCGCCGCCGCCGAAATTCTCCTTGGGAGACGTCTTGCCGTAGTCTCCGCCGCCGCTCCCAAATCCAAAACTGACTTTGGAGATTGGGATCAGGGTCACCCCATCAGGCGTGGTGATGGGCTGTCCGACGATGGTGTTGGTATCCACCATCTCGCGGATCTTCTCCATAGTGGAGCGCATCAGATCGTTCAGTGGGCTTTTTTTCTCGGTATGATCGTTCATGGGGCCTGTGTTCATAGTGTCCGTCCTTTCTTATGCCGCTGGTGTCGTTTCCGATGATGTTTCAGCCGCCCGTCGGGCGGCACCATGCTGTCGATGCCGTTTGCGAGATCGCAGGATCCACTGCAGGGCAGGGATCCCCATACAAGTCCCTATCAGGATGAGCGTCCCGATACGGATGGAGATGGCAGCTTCTCCTTCTGCCCTCGTTTGGCTGGTATCGAAATCGAGGCCGATGTGGATATGAGGATCCGGGATGCGGAGCATCTGCTCCAGCACCGGCATCACAGTCCAGACTCCTGCATGGAGGCATCCGTACAGCTCTGCGGCCTCCGCAGGCTCTGCGCCTCCGCCCAGCGTCAGCGAAAGAGTCATCGGATCGATCCGGATGCCGCGGCGCGTCCTCTCCAGTGCCCGCTTACAGGCGGGCATCAGCGTATGGTAAGCATCCTTGAGGTCAGCGGCCGATAGCCGTATGCTGCTCTTCAGGACCTTCTCTGATTCCCTTTCCGGTTTCTTTGGCTCTTTCGGAAGTTCCTGCCGGTCTCGTTCTCCCCGCCCGGGCGCCAATTGGATCCGGCACGGCCCGATTGTCAGAACAGCGACAGCGCCCATCGGTCCGAACTTGACGTGCAGGCCCAGCCGCATCCAGCACAGCAAGACGAACAGCACTATCAGGATGCCCAAGATCAGCAAAAACCAGCGCAATGCTGCTCACTCCCTCCTGACGGAACGTTTTTCCTGCATCATGTCTCTTCCAGACCAGGGAAGGCAGCTGTCTCCGGCGTATCTGCGCCAACGATCTCTGCGCCTTCTGCCGGGTCCACGATCTCCCCGCTCTCGTTCAGACGCATCTGACCTTCTCCGCCAAGGTCCGGCATCTCCGGCAGGTCCTCCAAACTCGAGAGGTGGAACGCCCGCAGGAACTGTTTCGTAGTGCGGTACAAATGAGGCCGCCCAGGTACTTGGAGCCGCCCGCATTCCTCGATGAGCTTGCGCTCCAGCAAGAGGCCGATGGTATACGCGCTGTCCACGCCACGGATCTGGTCCACATAAGCGCGCGTAGTGGGCTGATAATACGCGATGATCGTGAGGACTTCCAGAGCGGGCTGACTGAGCTTCGCCGGCTTTCGGATCTCGAACGCCTTGCGGACAGCTTCCGCGTGATCAGATGCGGAGCAAAGCTGCCAGCTGTCCTCCATACGCAGCAGCCGGATCCCACGGCGTTCGTAAGCATAGTAGTCCATAAGCGTTTGCAGCACCTGTTCCGCCGTAGCGCTGTCCAGCTCCAGGGCCGCGCAGATCCGCTCTGTTCGTACTGGCTCACCAGAAGCGAACAGGATCGCCTCCACAGCGGCCTCGATCTCTTTCATCTCCATGGTTCGGCATCCTCTCTCACAGTGTCAGGTCTTCCGGAAGTTCTCGCTCCTGCCGGATCGTGCAATCCGTCTCTGAGCCGGCCAGATGGATCACACAGGCCCGGCACAGCTCCAAGACCGCCAAAAATGTCGCCACGATCTCACTGCGGCTCCGATCGTTCCGGAACAGCAGCCGGAAGCGCGTGATGCCGTGGAGCTTGAGCTGCTGGAGGATCTCCCGAGCCTTGCGCTCCACTGGATAAGGTTCATGTTGGACGATATCCTGGAAAGCAGACCGAGGCGGCGGCAGCGACCGCTCTGCCCGGGCTTGGATCTCTGCCATAGCAAGGATCAGATCACCAGGTTCCTGAGAATATTCGTAGATCTTCCCGCGCTCCATAGGCTCCGGGCCTCGGGTGATGATGTTACGTCCAAACTCACCTAAAGGAGCCAAACGTCCTGCCAGTTCTTTCACCAGGACATATTGTTCGTTCCGGCGGCGTTCCTCCAAAGAGTGGATGAGGGCATCCATCTCGCTCTGGGCTTCCGCATCCTCCAGAGAGAGGAGCATCCGGGTCTTGATGTATACCAGGTGAGATGCCATGGTGACGAATTCGCTGGCCACCTCCAGATCCATCTGCTGCCGCCTAGCGAGCCACTCCACATATTGATCACAGATCAGAGAGATAGAGATATCCTGTATCTCCATCTTGTTCTTCCCCAGCAGGAATAAGATGAGGTCCAGCGGTCCCTCAAAATCCTGCATCTCCTCCGAACGGGATCGAACGACTTTTTCTAATTTGAATACAGGGTTCTCCAAATGTCCACCTCGATAGATGATCGTTCAAAACGGCACAGCCAGTATCCGGCACAGCCCACCATAGACGCCATCGATGGCGGCGTCGATGATCCCGCTGCCGATCCCTGCAAACGATAGGAAGAGCAACAGCGCCAGACCGTACCGCTCATAGCGCATGAGCTTCCAATAGATACGGTCCGGCAGCAACACTGCCAGGACCTTCGAGCCGTCCAGTGGCGGGATCGGGATCAGATTGAACACGCCCAGGCCGATAGAAAGCACGGCCGTATACTGGAAAAACAAAAACGTCCAGTTCCATGCCATGCTCCATGGCGCATAAAGCCATATTACTTTACAGGTCAATAATGCCAGAGCAGATAACAGGATATTGGAGACTGGTCCCGCCAGAGCAGTCAATGCCATCCCCTGTTTTGGTTTGCGGAAATACCGCATATCCACGGGGACTGGCTTGGCCCAGCCGAAACCAGCCACGAACATCAGGAGGAGACCGAACCAATCGATGTGGCGCAGCGGATTCAAGCTGAGACGGTGCATCGACTTGGCTGTCGGATCTCCGAGTGCCAAGGCCGCCAAGCCATGGCAGGTCTCGTGGACCGTCAGACACAAGAAGATCGCCACCACCTGGAGCAGCGCCGCGCCAAGGGATAGGATATCCATTTGGTGGATGAGGTTTTCCAAATAATACAGCATGGCTTGCTCCCAACATCTTAGCCCAAAATATAGGAGTATTATACCAGCTCACGCTACCGAATACAAGGAATCTCCTCTAAAAATCAAGTTTAACTGCGGCAGAGAGTGGGTGCGCGAGATCTTCCATGCTCCTTCGTCACATCTGGATGTGAGTCCCCGGGCCAGCAGACCCAAATGCGCGGCTGATCCAGCTTTACATCGTCACTCGTTCCAGCTTCGCCCGGAAGGAGATCCTCCTGGGCGTCGCGATCTCATCGAACTGTATCACATGCGCGCCGTTGTCCCTGTCGACGTCCAGTACGGTCCCAAGGCCGAATATCGCGTGCCTCACCCGCTGGCCAGCTGGGATGAACTGTTCGCTATCATCCTCAAGAAGGTATCTTTGGCTACGGGCGGCATACGCTCTGGCATCCCGGATGAGTCCCTCCTGCGGTGTCTGGACAAATGCCAACAGTTCCTGGTCGATATCCAGGAGGAAGCGTGAAGGATACCGGGGCGAACCGTCAAAATTCCGTCCATCCGCCTCAGAGAGATACAGCCCCTTCTCTGCTCTGGTCAGCGCCACGAACGCCAGGCGCCGTTCCTCTTCCATCCCCTGGAGGGTCCGCACTTTCCGCGAAGGGAATATCCCTTCGTTCATCCCGCAGAGGAAGACATAGGGGAACTCCAGGCCCTTGGCTGCATGGACGGTCATCAACTTTACGGTATCTCCAGGCTCCGCCGCATCCGCATTGGTGAACAGCGCCGCATGTGCCAAGTAATGCTCCAGCGTGACCTCTTCTCCGCAGGTGGTCTCGTACTCATATATAGACTGTTTCAGTTCTGCCAGATCGTCCAGCCGTTCTTGGCTCCCTTCTGTGCGGAGCATCGCCTCATAACCGCTCTTGTCAAGGATGGCAGCGAGCACTTCGGACACAGGCCTGCCCGCGCTGCCAGCTGCAAAGGACTCGATGAGTGTGACGAATCGGCGAGCCTGTGTCCCCTTACAGATAGGGGCATCCAGATTCTCTTGCAGCGCATGGTAGAGCGAGCAATCGTGCTCTTCTGCGTATTCCTGTAAAAATGCCATCCGCCGCTTCCCCAGATTGCGTTTTGGCACGTTGGCGATCCTCCGGAAAGACAGGTCATCCTGGTATACGATCATCCGGAGATAGCTGAGTGCGTCCTTGATCTCCATGCGGTCGAAAAACTGGACGCCGCTGTAGATGGTGTAAGGGATCTTCTCCCGCAACAAGACCTCTTCCACTGCACGGGTCACATAGTGTGCTCGGTAAAGGACAGTCATATCTCGATAGGGGACCCCACTCTCATGGAGCCGCCGCATTTCCCCTGCTATCCATGTGGCCTCCGCTTCCTGATCCTGAGCGAAGTAGCACACCACTGGCTGCCCGGCGGGCAACGTCGGGAGCAATTCTTTTTTGATACGGTGCTGGTTGGCACGGATCAGAGAGTTGGCCGCCGCTAAGATCTCCGGCGTGGAACGATAATTCTCCATCATCAGGATGGTCTTCGTATCTGGGTATCTCTTATCGAGATCCAGCAGATATTTGACATTAGCACCTCTCCATGTGTAGATGGTCTGGTCGGGATCTCCTACGATGAAAAGGTTCTTGTGATGTCCACAAAGGACTTCCATCAGCTCATACTGGAGCTGGTCGATATCCTGGAACTCGTCGATCATGATATACTCCAGCCGTTGCTGCCATTTGAGACGGATGTCCGGGCACTCTTGAAAGATATATAGGCAGAATTTGATCAGATCGTTATAGTCTAAGCCAAAGCATTTTTTCTCCTGGTAGAGGTATCCATAGAAGATGATATCACCGGCCTCTGTCGAGCGGTCGTATTTTTCCTTCAGGATATCTAGGGACATGGTGAGCATATCCTTGTAATAGTCAGGTTCTTTGAAGAGCTTGCGGATCTCGATCATGTCCCGGGCAGCGGAGAACGTCATATCCCGCAAGGTGAGCCCACGCTCCTCGTAGATAATCTGGAGCATGGCGTCGATGTCTGCGTTGTCCAGCACCAGGAAGGTCTTTGGATATTGGACAGCAAGGCCATCCTCCTGGAGCACAGAGACACAGAACCCGTGGAAGGTATTGATATAGCCAGTGTCGTTGTCTCCAGTGAGGGCATGGATGCGCTGGCGCATCTCCGCTGCCGATTTGTTGGTAAAGGTGACACAGAGGATGTTCCCCGGCAGGATGCCTACTTCCTCCACCAAGAACGCGAACCGATGGCTGAGTGCCCGTGTCTTACCGGAACCCGCCCCGGCGATGACGCGGACCATCCCCTCTGTGGTGGTGACCGCCGCCCGCTGGGGATCATTGAGTTCCTGTAATAAGTCTGTCATGACAGCCCCCTCCAATAGAACGGATGTTCTTTTTATTATAGCAGATGGACGCTTCAGGCTCAATAGCAGGAACGGCTGTTCCGGTATATTCTCCGGAACAGCCGCCTTGCAAGGATTCAGGATATCATTTGTCTGCCGTCCTGGAAAGCGTTCCCAACTTTCTCGCCCAACGCCAGATAGGCGTTGTTCACGGGATCGAAAATGATAGGGCGCAGCTTTGCAGGGTCGACCTTTCCTTCCGGGCTCAAGATCCTCTCCTCTGCGCATACGTTCACAATCTTACCGACTAGGCGTTCCGAATCCGGGTCGAAATGCACCAGTTTGCATTCCAAGGTCAAGGGAAGCTCATCGATGAGGGGCGCGTCCACAAAAGTGCTCTTCGTGGTGTGCAGCCCTGCCCGTGCCAGCTTGTCCGGTACGTCATTACCTGAGACGATGCCCACATAATCACAGGCCACTACATGGTCCGCATCTGCCATGCTGACCGTAAATGCCCCACGCGCCAGGATATTTTTCACCGTCTTGTGTCCAGCGCTCAGATATATCGCGATCTGGTCCATGTCCGCGATGCTGCCCCAGGCGGCATTCATCGCGTCCGGCGTCCCATCTTCGCCATAAGTGGCGATGATCAGGACGGGCATCGGGTAAAGATAGGGCTTTGCTCCAAGATCCTTACGCATATCAGGGATATCCTCCATTCCTAGTCCAGTCTCGCTTTCCAGAGAAAAACTCCATCGTCTCTCTTCTAAGCTGCATCCATTATAAGGAAGCTCATATGGAAAATCAAGGGGCCCCCATCTTCTCGAGTAGTAGGCGCGGCATTTCCCGATATACCTTGTCCGCCGCGTCTGACGAGGTGACCTGCGTGGAGGCTCCGGGCATTGGACTCTAGACCTGCTGTGTCCAAACCACTTCCAGGTCCTGATATCCCTCTCTTTTGCGGCAAAGGCCCAAATGGGTCCACCACCCGAGCATTTCCAGGATCATCCGATAAATGCTCATGCAAACGCCGCCGCCCTCTTGAAAGCATCCGTTCTGCTCCACTTAGTGGGGAGTCCTCCTCAGTTCCCATCCGTTCTCCTAAAAAAAGCCGATCTTTTTGAATCTCTGAAAAGCAGGCGGCTCTTCTTGAAGATAGATATAAAAACGAGCCCGGGGAAACGGATCCCCCCGGGCTCGTTCGAGTCAGTTTACATGGGATGATGCCGGTCCTGATAGGACAGCAACAAAGGGATCAACCCTTCACCATAGAGGCGATCTCCGCAGCGAAGTCCTCCTGCTTCTTCTCGATGCCCTCGCCCTTCTCGAACCGGACGGCATCCTTGAATGTCACTTTACCGCCCAGTGCCTTCGCGGCGGAAGCGATATACTGTTCCACAGTCATGGAACCATCCTTGACGAACTCCTGCTGCAGCAGGCAGTTCTCAGAATAGAACTTGTTCAGTTTGCCCATGACGATCTTCTCACGCACCTGCTCGGGCTTAGAGGCCATCTTCGGGTCGTTGGCCATCTGGACCATCATGATCTTCTTCTCTTCGTCCAGGACGTCCTGCCCCACCTGAGACTTATCCCAGAAGCGGGGATTCAGAGCGGCGATCTGCATGGCCACGTCCTTACCAATCTCTTCCACCTTCTCAGCGGGCAGCTCGGTCTCCAGGTTCACCAGCACACCGATCTTGCCGCCAGCATGGACATAGGGGACAGAGATGTTATCCGCAAAGCGCGCGAAGCGGCGGATCTTGATGTTCTCGCCGATGACCAGCACCATCTCCTGCTGCTGCTGGGTCACAGTCAGATCCGTACCAGCATACTTGCACTCCATCAGCGCATCCATATCAGCGGGCGCTTCCTTCGCCACAGTAGCAGCCACGCCCTTGACGAAGTCGACGAACTTCTCGTTCTTGCCGACGAAATCGGTCTCAGCATTGACCTCGACCACAACGCCCACGCCGTCGATCACAGCGGCATACGCCATGCCTTCGGCAGCCACACGGCCGGCCTTTTTCGCAGAAGCCGCCATGCCCTTCTCGCGCAGCCATTCGACGGCCTTGTCCATATCGCCGTCGGAAGCGGCCAGTGCCTTCTTGCAGTCCATCATGCCCACGCCGGTCATCTCGCGCAGGTTCTTCACGTCAGCAGCGGTAAAAGCCATTTTTGATTCCTCCAATATCTTGTATCAGAGAGCACCCTTGCCCTCCGGCTCGTGTACGATCACTCAGCGGCATCCTCGGCCTTCTCTTCAGCCTCTTCGGTCTGCTCACCCTGCTTGCCCTCCAGCACGGCATTGGCCATGATGGAAGAGATCAGCTTGATGGCGCGGATGGCATCGTCGTTGCCGGGAATCACATAATCGATCTCATCGGGATCGCAGTTGGTATCAGCGATGGCCACGACAGGGATGTTCAGCTTGTGCGCTTCGGCGATAGCATTGCGCTCCTTACGCGTATCGACGATGAACAGCGCGCCCGGCAGCTTCTTCATCTCTTTCACGCCGCCCAGGTACTTCTCCAGCTTCTCGATCTCGCCCAAGTGCTTCATGACTTCCTTCTTGGGGAGCATATCGAAGGTACCGTCAGCCTGCACAGCCTTGAGCTGGTTGAGACGGTCCACACGGCCGCGCATGGTCTTGAAGTTGGTCATCATGCCGCCCAGCCAACGCGCGTTCACATAGAACTGACCGCAGCGGGTAGCCTCTTCACGGATGGCCTCCTGCGCCTGCTTCTTCGTGCCGACGAACAGCAGGGACTGACCGCTCTCGCTGAGCTGACGGACGAAGTTGTAAGCCTCCTCCAGCTTGCGGACGGTCTTCTGCAGATCCACGATATAAATGCCGTTACGCTCCGTGTAGATATAGGGGGCCATCTTCGGGTTCCAACGGCGGGTCTGGTGACCGAAGTGGACGCCCGCCTCCAGCAGGGCCTTCATGGATACGACGCTAGAATTTGCCATTTCTGTTTCCTCCAAATAAATTTAGTTCTGCCTCCAGCAGCTTCATCCCCTCTGCCAACCGATATGGCACAGACAAAAGGTCAGACCGCTGTGCGGAATGCTGTGATATGATACCATATATCTTGTCATAATGCAAGCATTTTTTCCCATAGTCCTTGCCGGTATCCGCTGTCCCCTCTTCATGCATCTTTTTTATGGAAAGGCATCGATCCTCCGCTGTGTCCCAGTCTCATGCGGCGTCTGTCTCCGGAAAGGCTGCCTTGCCATCTATGGTCTCATATCGTGCAAAGACCGGGAGGCGGCCATGAAAGGGCCGCCTCCCGGTCTAGAACCTGCGTTTCCGTTTCCGCTCCTGCGCCGCATCGCGCCGTTGGAAGGGCTTATCGATCAGGATGATGTCGTCCCCGATCCGCTGGATGCACTCCCAGGGGATGTAGAATTCCTCGCCCCTGCCAAATAGCCCAAAGAACCGACAAGGACCATAGACGATGATGGCCACCACCTGCCCTTCCGGTATACGGACATCTATGTCCGCCACATATCCCAGGCGGCATCCATCACAGATGTTGATGACTTCTTTACAACGCATATCGCGGAGCCTGCACTGCATGGCACTCACCTCACACGCCAAAGACTATGCGCGCCTCGGGCCGTCCTATGCCCACAAAGCGACAAAAGCTTCCAGTATAGGAAAAATCGGTGGCGGCAATACTGTTCCCAAGATTCCAAACACGGTCGAGGGGGCAGTTTCATGCAGGGCAAGGTCGAGATCTCGGGGGTGAACACCTCGAAATTGACGGTGCTGAAAAATGATGAGACCATGGAGCTGCTGCGCAAATGCAAGGAGGGCGACCAAGATGCCAGGCAAAAGCTGATCGAGGGGAACCTCCGGCTGGTCCTGTCTGTGATCCAGCGTTTCGCCAGCCGTGGAGAGAATGCCGACGACCTGTTCCAGGTGGGCTGCGTGGGGCTGATCAAGGCCATCGATAATTTCGATATCTCGCAGCCGGTGCGTTTCTCCACTTACGGTGTACCAATGATCATCGGCGAGATCCGCCGCTATCTCCGGGACAACAGTGCCATCCGGGTCTCCCGTTCTATGCGGGACACCGCCTACCGCATCCTCCAGGTACGTGACCGATACATGGCCGAGAACCAGCGAGAGCCGACGGTAGAGCAGATCGCGCAGGAATTGGGGCTCCCCAGAGAAGAGGTCGTGTTCGCCATGGACGCCATCGTAGATCCAGTATCCCTTTATGAGCCAGTCTATTCTGACGGCGGAGACGCTATCTGCGTTATGGACCAGATCAGCGACACCAAGAACACCGATGAAGATTGGACAGACCGCATCGCCCTGAAGGAAGCGCTCAAGCGTCTAGATCCTCGGGAGCGGCGCATCCTGGCCCTACGGTTCTACGAGGGCAAGACCCAGATGGAAGTCTCTGCCGAAGTCGGGATATCCCAAGCGCAAGTCTCTCGATTGGAAAAAGGCGCCATCAACGCCATCAAAAAAAACATCTGATAGGCATCTTTCAGTACCGCTCTCCGAAAAGGAGCAAGATTGGCTGCTGGTGTCCTGGCAGCCGATCTTGCTCCATAGAAATGAGGCACTCGCCTCATTTTTTCAATTTTTCATAAGCCATCCGCTCTGAACCATCCTCGATGGTCACCACACCGCAGAACTGGAAGCCGCAGCGCTCCAACGCCCGCTGCATGGGCTGATTGTCCCGGTGGGTATCTATCCGGAGGTCTGGCCACTGCTCCAGGCACCAATCCGAGCATTTGTCCACCATCCCGGGGACTCTGCCGCTGGAGGCGATGCGGTGGAGGACCCCATAAGGTCCATGGCCGATCCAAGCGCCATCGATGTCCGCATAGGTAGGGTCTGCATTTTCTCCATAGAAGAAACAGAACACGGCATCCAGCATCCCATCCTCCTCTGCCACATAGCTGCGGCCCAGGCGGATGTCTTCCTGAACGAGTTCTCGGCTGGGGTAACCTTTGATCCACTGGTTCTGATTGCCGTTTTGACGCATGAAACGTCTTCCCTGGTCGTACAGTTCCATGACCGCGTCCAATTCCTCGGGTCTGGTCTTTCGAACTTCCATCTCACATCCTCCTGCGATTTTTTTCAAGTATACCATAGCTTTTGGAAAAAGGAAAGTCCTGAGCCGCTCAGATATCGGAAACCTTTTGACATGCCTCTCCCCTCGCGCTATAATGTGGGAAAAGCAGGAAAAGGAGCATCGTCCCATGGATCTTTATGAAGCGATCCGGAATGTCCGGAACACCTCCAATCCCTTTTGCCAGCGGCTCGGCATCTGGGTGGAAGAACTGCGGGAAGGTTATGCCCGGGTGACCAAGACCATCGGGCCGGAAGATCTCAATCCAGCGGATGTCCCCCATGGAGGCGTCTATTTTACCATGGCCGACACAGCCTGTGGTTCCGCTATGGCCTCCCATGGCTATCTGGCCGTGACTGTGGACGCGAATTTCCACTTCCTCCGCAGCGGGAAAGAGGGAGACGTCCTCACAGCCGAGGCGCGAGAGATCAAACCAGGCCGGACCCTCTCGGTATGCGATGTGCATATCACCGATCAGGCGGGGACGCTGCTTGGGACAGGGACTTTCACGTTCTACCGGCTGGCAAAGAAGATCCAGCTTTGAACGTACGCCGGTCCCCTTTCGGTATCCGCTGCCCCAGTTTCGGCGGTGCGGCTCAGGCCGCCGCCCGCATCACGGCATTCTGCACGGAAGCACCGCCCTCCACCATCAGGTCCTCAGTGGCGAAAAGATGGCAGACATAAACGCGTCTGCCATCTTTTCCTTTTCCGATGGAGAGCCATTCCTCATCAATCGATGGGAAACGGCGCAAGATCGATAGCGTCGATACAAAAACGTCTCTGTCCTACACCTTCCCGTCTGGTGTGAGTCCCCTGTGATTCCTGGTCAGCCCTCTCCGATCATGTCCCCATGGTGCTGGTCTCCGGCAGCGTGGAACCACCATCGATCACGAACTGTGCACCGGTGAGATAGCTGGCCTCATCACTGGCCAAAAAGGCCGCCAGCTCTCCCACCTCACGCGGATCCGCCAGCCGTCCCAGTGGGATGGCGGCGGCGATACCGTCCACGACGCTCTGAGGGTCTTCTGGGCAGGACTGTTCCGCCATGCCGCGGACCATGGGAGTGAGCACATAGCCGGGGCAGATGGCATTGACGTTGACATGAGGGGCGAACTCGCGCGCCAAGGCTTTCGTGAGGCCGACCAGCGCCGCCTTGCTCATGGCATAGGCCGCTTCGCCCGGGTCAGCCACCATATCGCCCGTCACGGATGACATGATCACGATCTTGCCCCACTTCCGCTCCAGCATCCCGGGGAGCACGGCCCTGCAGGTGTTCCAGGCCCCTTTCACATTGATGTCCAGATGTGCGTCCCGGTCTGCATCGCTCTGTGTCAAGAACCCGCCCAGCTTGCAGATGCCCGCATTGGAGACCAGGATATCGATCGGGCCAAGAGCCTCTGTGCCAGCTGCACATCCAGCCAGCACGCTATCCCGATCAGAGACGTCTATGCGGACGGCAACGGCCTGCGCTCCCTCTTCCCGGAGCTGGGCCGCCAGTCCCTCCACCTCAGCACCGCGGGCGGCTAGGATCACCTTTGCCCCGTGTTTGACGAACGTACGGGCGATGCCCTCGCCAATCCCCTTGGAGGCCCCCGTGATGAGCGCGGTCCTCCCTGTCAGCTTTCCCATATGACTTCTCCTTTCTCTTCGTCTCTCTTCGCTGCGGATCGTCCCTCTGGATGTTTGTTCCATATCTGCTCGGATGCCCCAGGACACGCCAAGCTCTGAGCTAAACATGACACCGGCGCGAGAGGCCCTCAGCTCCAGGGACCTCTCGCGCCGGTCACAGCTCATTTCTTGAAGCTGTCCTTCAGGGACACGCTCCGATCGAACACCAGGTGGCCTGGTCTGGAGTCTTTGCTGTCCAGGCAAAAATACCCCAGACGCATGAACTGGAAATTCGCAGGAGCGGCCGCCTCACGGAGGCTGGCTTCCACCTTGCAACCAGTGAGGACCTCCAAGGAATCCGGATTCAAGCACGTCAGGAAATCCTTGTCCGCTGCATCCGGTTCAGGGTCACTGAAGAGATCGTCGTATAAGCGCACTTCAGCATCCACAGCTGTCGCAGCGTCCACCCAATGGAGCGTAGCACCTTTCACCTTCCGGCCGTCTGCAGGGTCACCACCCCGGCTCTCAGGATCGTACTCCGCCAAGATCTCGATCACGTTTCCCGCTTCGTCTTTCACACAGCCAGTGCAGGTGATGAGATACGCGCCCTTGAGGCGGCATTCCGGTCCGCCTGGGAACAAGCGCTTATATTTGGGTACCGGCGTCTCCAGGAAATCGTCGGCCTCCACCCAAAGCTCCCGAGAGAAGGAGACCTCGCGGGTGCCAGAAGAGGGATCCATCGGGTTGTTTTCCACAGGGACGGTCTCACTTTTCCCCTCCGGATAGTTGGTGATGGTCAGCTTCACCGGATGCAGGACAGCCATGACCCGTTGGGCAGTCTCATTCAGGTCCTCCCGCAAGCAGTGCTCTAAAAAGCTGTATGAGATGACCGATGGTGTCTTCGCCACTCCGATACGCTCACAGAAGTTGCGGATAGACTTGGGTGTATAGCCGCGGCGCCGCAGGCCGCACAGCGTTGGCATCCGAGGGTCGTCCCAACCAGAGACGTAACCCTCCTCTACCAGGCGGCGGAGCTTGCGCTTACTCATGACAGTATGGTCGATGTTGAGACGGGCGAACTCAATCTGCCGAGGCTTATGATACGGGATGGAGATGTTGCTCACCACCCAGTCGTACAGAGGACGGTGCTCCTCATACTCCAAAGAGCAGAGAGAATGCGTGATCCCTTCCAGCGCATCTTGGATCGGATGTGCGAAGTCATACATAGGGAAGATACACCATTTATCGCCCTGCCGGTGGTGATGGATATAACGGATACGATAGAGCACCGGGTCTCGCATATTGAAGTTGCCGCTCGCCAGGTCGATCTTGGCCCGCAGGGTCTTGGAACCCTCTGGGAACTCTCCGTTCTTCATCCGCTCGAAGAGATCCAAGCTCTCCTCGATGGGCCGGTCTCGATAGGGGCTGATCGCAGGCACCCCGACATCTCCGCGATTGGCTTTGAACTCCTCTGGGCTCAGTTCACATACATAGGCCAAGCCCTTTTTGATCAGCTCCACAGCGAACTGGTAATCCTGCTCGAAATAATCAGATCCATAATAGAACCGGTCGTCCCAGTCGAATCCCAGCCAATGGATGTCCTCCTGGATCGCCTCTACATACTCTGTATCCTCTTTGGCAGGGTTCGTGTCGTCCATACGCAGGTTGCACAAGCCGCCGAACTTCTCGGCCGTCCCAAAGTCGATGCACAGCGCTTTGCAGTGGCCAATGTGCAGATATCCATTGGGCTCCGGCGGGAAACGGGTGTGGACGGTCATGCCCTCGAACTGTCCGCCCGGGGCGATGTCCTCTTCAATGAAGGCGTGGATGAAGTTCCGGCTCTCCGGTGTCTCCTCCCGCGTCACTCTGATCTGCTCTGACATGGGTCATCGATCCCTTCCATGCAAGTTTTCGGAAATAGGCCTTTATTATACAGGATACCTCCGGAAATTGCAAGGGATATCCACTCTCTCGATCCAGCTCAATCCAACAGGAAATCCTCTACTACATCCTGGACAGCCAAAGGCGTCACAGTACCTCTGATCAGCGTTCGTGCCAATTCCAGGACTCGCTCCTGACAAACGGTGATCCCCCGGATCTCTGCTGTCCGGCCAAATCCAGCCACTTGGACACCATAACGCTCCAACAGGCCATCCATCTCCTCTACCAAGAGATAGTACTCCACCAGTTCCTCCCCACACATGGCGTTTCCCATGAAGATCCTTCGCAAGTCGGACCCCTCCCTGTGTTTTCGCAGTTGACGCGAGTTTTCCCGCATGTACCATAGCACAGTCTGGCGGAAAAGCTTGTCATATTTTGTCGAATGGCTGAGAGCTCTATTCAGTGCCCTGCTCCCACGGCGGACAAAAAACGCTCTCGATCATACAGGATGTTCAATACCTCCAGCATGCCGTTGGCCGTCAGGTGCTCCGGCAGGTCCAGCTGTGCCAGTAGGTCTCTCCGCCGGG
The DNA here is from genome assembly GCA_944387055.1 of uncultured Oscillospiraceae bacterium. Lineage (GTDB taxonomy): Bacteria > Bacillota > Clostridia > Oscillospirales > Oscillospiraceae > Oscillibacter. The sequence continues at coordinate 26,230 of CALXDL010000086.1, forward strand.
CAGCACTGTCCGGGGCACCGGTGAGTCCAAGTGCGAACAGGTCTGCCTTCGTGATGGGCTTGCCAGTTCGCGGCTCTAACGTATCTCCGTCCTCAAAGGTGGCGCCACAGCGGCGCAGCACCTCCAGCAGTACCGCAGGCTCCATGCCCTCCACACCCAGCTTGCCTTCTTTTCCTGGATGACGCTTGCGGCGTTCCTTGCCGTGGACGTCAGGGATATACGCCTGCTTCAACTTGCCCTTTGGCAGGACACTTTTGAGATGGTTGCGGAGGACGAAGCCTGCCCCGTCGCTGTCCGTCAGGATGATGAGGCCCCGTTCCTCCGCCAGCCGGCGCAAGAGGGCCACTTTTTCCCAATCGTTGAACACGGCGAATCCTCCGATGGGGATCACGGTGGCGTCCACGACCTGTGACAGGGTATTCTTGTCGTACCGCCCTTCTACCACGATGACTTCCCGGATCCTCTTCATCTGCGCCGCGCCCCCAGTCGCACCAACAGCAGCTTCAGCTCACCTGCCGCATCCACGCCTTTTTCGCTTTTCATCCTCCGATCCAATACCTGGCACATCTTCACTGCATCTGCGCACCAGTCGGAAGTGGTCTTCTGCGCGGCGGAAAGCAGCAGCTTTGCTGGATAGTCGCTCTTCATGTCCCATAGCTCCATCAGCCAATACTTGTCTTTCCCGCTGTCGATGGCCATACGGGCGGTATAGATGCGCCGGAGCTGGCTGCCCAAAGCCGCCAAGATCATGATGGGCTCTGTCTGCATCTTCAAAAGGTCCCCCAGGATCCTGGCCGCTCCGTCATAGTCTCCCCGGAGCACCGCGTCTGAGAGCTTGAACACCTCTGCGGAAAGGACTGGATCTGCCACCGCGTCGATATCTTTTTGTGTGATCGTCTTCCCCCTGGCGTATGTCCCGATCTTGGTGATCTCCGGTACCAGTCCCGTCATCAAGCCACCGCAAGTAAAGATAAGGTATTCGGCGGTCTGCCGGTCGATCTCTTTCCCAAGCGCCCGGAACCGCCGGGCGATCCAAGCGATGAGATCACTGTTCTCCGCTGCCCGGAACTCCACGGCCTGCACATGCTCGCTCAGCGCCTTACCGAGTTTCTTCAAGGTCTTGTTCGGTCTATACTCGATGGTGTCATATACGAACACCACGCAGCAATAGGGCGGGATATCCTCCAGGAAGGCCACCATCTTCTCACGCTGTTCTTCATTGAGTTTGTAGATATCGAAGTCTGTCGCCACGATGAGGGTCCGTTCTGACATCATGGGCATGGCCTCTGCTGTCTCAGACAGAGTCTGGACTGTCAGGTCCTTCCCCTCTAAGCGGTGATAATTGAACTCCTCGAACCCGGCGGGCACGAGCTGTTTGCGCAGTTCTCCCAGATAATATTCCCGGAGATAGCTCTCCTCCCCATAGAAGAGGTATGCGCAGCCGATGGTCTTGGCGGCCAGGTCCCTCTTGAATCGCTGGAAGGTCTCGTTGGCCTTCGGAGTTTTCTTCGTATAAGCCATAATCAGGCGTCTCCTTGCTTCACACAGAGATGGATGGTACCTTGAAGGTCGGTGCGGCAGATATCCGCGCCTGCCAGGGCAATCCGCCAGAGCGTCTCCTCTGACGGGTGTCCATAGGCATTGGATCCCACGCTGATGAGAGCGGTCTCCGGTGTCAGGTCCCGCAGCAGATCCCAAGATGTGGAGTATCTGGAGCCATGATGTCCCACGGCCAGCGCCTCGATGTCCGGCAACGCATAGGTCTCCAGCAGCCGCCGCTCTGTGGCAGCGTCCATGTCACCGGTGATGAGGAGATCGTAGTCTTCCTGCGTGCAGAGGACCGTGAGCCCCGCTTCATTGTCGCCCCCGTCCCCCACAGGCGGATAAAGCGTGATCTCGCTCTCCCCTAAGGGCCGGACCGTCTCCTCCTGGAGGAACGTCACAGGGACGCCTTGCTCTTTGGCAGATGCAAGGATGCTCTCCCGGAGCCCAGCGTCATCCCACACGTCCGGCACCACCAGTTCCTTTACTGGTATACGTGCCAAGAGCATCTCTACACCATCTACGTGGTCCGCATCATAATGGGTCAAGATCAGATGATCCAATGCGCGGCATCCCATGCTGGAAAGCCAGCTGGCGGCGACGCTGCCTGCATCATACCAACTGTTGCTGCTGCCGCAGTCCACCAGGGCGAAAGAGCCGTGTGAGGAGAGCAATATGCTCTCGCCCTGTCCCACGTCCAGCATCAGTACATCCAGATCTCCGCCGGTCAATCGGAGTTGGCCCAGTCGGATCGTACAGGCCAGAGAGGCTGCCGCCAAGACGGCCGCAAGGACATACCGGCGGCCTCCCTTCTCCCGTCCCAGCCAAGCCACAGCGAAAAGCAGATAGACGAACGCCAGCCAGATGCCAAGGTACGGCGCCGTGAACGAGAGCGTGTGGTATGGCAGACTCGCCAGGAGGTGGGCCATCTCCAGCAGATAGGCAGTGAGCACCCTGGGCACGAGTCCAAGCAAAGCTCCAAGAGGCATCCAAAGGAAGCTCACGACCACGGCGGCCAGCCCGGAGAGGAACGCCCCACTGGCCGCCCATAGGCAGAGGAGATTGCTCAGCGGTGAGACCAGCACCAATGTGCCGAAGTAATAAGCACACAACGGCACTGTGCATACCAGCGCCCCCATGGTGGCAGAAAAGCTGGAAGCCAGGATCCGGAACAGCTTTCCATGTCTCCGGCCGCCCAGCAGGAGATACAGCCGCGGCGTCAGCCACAAGAGGCCAGCCACTGCTCCGAAAGAGAGCTGGAGGCTGACAGAGGCGGCGGCGAAGGGGTCTGCCGCTAAGATCATGGCCAATGCAGTGCACATGGCCGTGGGCGGGTCACTGTCACGCTGGAACAGCGGCGCCGCCAGAAGGAAGCTCAGCATCACACAGGCCCGGACCACCGAGGGCGAGGCCCCCGTGAGCAATGCATAGAACAATAAGATCGGGATAGCGGCCCCAGCTTTCAAGCGGCGGCGGTGTCTGCCCGTCAGCAGCATCACGAAGGCCAGCAGGAACCCGCAGTGCATCCCAGATACAGCCAAGACATGGGAGAGTCCCGCCTCTGTCAGATCGGACGATGCCTCTGCAGACAAGCCGCTCCGATCGCCTGTCAGGATAGCGGTGAGGAAGGCGGCCGTATCCCCTTGGAAGAGTTCAGAGATACGTTCTCGCAGCGCTTGTCCCGCCCGCGCCGGCCACCATCGTGGCGAAGCAGCGGTCCCAAGACCGTATGTCTCCTCTCCTTCTGGATAGACCAAGAGGAATATCCCCTTAGAAGTGAACGTGGTGATGTCATCGTCTCGGATCCTGGATGGATCCCGGAAGCGTACATCATTCGTGACGGTCTGGCCTGGCGACAAGTCCAGCAGTGCTTCACTCCCATAATAGACGGCCTTTCCCATCGGGAAGCCCTCCAGGCGGACGGTCGCTTTGGCTCCAAGGTCTGTAGCAGTAGGATAGGCCAGCAGGGTCATGGTAACGGAGGACTGTCCTGTCTCCGTCAGAGCAGCCATTGGCGCCTGGATCTGACGGATATAAAGCCAGTCCCAGCTCAGAGCCAGCGAGGATCCGATCGCTACCAGCAGCGCCCGCCTGCGCCAGCGCACCGGCAACAGCAACGCACAGCAAGCAGCGAAGAAGCATCCCAGCGCCATAGGAACCAACCAAGAGACCGGAAGCAGATACTGAGCCAGGAATATCCCGGCGGAGAACGCGCCGGTCGCAGTCGCCAGCGTCCTCATCGCTCCGCAGGCGGTGCCGGATCGTCGGTGCGGCCCAGCAGATAGTCGGTGCTGACGCGATAATAATCCGCCAATTTGTCTATCACCCAAGCGGGGGTCTCTCGCTCTCCGCTCTCATAACGGCGATAAACGCTTCGATGCATATTCAGATAGTCCGCGACATCTTGCTGTGTCTTGTCGCTATCTTCGCGCAGATCGCGCAGACGTTTCACTTCCACAGCGATCACCTCTTTGGAAATGTTACCAAACGGAAACATTCCATCCAATGTATTGTGCCCATACGGAGCCAATATATTTTATCTTATCCGACTGCCACCTCAAAGAAAAAAGAATACTTGACGCCAGATCCATCATGTCCTATGATGATGGAAACGGCGACCCGCCGTAAATTCGAGAGGAGGACCCATATGAAACGCTTCTTGACCCTGCTGTTCACCACACTGCTGCTGGCAGCGGCACTGTGTGTGAGCGCTTCCGCTTCCGACTATGACGCGGTGGCAGAGGATCTCTCCGCTATCGGCATGTTCCGCGGGACGGCCACCGGCGGCTTCGAGTTGGACCGGGCTCCCACCCGTTCCGAGGCTGCCATCATGTTGGTGCGGCTCTACGGTGCCGAGGAAGAGGCTGCCGCCGCCTATGCCGCCGGTGAGATCAGCCATCCTTTCAACGATGTCAGCGATACCGCTGCGCCCTATGTGGCCTGGCTGTACACCAACGGCATCACCAATGGCACCTCCGCCACCACCTTCGGCTCTGCCAACGCCTGCAGCGCCCAGAATTACGTGGTGTTCCTCCTGCGGGCCCTGGGCTATCAGGACGGTACGGATTTCGCCTATGCTGATGCGGCCTCTTTCGCTCAGGAGAAGGGGTTCTATGATCCCTTGATGTTCTCCGGCACTTTCCTGCGGGACGATCTGGCCGCCGTCACTTATCAGGCCCTGGGCACAGACTTGAAAGATGGCAGCACCTATCTTCTGGCGAGCCTGATCGGCAGCGGTGCCGTGGATGCTCAGGCCGCCGCCCCCATGACGGAGAAGATTGAGGCCTATCGGGCTTTGACTGCCGCCAGTTCCGATATGGGCAACACCGCCATGGATACAGACCTGTCTGCTGATATCGATATCTCCTTCTCCCAGGACGGTGAAACGGTCTCTATGCCCATGAGCATGGAGGGCAACATGAAAGTGATCCTGGATGCGGACGATCTGCAGATGGCCTACACGTTCGATATCGATGCTTTTGATACTTCCATGACCATGAGCGAATGGCTGCAGGATGGCTGGGTGTATGTCCAGACGGAAGTGGACGGTGAGACGATCCAAACGAAGACCCAGGTGGACCTGGAAGAGCAATTGGCTCTGCTGGAGCAGGTGCAGGGCACCAGCTCCATGGCTTCGGTCAATGTCAGCGGTCTTGCCATGGTGGATTCTATCACCGCACAGACCCAGGGCAGCGATACGGTCTATACCATGGTCATCCGTTCGGCCTCTATGCAGAGCATGATGGACTCCATTTTTGCCCCTCTGCTCTCTAGTGGAGACCTCAGCGCAGATATGGGCGAAGCGTCTGCACTGCTGGATATGATGAGCTTCGGCGATGTCACCGCTGTCTACACCGTGGACCGCAGCGGCGAGCTGACCGATATGCAGATGGTATTCTCTCTGGACATGGATATCCCCGCCGAGGAAGGCAGCAGCCCTGCTTCTATCAGCGTCAGCTATGACATGTCCATGGCTATCAACGCCACCGGTGACAGCGTGCACATCTCCTTCCCTGACTTCTCCGATTTTGAGGAGGTCCTTGTCCCCGAGGCGGAGGCCGGACCAATCGCTGCCGCTTAAAAGCAGCTAAGTCCTGCAAAAAGACAGCGTCGTGATCGGTACCCCCTGATAGGGACAACTTTTACGGTGACCGGAACCCCTGGCAGGTCTTGCTTCGCAGGGCCTGCCGGGGGCTTTTCTATCTATGCGGGCTCTGTCATACACTCTGCTCCTTTCGGAGCGGTGCCCCCCACCCGATGTCGTTGCAGTGGATCTCCACCCTCTGCTGGGCGTGCTTGCTCCATTCGCTTTCTCATGCACCATGAGCTTCCGGATGAACAGTCGCAGAAGTCCAGGGGGCAGCTCCTGAACGTCCGTATACGTCTTCGCCAGGGCAATGAAGTGGT
>CALXDL010000087.1 GCA_944387055.1 uncultured Oscillospiraceae bacterium
ATGAAGAAGGTGGCGGACCGCCACGACCTGGTGTGCCTGCTGCACGAGAAGCCCTTCGCCGGCGTCAACGGCTCCGGCAAGCACGACAACTGGTCCCTGGCCACCGACACGGGCAAGAACCTCTTCAAGCCCGGCTCCACGCCCAGCCAGAACGCCCAGTTCCTGCTGTTCCTGGCCGCCTTCGTCAAGGGCGTGGACGAGTACCAGGACTTCCTGCGGGTGACCGTGGCCTTCCCGGGCAACGACCACCGCCTGGGCGCCCAGGAGGCGCCGCCCGCCGTGTTGTCCATCTTCCTGGGCGACGAGCTGGGCGCCGTGGTGGACGCCATCATCCGCGGCACGGAGCACAAGGACTCCGGCAAGCGGACGCTGGAGATCGGCGTGGACGTGATGCCCCCCATCCCCCAGGACAACACGGACCGCAACCGCACCTCTCCCATGGCCTTCACCGGCAACAAGTTCGAGTTCCGGATGCTGGGCGCCTCCCAGTCCATCTCCGGTCCCAACATCGCCCTCAACACCATCATGGCCGAAGAGCTCGAGCAGTTCGCCGACGAGCTGGAGGGCTCCACCGACTTCCAGGCCGACCTCCAGGCCCTCATCCGCCGGGTGTTCACCGAGCACCAGCGCATCATCTTCAACGGCAACGGCTACGACGAGTCCTGGGTGGCCGAGGCGGAGGCCCGGGGCCTGTCCAACCTGGTCTCCACGCCCGACGCCCTGCCCATGTACACCGTCCCCAAGAACGTGGACCTGTTCGTCAAGCACGGCATCTACACCCGGGAGGAGATCGAGGCCCGGGCGGAGATCCACATCGAGAACTACACCACCGTCCTCTCCATCGAGGCCAAGACCATGGTGGACATGATCCGCAAGGACATCCTGCCCGCCGTCTCCCGCTATGCCGCCGACCTGTGCGCCCGCGCCGCCGGCAAGGCGTCCCAGGGCGTGCCCTGCCGGTATGAGACCGTCTCCGCCCAGGAGATCGGCGCCCTGACGGACTGCCTCCTGGACGCCTGCTGCCAGCTGGAGGCGGACCTGGCCGCCATCCCGGAGGACGCCCTGGAGGCCATGGTCTTCTGCCGGACCGCCATCGTGCCCCACATGGCCGCCGCCCGGGAGGCCGCCGACCGGCTGGAGACGCGCACCGACTCCGCGTACTGGCCCTTCCCCGGCTACGCCCAGCTGCTCTTCAGCGTCTGAGCCCGCCGCCCCGAGACATACGAGACCGCCCCCGATGCCTTTCCCGGCATCGGGGGCGGTCCACTCTCTCCGAAGGGCGCGGCGGCCCGCCGGTCACGCGGGGGCGCCGTCCTTGGCCATCATGATCTCCAAGATCACCTTGTCGGTCTCCACCATGCCGGGGCTGCTGACCCGGCCCATGTTGCGGATGGCCTGCTCGGCCGTGGCGGCGCAGATGCCGTCGCTGGCGCTGACCACCACCCCGTCCATGGCCAGGCACGCGCTCATGACGGCGGCGCTGGCGGCACTGGCCAGCTTGAGGGCGCAGCCGATCTTGCCGCCGTCGCAGATCATGCCGGTGAGCCCGGCGCTCATGTTGATCACGGCGCCGGCGATCTTGGCGTCGTCGCCGCCCATCAGCCACACCATGGCGGCGCTGGCGGCCGCGGCGGCGGACACGCCGCAGCCGCAGGTGGCGCTGAGCTTGCCGGTGAAGCCCTTGATGTACACGTTGAGCAGGTGGGAGAAGGCCAGGGCCTTCACCGTGGCCTCCCGCCCCGCGCCCAGGTGCTTGGCCATCTCCACCACGGGGATGATGGCCGTGATGCCGTGGTTGCCGCTGCCGGCGCTGCTCATGACCGCGTAGGGGCAGCCGGCCATGCGGCCCTCGGCGCTGGAGGCCACCCGCACCATGATGTCCTGCATCAGGCCGGTCCCCATCATCTCCGCGGCCCGGCGGCGCGCCAGGCCGTCGGCCACGCCGATGCCCAGGCGGTGCTCCAGGCCGTAGTCGGCCAGGGCCTCGTTCATCTCCGCCCCCTCCATCAAAAAGCCCAGCTCCTCTTCGCCGGCGCTGTCCACCACCGCCCGGATCTGGGCCAGCGTCATGGACCGGAGCGCCGCGTGGAGGGCGTCCTCGCCGCCGGCGGCATAGGGCCTGCGGAACACCTCCGTCCCGTTCGCCCTGGTGGAGATGATGTTGGCGTGGGTCCCGCGGATGGTGCTCTCCCCCACGCCCTGGCTGGTGGTGACTCGGGCGTGGACGTAGAGCTGCGCCTCGTCCTGGGCGATGGACACCGCCACCTGCCGCTCCTCCACCAGCCGGGTGGCCGCCTGGCGGACGGCGTCGTCGATCCCCTCCAGCAGCTCCAGGCCCTTCTCCGGGTCTCCCAGGCAGGCGCCCAGGGCCGCGGCGTACCGCAGCCCCACCCGGTCGAAGCCCGGGATGCCCACGGACATGCCGTTCTTGTAGATGCCGGCGTTGACCTCCACGCGCACGGACATCACCGCGCCGCCCACGGCGTGATAGGCGTCCGCGGCGCACAGGGCCACGCACACCGGCTCCGTACAGCCCAGGGCCGGCACGACCTCCTGGCGCAGCAGGGCGATCATCTGCTCTTTCGTCAGTTCCATGATGCTCCTCCTCCCGCCCCGCTCCCGGCGGGGCGCCTTCGTTCTCACCGGATGGCAAGCAATCTCCGTGCCAACGGCCCCCGCTGGTGCCGCGCCGCCTGGCGTCGCCCGCCCTCCCGCCGCGGCTCCCTCTTGACAGGGCCCGCCGGAACGGGCACAATATGGTCAAAGCCATCTCAATTGGTCGATCTTATAGGTCAAAGGAGGAACATCCCATTGGATCAGGTACGGAAAGAGATCGCCGTCATCTCCCTGGACGCCTACGCCGGGACCTTCTATGCCCAGCAGGTGCAGGACCTCTTCGGGGACCGGGTCCGCGTGTGCGCCTACAGCGTGGGGGACGGCTCCGTGTCCCGTATGCCCCGCCGGTACGACCTCTATATGGTGACCACCGACGCCTTCGACTCCGCCGGGGACATGCGCCAGTACGTGCCCATCGACGGGGAGATGATGGAGATCCAAGTCACCCTGCGCTGGGAGGTGGTCCGCCGGCTCCAGGCCCTGCCCGCCGGGAAGCGGGCGCTGTTCGTCAACCTGAGCGACAAGATGTGCCGGGAGGCCGTGAGCCGCTTGGAGCAGCTGGGCGTCAAGCAGCTGGTCTTCGACCTCTACTATCCCGGCGCGCCCGTGCCCGACATGGACCGCTACGACTACGTCATCACGCCCAGCGAGGCCCGCTATGTCCCCCAGGGGGCCCGGGAGATCATCGACATCGGCCAGCGGCCCTGCTCCAGCGCCACCATGATCGAGGCCGCCCTGCGCCTGGGCTATGACGACCTGCTGGAGTCGGAGGCCTTCGGTCGCTATCAGCAGGACGTGGCCACCAACACCTACAGCTTCGACCGGGTGTTCGCCCGCGGGCTGCGCCTGGAGAGCCAGTTCCAGATCCTCATGGACATCCTGGACGAGGGGCTGGTGGGCGTCAACGAGCGGGGGGAGGTCTTCGCCTGCAACCGCAAGATGGAGCAGATCACCTCCATCCCCAACGCCAGCGCCCTCCACCGCCCGGCCGCGGCGGTGTATCCCTTCCTGCCCTTCGCCCAGTGCCTGGCGGCCAAGGCCCTCCAGCCCGCCCGGGTGGTGAGCCTGCAGGGCGTGGACCTGAGCGTCACGGTGGCCCCGGTGCTGCGGGGGGAGGCCTGCATCGGCGCCTTCGCCACGGTGCAGCGCTTCAGCGACGCGGAGGACCGCCAGAGCGAGCTGCGCGGCCAGCTGCTCCACAAGGGCCACCGGGCCAAATACACCTTCGCCGATGTGGTGGGGGAGTCCCCCGCCCTGCAGCGCTGCGTCTCCATCCTCCAGAAGATGTCCCTCACCCAGCTGCCGGTGCTGCTCATCGGCGAGACCGGCACCGGCAAGGAGCTCTTCGCCCACGCCGTCCACAACGCCTCTCCCCGGGCCTCCCGGCCCTTCGTGGCCATCAACTGCGCCGCCATGCCCGAGAACCTGCTGGAGAGCGAGCTCTTCGGCTATGAGGAGGGCGCCTTCACCGGCGCCCGGAAGGGGGGCAAGCCGGGCCTGTTCGAGTTCGCCCACCGCGGCACCCTCTTCCTGGACGAGGTGGAGGGCATGAGCGCCGCCCTCCAGTGCAAGCTGCTGCGGGTCCTCCAGGAGCGGGAGATCATGCGGGTGGGCGGCAACCGCATCATCCCGGTGGACGTGCGCATCGTGGCCGCCACCAACGAGGACCTGGAGCAGCGGGTGGAGGCGGGCAGCTTCCGCCGGGACCTGTACTACCGGCTCAACACCCTGCCCGTCCTCATCCCGCCCCTGCGGGAGCGAGGCCAGGACCTGCTGCTGCTCATCGACCACTTCCGCCGGGGGACCGGCGCGGCCTTCACCCTCTCCCCGCCGCTGGAACGGCTGCTGCTGGGCCACCAATGGCGCGGCAACATCCGGGAGCTGCGCAACGTGGTGGAGTATTTCAGCTACACCGGCAGCGCGGTGGTGGGGCTCGAGGACCTGCCCCCCACCTTCCACTACCTCCCCTGCGGGGCCGCCTCCTCCGCCCCGCCGCCCGCCGCCCCCGCGGCGGCGCTGCCCGCGCTGCCCGGCTGCCCGGCGGAGGACCTGCGCTTCGTCTTGGGCCAGCTGGCCCAGGCCGACCAGGCCGGACGCAGCCTGGGGCGGGAGGCCATCCTCTCCGCCGCCAGGGCCGCCGGCCTCCCCTGCTCCCAGCAGGAGGTGCGGCGCATCCTCGCCGCCCTGGACCAGGCCGGCCTGGCCCGGATCAGCCGGGGCCGGGGCGGCACCCGCCTGACTCCGGAGGGGCGCGCCTGCTGCCGCCGCCTGCGGGACGGCGGGGCGCTGGACTGAATGGGTCTACCTGTTCGACCAGTTTTTCATCTTTGACCGATCCGTTGGGCCGGTCCCGCTGCGCCTCCCGGGGCGGCGGGACCGGCCATCGCGGCTCGGTCTTACTTTTTTGCATAGATCACGCCGCCCGTTTTTGTGCGTTCTATACGATATTGCGCTCTTCCCGCCCACATCCGCCCGATCCCCCGGCGCTCCGGCACGCGTCTTGCTTCTTACCAGGGCAAAGAGGGACCGGCCCGCTCCGGTCCGCCATCGGGAGAACAGGAAAGGAAGGAACGAGACATGCGATACGATTTCGACCAGGTCATCGACCGCAGCGGCAACTGCTCGGCCAAGTATGACGAGCGGAAGAAGAAGTTCGGCACGGAGGACGTGATCCCCCTCTGGATCGCGGACATGGACTTCAAGACCGCCCAGCCCATCATCGACGCCCTCAAGGCCCGGGCCGAGGAGGGCATCTGGGGCTACACCGCCCGGCCCGAGCGCTATTTCCAGGCCATCCGGGGCTGGCAGGCGCGCCGCAACGGCTGGACCATCGACCAGAGCCTCATGAGCTGGAGCCTGGGCGTGGTGCAGACCATCAGCGCCTGCGTGAAGCTCTTCACCCCCGAGGGGGGCAGCGTCCTCATCCAGACCCCCGTCTACTCGGAGTTCTATGACATGACCGAGGCCTGGGGCCGCAAGGTCCTGGAGAACCAGTTCGTGGAGGAGGACGGCAAGTGGTCCATGGACTGGGCGGACTTCGAGGCCAAGCTGGCCCAGGCGGACCTGTTCCTGCTGTGCAACCCCCACAACCCCCTGGGCATCGTGTGGACGCCGGAGGAGCTGCGCCGCATGGCGGAGCTGTGCATGGCCCACCACGTGCCCATGCTCTCTGACGAGATCCACTCCGACCTCATCTTCCACGGCAAGAAGCACACGCCCGTGGCCGCCCTCTCCCCGGAGATCGCCCGCTATGTGATCACCGCCATCTCCGGCACCAAGACCTTCAACCTGGCGGGCCTCCAGGCCTCCACCGTGGTCTTCCCCAACGCCCACATGAAGGAGGTCTTCGACCACTACTGGCAGTGCATGGACATCCACCGCAACAACGCCTTCTCCCTGACGGCCATGGAGGCGGCCTTCGACCACGGCGAGGAGTGGCTGGAGCAGCTCCTGCCCTACCTCTCGGACAACTTCGACTTCGTGGTGGACTATTGCCGCGCCCACATCCCCCAGATCAAGACCTACGCCCCCGACGCCACCTATCTCATGTGGCTGGACTGCCGGGCGCTGGGGATGAGCAACGAGGCGCTCCACGACTTCATGATCCACAAGGCCAAACTGGGCCTCAACGACGGGTGCTCCTTCGGCCGCAGCCTCAACGGCTTCATGCGCCTCAACGCCGCCTGCCCCCGTTCCACGCTGGAGCGGGCCATGCGCCAGCTGGAGGCGGCCGTGGCCGGCCTGTGAGCGCCGGCGGCAGAGGATCGAGGACCAAAGGGAGAAAAGGAGAGACGGATATGGCAACCATCCAAAAAAAGAGCTTCTGGGAACAGTACAAGACGCCCATCCTGATGCTGGGCGGCATCGCTGTGGGCGCCCTGGTGGGCGCCCTGGCCCCTGACGTGGGCACCACCATCAAGCCCATCGGCGACATCTTCCTGAACCTGCTGTTCACCATCGTGGTGCCGCTGGTGTTCGTGTCCATCGCCTCGGCGGTGGGCAGCATGGCCAACATGAAGCGCCTGGGCAAGATCCTGGGCGGCACCATCGGCACCTTCCTGTTCACCGGCGCCATCGCCGGCGTGCGCGTGCTGGTGTGGGTCAACCTGTTCAGCCCCTCCGCCGGCACCACCATCCAGATGACCACCGCCGAGGTGGGCGAGGCCCAGAGCGCCGGCGAGCTGCTGGTCAGCTCCCTGACCGTGGACGACTTCTCCAAGCTGTGGAGCAAGTCCAACATGCTGCCCTTGATCATCTTCGCCATCCTCTTCGGCTTCTGCGTCTCCGCCTGCGGCGGAGAGGAGACGCCCATGGGCAAGCTCCTGAGCAACCTCAACGACATCATCATGAAGTTCGTGGGCGTCATCATGACCATCGCCCCCATCGGCCTGGGCGCTTACTTCGCCAACCTGGTGGCCACCTACGGTCCCCAGATCATCGGCGACTACGGCCGCTCCATGGCCGTGTACTATCCCCTGTGCCTGCTGTACGTGGCGATCTTCTTCCCGCTCTACGCCTTCCTGGCCGGCGGCAGGCAGGGCGTGCGCGTCATGCTCAAGAACATCTTCCCGCCCGCCGTCACCGCCTTCGCCACCCAGTCCTCCGCCGCCACCATCCCCGTCAACAAGGAGGCCTGCGACAGCATCGGCGTGCCCAAGGACGTCAGCGACCTGGTGCTGCCCATGGGCTGCACCATGCACATGGACGGCTCCGTCCTCAGCTCCATCGTGAAGATCGCGTTCCTCTTCGGCATCTTCGGCATGGACTTCTCCGGCGCCAGCACCTACGCCATGGCCATCGTGGTGGCCATTCTCTCCGCCTTTGTGCTCTCCGGCGCGCCCGGCGGCGGTCTGGTGG
>CALXDL010000088.1 GCA_944387055.1 uncultured Oscillospiraceae bacterium
CGGGGCCTGCGGGTGGACCCCAGCGTGTTCACCACCCTGGCCTTCGTGGAGCTGACGGAGACGGGCGAGCGCAGCTTCTCCTTCGCCCGCAAGCCCGGGGCGGACACCTGCCTGACCGCCCAGGAGCTGGACCGGGACCTGATCGCGGACAGCGCCATCTTCCACTTCGGCTCCCTCTCTCTGACGGACGAACCCGCCCGCACCGCCACCATGGAGGCCGTGCGCCTGGCCCGGGAGAGCGGCGCCATCGTGGCCTACGACCCCAACTACCGCCCCCTCTTGTGGGACGGGGCGGAGGCCGCCATGGCCCAGATGCGCGCGCCGCTGCCTCTGGTGGACCTGCTGAAGGTCTCTGATGACGAGATGGTCTATCTCACCGGCACCAGCGACTGCCGGGTGGGCGCGGCCAGGCTGGTGGAGCAGGGGGTGCAGTGCGTGGCCGTGACGATCGGCGACCGGGGCACCCTGGTGGTCACGTGGGACGGCGCGGTCATGGTGCCGGGCTTCCCCACCCGGTCCGTGGACACCACCGGCGCCGGGGACTCCTTCTGGGGCGGCTTCCTCACCCGCATCTGCGAGGATGGGCGGCCCCTCTCCCGGCTGACGCTGGCCGATTACCGGGAATTCGCCCGCTTCGGCAACGCGGCGGCCTCCCTGTGCGTGGAGAAGCGGGGCGCCATGCCCGCCATGCCCACCCGGGAGGCCGTGCTGGAGCGGCTGGCCCAGGAGGCGTGAGCCTCCCTCCTCCCCCGCAGAAGATGCGCAGCGCCCCCGCATGGAGCATCCATGCGGGGGCGCTGTGTCAGGGGACGGACGCGGCGTTGTCCGCCGGTCAGCCGGCAGCGGCCAGGGCACGGCCCAGGGCGCGGCAGGCCTCCTGGGCCTCCTCGTCGGGGGTCTCGTTGGCGATCAGGCCCGCTTCGTCCACCAGGGCCGCGCCCGCGTCCTCACAGCGGGCGCACCAGTCCCGCATCCACTGCCCGTCGCCCCAGCCGTAGGAGCCGAACAGGGCGATCTTCCTGCCGCCCAGGGCGCTCTCCAGCTCTGCGAACATGGGCTCGAACTCCGTCTCCTCCAGCACCTCGCTGCCCATGGCGGGGCAGCCGAAGGCCACCGCGCCGAACTCCGGGAACCGGGCGGCCGAGAACGCCTCGGGCCCCATCATCTCCACTTCCGCGCCGGCCTCCCGGGCGCCCTCGGCGATGCAGTGCGCCATGGTCTCCGTATTGCCGGTGCCGCTCCAATACACGATGCCAAGTTTCATGGTCTGATCCATCCTTTCTTTCTGTTGCCGGTACGGGGGACGGCTCGCGGCCGTCTCCCCTTCCATATCCGCAGGCGCGCGTGCGCCCGTGCGCTCTCTCGATGTCCCGCCCCGCGCCCCATCCGGGCGGCGGAGGCATCCCCGTGAGGATCGGTGCGGGGACGCCTCCCCTCCCGCGCGGGCAGATCAGACAGCTGCCCGCGGCTGACATGCGCGCGGAGGGAGACGCGGCCGGGCGCTCAGGCCCCTTCACCGGCAGCTTCCCTTTGCCGGCGGCGCGCCGTCCGCCCCGTCTGGTGAGGCGCATGGATAGTTAGCTATAACTAACTATCTGGTCGGAAGATGACGGGCCTCTGCCCGTCCCGCGAAGGTTAGTTTTATCTAACCGCAGGCATACTATACCATGCGCCGCTCGTCTTGTCAATCCCCCATGGCAGATATTCCTTCTTGGCGTCCGCGCTGCTCCGTCTGCCACAGGCGGTGGAGCAGCACACAGGCCTGCTGCCGGGTGAGGGGCTCTGAGAGCTTCAGGTCCCCGGTCTCGTCCCCCTGCAGGATGCCGTTCTCCACGGCCCAGGCCACCGCCTCCGCGGCATAGGGCGCCGGTGTATTATCCATGATGACCTCCTTATCATAGGCAGGCCGTACGGCCCCTAGGATCTGCTGATTTTTCCGGGTCCGCCGCATGACCTCGCCGCCATCAGAGTCGTTGCCCACGGTGGTGTTGCCCTCGATGGCGGTGACGCCGGATCCGCTCACGGCCTCCACGATGCCGCAGTGGTCCGGGCGCCCGTCCCCGTCCCAGTCGTAGAGCACCACGTCGCCCGGCCGGCAGCCGGATGTGACCCAGCAGCCCGCAGCCTGGGCCGCCCGCATCAGCAGCGTGCAGGAGGCGGTCCGGCCCGGCAGCGCCACCCCCGCCTGGGCGAACGCCCACATGACGAACATGACGCACCAGGGCTGGCCGTCCAGGCCGTACCAGTCCCCGTATTTGACACGATTGGATCCCGCCGGGGACTCCCTGGTCCCCAGCTCTCCCCGGGCGATGTCAAGCAGCGCCTGTACCGTCGCCACGTCCATCGCCTCCCTCCTGTGTCCGCTTCTCCGCTTGGGTGCCGAAGTAGAAGGCGATGACCACCGTGAACACGGTGAGGAACTGCTCTGTGGTCACATGGCCCGTCACCGCCAGATAGGCGAATACCCCGGTCAGCGCGAGGGTCACCAGGCTCTTGACGCTCAGCAGGGCCGCCAAGCGTTTTTGGATCGTCTGCATCTCTTGCTCCTTCCTGGGCGGCGGAAAGCCGCCCGGTCATGATTGACAAAGCGGCCACAGATGGTATAATAGGAACAGGAAGGGCGCTGTTGCAAGACGGTCAGCCCCGTACGTCAATAGATCAGTGATCCGTTAACCGCTCGGTGGCCGCCGGGCGGTTAGCACGCTTTTGGGGCTATGTAGACCATAGTCAAAAGGACTATGATGAAACATACCAGGAAGCGAAGGGCTCTCGCCCCACGCCCGTGTCCCATCCGCATCACCCCCTCTCTCAAGGGAGTGGCTGACCGCCGTATACAACAGCGCCTGCTCCTATCTTATACACAGCGCCGCTTTCTGTCAATGTTCGCCGTCCCACTGCGGGGCGGCTGCTCGTTTCTTTGCGGGAGCCGGCCGGAGCGCCGCGCCCCGGCCGGGGGAGGCGCGCTCATCCCTTGTGGAACGCCTCCAGGTCGCCGATACGGTGGTTGGCCACCTTCATCTGCTCTTCCAGCACCGGCACCCGCTGGGCGAAGTGGTTGTGCTCCCGCACCTCCCGCGTCAGCTCCTCCAGCTTGGCGTCCGTCACCGCCTGCTTGCGGTCGTTGGAGATCAGCACGCCCAGCAGCGTCAGCCCGCCGGAGATCAGCGCCACCACCACGCTCTCCATCATACCGCGTCCTCCCCGACCGCGCCCAGGTCCTCCCAGGCGTCCGGGGCGTCCGCCGGGGACCACACGTTGCCGTCCCGGCCGGACCGCCACACGTGCCCGCCGTGGGTGCGGGCGGTCATATCATCGATGTAGCTCCGTCTCCTCAAGCAGCAACGACCTCCCATCCGTACACACCGGGCTCCCACGTGTTGTGATCGACTGTGGAGCGGTATTTGGTCTCTTTGTGCATCACGATGTCTCCCAGCCGGTATGCGTCGCTGGCCCCAAGCGGCTGTGTCCATACCGGGGTCCCGTCCTCGGACACTCCGATCTTTTTATAAAGCCCGCTGGCTGTATCGGGCGTCCACGCTTCGGAACTGGTGTGGTCCTGCAGCACCTGATAGAGCTGCGGGTCACCCACAGTGTTGACGCCGTAAGAGAAGATGTCCTCGGTCTTGTATCGTACGCCCACGGCATAGGCCGGGAACACGCTTGGCACTGCCAGGATGTCCTCTTCCTCCGTCAAGGTGCGTAAAAATAGTTGGATCGCTTTGCGAAGCTCCTGCGCGGCTTGTACACGGTTCATCCCATCACCCCCAGTAACGTATTGATGACTTCATGGTCGCTTGGCGGCACGTCTTCGGAAGGTCTCGCAGGTGGATTCAACGCTTCCGGCACGGTGGAAAATTCCCAGGCCTGGGTATCCTCGTTCCATTTGCACGGGATTGGGAACGCCAGGGCCTCCTCCTGGGAATCGAAGACGCGTTCGTCCTCAGCCGGCGTGTAGTCGTCTGCGCACGGCATGATCTGATGGAACACGCCCTCAAAAGAAATCGCTTTGTATCTCATCGTCAAGGCCTCCCGTATAAATATAGAGTGAGCGTCGTGGTCCCGGTCTGATTCCCGTCATTGGCATATTTGACCCAAAGATCTGTTATAAACTTTTTGGACGTGATGTCATAAACGGTGATATCAACGTTTACCTCATCCACTTGACAGGAATATGTCTTTGTCACGGAAGTCGAATCCTCGTCGATCCGCTGTTTCGTTTTCTCGGACGAGGAATACAAAGTCGCGTTTGCGTTCCAGGTGTATGTAGGCTGAGATGATTTTGCATACAGATTCAAGAGCGTCGCCCCCGCTTCTTCCGCAGTATCTATCCTGATGCTATAGTTAGCCTCCGAATCACTGTTCTGTGCACTATAGCCCATCCCGACCGTCGCCTTGATCTCAGAAAAGAACCCTCCAGCCTCATAGTCATAAGGGAGCTCGAATGTCAAATGATGCTCACTTGAGGCGTTGCTTGATTTTGTCGCAGTAAGCCCCTTCGTCCCGATGAGCGTCCAGCCCTTTTCTGCCCCGATCTGTTCGGTGGTGACCCCATGGGGATTATTTTTATTTCCGGTGTGGGCGTTCAACGCGCTCTCCGTTGCCATGCGGTTCCACTCAGACCAATACGTCCCGCCCTGCAGCATACGGGTCCAGATATCTCCGCCCAAGATATGCAGCGTTTGGGCCACCGTGTCGCTGCCAAGTCCGATCACGCACAGGAGGGACC
>CALXDL010000089.1 GCA_944387055.1 uncultured Oscillospiraceae bacterium
TGGACTTGTCGGTCATGGCGAAGACCACGAAGGTATCGGCCACGTTGCCGTTGGTGATGAAGCACTTGGAGCCGTTGAGGACGTAGTGGTCGCCCTCCAGCACCGCCATGGTCTGCTGGCCGGAGGCATCCGTACCGGCGTTGGGCTCCGTCAGACCGAAGGCACCGATCTTACGGCCGCTGAGCAGGTCGGGCAGATACTTGCGCTTCTGCTCCTCCGTGCCGTGCCCGAAAATAGGCGCGCAGCACAAAGACGTGTGAGCGGACACGATGACGGCGGTGGTGCCGCACACCTTCGCCAGCTCTTCCACGCACATGGCATAGGACAGGACGTCGCCGCCTGCGCCGCCGTACTCCTTGGGGAAGTAGATGCCCATCATCCCCAGCTTCGCCATCTTCTCGACGGTCTCCATGGGGAACCGCTCTTCTTCGTCGATCTCCTCAGCCAGAGGCTTGACCTCGTTCTCGGCGAATTCACGGTACATCTTCCGGAGCATCAGCTGCTCGTTTGTCAGATGAAAATCCATACCTTTTACTCCTTTACTCCAGGCTTTTACTTGCTGTAATCGTAGAACCCCTTGCCGGTCTTCTTGCCCAGCAGGCCGCCGCGGACCATCTTGCGCAGCAGCAGCGCAGGACGATACTTGGAGTCGCCAGTCTCGTTGTACAGAGTCTCCATGATGGCCAGGCACACATCCAGGCCGATGAAGTCACCCAACGCCAGGGGGCCCATGGGATGGTTGGCACCCAGCTGCATGGCCTTGTCGATGTCAGCCACGGAAGCGACGCCGGTCTCCACCAGGCCGATGGCCTCGTTGATCATGGGGATCAGGATCTTGTTGACCACGAAACCGGGGGCCTCAGCCACTTCCACAGGCTCCTTGCCGATCTCCTGGGACAGCTTATAGACGAAGTCGAAGGTCTCCTGCGTCGTGTTCGCGCCGCGGATGATCTCCACCAGCTTCATGCTGGGGACGGGGTTGAAGAAGTGCATGCCGATGACAGGATGCTTCAGGCCGTGCCCCATCTCCGTGATGGACAAAGAGGAGGTGTTGGAGGCGAAGATGGCCTCGGGCTTGCACATGGCGTCCAGCTCGTTGAGCAGTTCCTTCTTGGTGGCCATGTCTTCCTTGACACACTCGATGATGAGGTCAGCGTCTGCACAGGCAGCCTTCTCCTCCACCAGGATGTTTGCCAGCAGAGCGTCCACAGCCTCCTGGGTCATCTTGCCTTTTTCCACGCGCTTCTGGAGAGAAGCTGCCAGCTTGTCCTTGTGCTTCTGGGCGGAAGCCACGGAACTGGCATACATCAGAGCGGTGTGGCCCTTTGCTGCGAAGACCTGCGCGATACCGCTGCCCATGGTGCCTGCGCCAAAAACTGCTACCTTCATGATGATTCCTCCTGTTTATTTGTTTTTCGAGCACGCTCACTGCCGGTCCCGGCAGTCCCAGACGTGCTCCGGGACATGTACCGGCTTGCAGGGGAAACGGAGCAAAAGCGGACTTTGCTAATTTGCTCACAATGTTTATTATAGGGTGCGCGGGAACAATTATCAAGTGTAATTTGCACCTCTTCCCGCCCTTTTTTGCTTTTTTACACTTCGCACAAAATATTTGCCATAATCTATACGATTCTGTTAATTGCTTAACACATCCGATCTCCACGCTGTCCTGCTCCTGGAAAAACATTTACAGATCCTGCCCGCTGTGGTAGAATATCCAGGCTTCCATGCTTCTCTGTGGAAGCAGAACGAAGGATCCCCAGGAGGTCTCGATATGCGGATGCGCAAAAAAAAGAATCTGATCCCCCGGATGGAGCGCTGCGGCGACCGTCTGATCCGTGACCCTTACGGCCGTCCCGGCAAATGGCGGGAATTGATGCCCCAGGCACGGGAACTGCGTCTGGAACTCGGCTGCGGAAAGGGCCGTTTCACCGCCGGTACTGCGGCGGCGGAGCCGGACGTGCTGTTCATCGCTGTGGAGCGGGTCCCAGACGCCATGGTGGTCGCCATGGAACGCTGTGTGCGGGAAGGGCTCACCAATGTATTCTTCGTGGACGCCAACGCGGATCAGCTCCCTGCGTTCTTCGCACCGGGAGAAGCGGACCGGATCTACATCAATTTCTGCGATCCCTGGCCCAGCAACCGCCACGCCAAGCGCCGCCTGACCCACGGCAATTTCCTGCGGCTGTACCGCCAAGTGCTGAAGATGGGCGGTCAGATCCATTTCAAGACGGATAACCAGGAGCTGTTCACTTTCTCCCTGGAGGAGCTGCCCCAGTTCGGCTTCGAGCTGTCGGAGATCACGCGCGACCTCCACGCCGATGGACCTGTTGGCGTCATGACGGATTACGAGGCCAAGTTCTATGATCAGGGCCTGCCCATCTGCCGGTGTGTGGCCACGATGGTCCCCTGGGAGGAACCCTTCCCCACCGACTTCCGGCGGGTGAAGGACCGCTGGCTGGACGTCTTTGCGGACAGCGTGTCTGAGGCGGACCTGGGGAAGTACGTCCTCGCAGAGGGGAGCTCCCTGTGGCACATCTTCTCCAAAGGACTGGTGCCTTGCCTGTCTGGTGACGAAGCCCGGAACGCTCTGGCGGAACTCCCCGCTGGGACAGCTTATCTCTTTTCCGAAGGCTCTGAGGACAGCCGGCCCTATGTGGAGCCGGTGGAACTGCCGCTAGCAGAGAGTGTCTTCGCTGATCTGCAGGATGCCTATCTGGTGGGCAAAGACTTCGGCTGGACCTATGTCCATATCCATGTCCTCAATCGCGGCCCATATTTCTGCCGTCGGGAGTGAAGGCCATCCAATCAGGAGCAGCTCCGCTCACCTCCTTGCATAGATGACGAGAGCAGCGCTCTGTGGTCACACAGAGCGCTGCTCTCCTATATCCTGTCTATCGAGAGATCAGGCCTTCTTGGCGATCTCCGTGAGCTGAGTGAACGCGGCGGCGTCGTTGACAGCCATCTCCGCCAGCATCTTACGGTTGATCTCGATGCCAGATACCTTCAGGCCGTGCATGAAGGTGGAATAGTTCATGCCGTTCATCTTGCAGGCGGCAGAGATACGGGTGATCCACAGAGAGCGGAAATCACGCTTCTTCAGCCGGCGGCCGGTGTACGCATAGCTCAGGGACTTCATGACCGCCTGGTTGGCGACACGGAAGTGCTTGGATCTGGAGCCCCAGTAGCCCTTGGCCATCTTGAGGACCTTATTTCTTCTCTTGCGCGTCATCATCGCGCCCTTGACTCTAGCCATCGTTAAAACCTCCTATATGAAACGTCTCGTATCTTACTTGTAGGGGATCATCTTGCGGATAGCGTCGATGTTGGTAGCATCCGCATAGCCGCCTGCACGCAGACGACGAGTGCGCTTCGTGTCCTTCTTGGTGAGGATATGGCTCTTATAGGCCTTGGCGCGCTTGACCTTTCCGGTCTTGGTCAGATTGAATCTCTTCTTGGCACCACTGTGGGTCTTCAGCTTCGGCATATTGGTTGCTCCTTCCGTATCATTAGAAAATGAGGGTCTATCACTTACCCGCCTTGGGAGAGAGGAAGATGGACATCATGCGTCCCTCCAATTTGGCAGCCTTGTCCAGATTGGCGGTCTCGGCACACTGCTCAGCAAAACGTTCCAGGAGGGCCCGGCCGATATCGGTATGGGCCATCTCACGGCCGCGGAAACGGACGGAGACCTTCACGCGGTTGCCGTCGGCGATGAACTTCTGCGCATTCTTCAGCTTCGTATTGAAATCTCCCACATCGATGCCGGGAGACATGCGGATCTCCTTGATCTCGACCACATGCTGATTGCGCCTGGCTTCCTTCTCCCGCTTGCTCTGTTCGAAGCGGAACTTGCCGTAGTTCATCAGCTTGCAGACAGGCGGAGTCGCCTGAGGCGATATCTTGACCAGATCCAGGCCCTGCTCATCGGCGATCTTCAAGGCGGCCGCAGGCGCCATGATCCCGAGTTGCTCGCCCTGGGGACCGATCAGCCGGATCTCCTTGTCGCTGATCTCTTCGTTCAGTTCATGCACTAACTTGCTAATGGTCGAAGCACCTCCTCCAAAAAATCACAAAACGCGGATACCGTCTGGCATCCGCGCAACGACGAGCCGCCATGACGGCAGCTCGATAGGACGTTGTTGACCTCTTTGCCCATTGGCTGGAGGTGAGGCGGATGCGACCGGCCTTCTTTATTTTGCTGGTTTAGTATAGCAGGTCTTTTTGTCCTTGTCAACCATCTTTTTCTGTCTCGCGCTGTATATTTTCACGCCTGCTGGTCAGAATAACCTCTGTACTTCAGGCATCGGAAAGGGGGTGTCCTCATGAGCCGCGAGAACGATAAGGCCCAGCGGGAGAACCGCAGCCAGAACCAACAGAATCGCGAGAGCGACCAGAAGCAGCGGGAGAACCGCAGCCAGAAGGAGGACCGCAAGTAACTGTCCCCTCCCATAGGCGCGGTGGACAGGGCGGAGGGACCTATCTCTCCCCTCTGTCCGCCATGCGTCTTCCTCTTCTCGACCAAAAAGCGCGGAGCCGTCTCGGGCTCCGCGCTTTTCTCAGCGGATGAACTGGATGTTGGCGTCCACTCTGCCGCCGATACCGTCGATGGTGCAGCTGCTGGAGAACTGCCAGGTGTCGATCTGATAGTAGAACGCAGGGAACAGATTTTCAGAGGCGCTGCTCTTGTATTCCGGGAACCAGATGGGATATGCGGCCAGCTGGGGCAGATTGAACTTGTTATAGCCCACGTATTTGCTCATATAGATCATGGGCTGATATCCCGCTTCTTCGATCCGCTGGCAGAACGCCAGCGCGCAGGCCGTAGCCACTTCCGGAGATATCCCGTAGACACGGTAGCTGGCATCGTGCATCTCCCAGTCATAGGCCACAGGACCGGATATCTCATGTCCATCCAGCAGGGAGATCACATAGTCCGCCTCCTCGATAGCCTCTTCCACCGTGATGGCCTGAGAGAAGAAATACACGCCCGTGTCGATACCTGCATCCATGGCCCCATCGATGTTTTGCGCATAGAACGCATCCGTGTTCAAGCTTCCCGTGCCATAGCCGCGGAACCCGACACGCACCAGAGCGAAATCCACGCCATCGTCCGCCACGGCCTCCCAATCGATGGTCTTGTCCGGGGAGGCCTGGTTCTGATACGCGGAGACATCGATGCCGAAGCGAGTCTCACGGAACACATCGCCCACGTACACCAGGCGGTCGTCTTCCCAGACGAAATCTCCGGGATACAGCTCGCTCAGCGGCAGATCGTCATAAATCGGCACGTCATAGTTGTCATATTCCACATAGCCGCTGGGCTCTATCCATGGATAAGTCAACGGTGACTCTGGCTCTTCGGATCCTTCCGGCTCCTCAGTCTCCTCCCCTTCGCCAGAGACGCTCGGCGTCACACTGCTGAAATTCCGCAGGGTCCCGCCGATGGTCACGTTGGTCAGCGTCACAGGCCCTGTCACGCCAGGTGCCAAGATCAGGTCGCCGGAGATGTCCATATCCATCAGCTCCGCGCCGCCCTGGGCATTGATCATCATCGTCCCCTCCACGGAACCTGTGTATGTATCCGTCTCCTGGATCAAGACATCGATCATGTTGTTCAGGATATTCACGATCTCTGCCCGGGTGATGGCATCCGTCGGGCGGAACCGTCCGTCATAGGAATCGTTGATATAGCCCCGTGCCGTCATCTCTGCCACGGAGGGCTGGGCATATCCAGCGATCTGGTCGGCATCCGTATACGTCAGGGCGGTCTCTCCTCCCACGATCTGGAATGCCCGGGCGATCATGGTCACTGCCTGCTGACGGGTAATGGTGTCACTTTGCAATGCCATGCCGCCATTGCCCAGGTACACGCCTGCAGCGTGGAGCTTCAAGATAGCGTCTTCCCAATAGGTCCCCTGCGTATCGGAGAAGGTATCGGCCGGCGAGACGTTCTGGAACTTCAAGAAACGGTCCAGGATCCCTGCGAAGGCTCCTCGCGTGATGGAGGCATCCGGGCGGAACGTCCCATCGTCATAGCCATTGATGACCTGGTACTCCTCGCTCCATTTCAGGATGGCCCCCTCGGCCCAATGGCCTGCAGTATCTGTGAAGCTTGCCTGCGCTGGCAGTGCTGTCCCGACCATCAGCGTCAGCGCCAACATCAGCGCCATGATCCGTTTCCCTGTCATATCCCGATCCCTTTCATTCGTTTTCGACACGATCACTTCAAAGAAAGACCCGCCAGCCTTTCCAGGAGGCGGGTCCCATCACTCTGATCGGTTTACATATTACCATAGCAGCAGGTCCCTGTCAACGGGGACGGAAAATGCGGTCCTCGACCGGAAAATGCGGTCCTCGACCGGCTTGCCGCCGGGTTATCCTCGCAGATCATCCAGGAGGATCTCTTCTCCACAGACTTGGATGCTCTCCACTTGGTCCAGATCCAGCGGCATTTGGAACTCCAGCATCACACGCGCACTACCGCCGCCGCCCGAGACGCCGCAGCTATAGCCGCCGTGGTCGATGGCACCGCCCGAACGCAGGTGGATGACCGTCTCCGAGAAGATGCGATAAGCCTCCCCTCCTGCATCCTCTGGGAGCCGGAACTCCATCCCCAGGGCAAGGGGCGAGAGCGAGAGCCGTTCCAACACGCCTGGCTGGCCATCGATGGTGCAGGGCAGATCCAGTTCATACGCCTCTGCATCAGTGACGGGGAGCATGGCCTCCAATGTCCAAGCATCTGTGGAGAGCAGTGCGCCGTCGCTCTTCTCCCCATTGGCCGCCAATCCCTTCAGGACGATGGTGTACCGTCCGCTCAAAGGCGTCCCGCTGTTACTGAACGAGAAGATGAGCCCATATTGATAAGGACCTAGATCCTCTCGTTTTCCCGGGAAATCGAAACGTACCCCATAAGCTGTGGGACCGTTCCCGTTTTCATCAGTGATAGAGACGTCTTGGAAGCGGATGAGGTCTGTCTCGTAGGAAGTCTCCAGTTCTTCCTTCAGCCCCTCGTCCAGCAGGGTGCACCGGACCGAGACCATAGCGAACTGTCCATCGCTGACTACATCTAATATCTCGAAGCGCAGGACCTCATCCTCCACCACGGCTCCCACGTTCCCGCCGCCCATCTGGAGCAGCTGCTCCGTATCAGCCGCGTCTCCGTACAACTCTGCCCAGCCGCTGCGTTCGAACATGTCTCGGAAGAACGCTCCGCCCCGCAGAGTATACGCCGCCGCAGTGCCGCCCAGCAGCGCAGCGATGACCGCGACTGCCACATAGCGTGAGAAACGCCCCCGCCGTCCGGACCGTCTGCGATCGTCCCCGCTTTCCAGGCGGCGGCGGTATCCTTCCGGATCCGCCAGCATCTCCCGCATCCGGCGGCGCTGCCGCCAGGACTCCTCTACCCGCGGCGCTTCCTCCGCATCCTGGCGGGCGGCTTCCTCCAGAGCGTTCTTCAGCAGTGCGTCAAACACTCGCTCGTCCATCCAGATATCCCTCCTTGCGCAACTGTTCGATGAGCATCCGGCGCCCGCGGAACACCCGGGTCTTGACTGCCCCCTCACTGATGCCGAGCTCCCGGCCGATCTCCGCCATGCTCCACTCCGCCACGAACCGCAGCTCCAATACCCTGCGGTACTCTTCCGGCATCTTCCGGATCAGCGCCACCAGCGCTTGGAACTGTCCTTCGTCAGCCGGGACCGCAGGCTCCCAGGATACGTTTTCCATATCCGTCTCGAACCGTCCCCTGCGCAGCATGTCCAGCGCCGTGTTCCGTACCACCACCGCCAGCCAAGCGGACAATCGCTCCTCCGGACGGTCCCTCAGCTCATCGAAATGCTGGATGAGCTTCATGAACGCATCATGGACCGCATCCTCCGACCGCGGGCCCGGCCCAAGGATCTGTGCTGCCAGGCGGGCCATCCTCTGGTGGTTCGTCTGATAGAGCCGTTCGAACCGTGCCCGGTCTGTCCCGTCTCTGATAGATGCGAGATAAAAAGAGACCATAGGCGCCGCCCCCTCTCTGATATGTCCTATCTCCTCAACGTTTCACGGGCAGGAAAGGTTTCAGCTCTCACGAAAAAACTGCCCCGCCCGGCATCGGGCAGGGCAGTCCTCCCTGATCACTCCACGGTCACGCTCTTGGCCAAGTTCCGCGGTTTGTCGATGTCACAGCCGCGCTGCAGCGCCACATAATAAGCGAACAGCTGCAGCGGCACCACGCCCAGAGAGGGCTGGAGGATCGGATGCGTCACCGGTACCGCGATGGTAGCGTCCGCAGTCTTGGACACCTTCTCCGCGAGATCCTCCGTAGTGAGCGCCAGCACCTCAGCTCCCCGTGCTTTCACCTCGACCACATTGCTCATGGCCTTGTCGAAGAGCGGTGCATACGTCCCCAAGGCCACTACCAGTGTCCCCTGCTCGATGAGCGAAATCGTACCATGCTTGAGTTCGCCGGACGCATAGGCCTCAGAGTGGATGTAGCTGATCTCCTTGAGCTTCAAGGACCCCTCCATCCCCATGGCGTAGTCCAGGTTCCGGCCGATGAAGAAGATGGAGTCGTGGTTGAAATACCGCGAGGCCAGATATTGCACGTCCTCTGTATGCTCCAGGAACACCTGCATCTTCTCCGGCAACAGCTGGATCTCCGCCAGGACCGCAGCGTATGTCTCCTCGTCCACAGTGCCCAGCTCCTCCGCAAAGTACAAGCCCACTAGATCCATCAGCACCAATTGCGTGGAGTAGGCTTTGGTCGTGGCCACGGCGATCTCCGGCCCCGCCCAGGTATAGAGCACATCGTCCGCTTCGCGTGCGATGGAGCTGCCCACCACGTTCACGATGGCCAGTGTCCGTCCGCCCCGGCGCTTCGCCTCCCGCATGGCGGCCATGGTATCCAGCGTCTCGCCGGACTGGCTGATGACGATCACCAGAGTCCTCTCATCCACCAACGGATCGCAGTAGCGGAACTCACTAGCCAGCATCACCTCCACCGGGCGGCGCAGCAAGCGCTCCCAGTTGTATTTGCTAACCATGCCCACATGGTAAGATGAACCGCAGGCGATGATGAAGATGCGGGCGAAGGCCGCCACGTCCTCTCTTGTCAGATGCAGCTCATCCAGCACGATCCGGCCGTCCCGGATGCGGGGGGAAACGGTCTTGCGGATGGCCTCCGGCTGCTCCATGATCTCTTTGAGCATGAAGTGGGGATATCCCCCCTTCTCTGCAGACGCCACGTCCCAGTCCACCTGGCAGATCGTCTTCTCTACCGGCTCCAGCTCGCTGTCGAATACGTCGATGCTGTCGTTCGTGACCACCGCGATCTCGCCGTCGTCCATATAGCTCACCTTACGGGTGTGCTTGAGGATCGCCGTCACATCGGAGGCGATATAGTTCTCTCCGTCGCCATAGCCCAGCAGCAGCGGGGCATCCTTCCGGGCGGCGATGAGCGCGTTGGGGTAATCCGCGCAGATGATGCCGAAGGCGTAAGAGCCCTCGATCCGCCGCAGGCAGCGGCCCACGGCCTCCAGCATGTTGTGACACTCGTTGTAATGGAACTCCAGGAGCTGGGCGACCACTTCCGAATCTGTGTCGGAGGTGAACGTCACGCCCTGGCGCAGCAGGTGTTCCTTGAGTTCCAGGTAGTTCTCGATGATCCCGTTGTGGACCAGGGCGATCTGCCCATTCTCACTGATATGGGGATGGGCATTGATATCGTTCGGCTCGCCGTGGGTAGCCCAGCGGGTGTGTCCGATGCCCAGGGTCCCCTCCATGTCTGCCCCGCCATGCGTCAGATCATAGAGTGCTTTCAGCCGCCCCTTCGCTTTCTTCACTTGCAAGCCCCTCGTCTCAGAGCGTACAGCGATGCCGGCAGAATCATATCCGCGGTATTCCATCCGCTCCAATCCATCCAGCAAAATCGGGGCCGCCGGCTCGCGGCCTACATATCCAATGATGCCACACATAGATGCTATCCTCCTGATAGTCGAAAAATTGGTTATCAAAAGGACAAACGCGCAGTCATTTGTCACTTTCCCCACGGTCATGGCCTCTCTGTTTTGCGGTCGCCCGCATATTTGTCTGACCATCTGTCGTGCCCGTGGACACGGAAGGGCTTCCGCCGAATCCTTCGATACTCCCTTCTCCTCGTCGTCCTGCACAGCCCGTTCCGCCGCGCAGGCTCTGGCGCTTCTGATGGGTCCTGGCCCATGGACCTCCTTTCTCTTCTGCGTCGATCGGCACGATATGCGTGCCATGATAAAGCTCTTGCAGAGCATTTATCCCAGGATGATCCCCCCGGCCGCAACAGATACTACTTCCATGGAGGGATGCGAACGATGATGACCGCCTTTTCACGCACGATCATCCTATATCTCCTCATCATGGCGGGCATGCGCCTGATGGGCAAACGCCAGATCGGCGAGCTGGAGCCAAGCGAGTTGGTGCTGACCATGATGATCTCAGATCTGGCCGCGGTCCCCATGCAGGATTTCGGCATCCCGCTCCTGGCAGGATTGATCCCCATCCTCACGCTGCTCTCCCTATCCATGCTGCTCAGCCAGCTCTCTCTGCACCACCTCCGCTTCCGGAGGTTCCTATGCGGGACGCCCGCCGTCCTCATCAAAGCGGGCAAGCTCCAGCAGGAAGCCATGCGGAAGAACCGCATCACGCTGGATGAGCTTTTGGAAGAGCTGCGGGGGCAAGGGTACTCCAGCATCCAGGATGTGAAGTATGCGGTGCTCGAGAACTCCGGCCGCCTGTCTGTGCTGCCGTGGACGGCCCACCAGCCGCCCACGACGTCGCAGTTGGGGTTAGAGCTCCAAGATGACGTCACCCTCCCGGTCATCCTGGTGAACGACGGGCGGGTGATCAGCCGGAACCTGACCGCCTGCGGCCGGGACGAGGCCTGGTTGCGCAAAGAACTGTCCCGACAGGAGATATCCTCCCTCCAACAGGTGTTCCTGTTGACTTTGGACGAGCGGGGGAACGTATTCTGCGTGAGGAAGGAGGCAGCGCGGTGAGAAAGCTCCGTCCTTACCTTCCGCCCCTGGCAGTGCTGTTGGCGATCCTGGGCTTCTCCATCTGGAACAGTGCCGTCATGACGGACTGGACAGACCGTTGGCGTGATCAGCTCCAGCAGGCGGAACGCCTGGCCCAGGCAGAGGAGTGGTCCGCTGCGGCAGAGATGCTCTCTGCGACCTACACGGACTGGGACAGCCGTCAGACCTACCTCCACATCGTCTCCGACCATGCGGTGGTGGACGATGCTGAGGCCATGTTCCGCCGGGCACAGGCCTTCGCCGCCGTCCAGGAGGATGCGGAGTTCCGGGCGGAAGTGGCAGACCTGCGGGATCAGCTCCGGCTATTGGCAGAGATGGAACGCTTCAACTTGAAGAACGTCCTCTAGCCATCACTCGCCGTCAGCCAGCAGCTTGTTCAGCTCCGTCATGAACGTATCGATGTCTTTGAACTGGCGATAGACAGAGGCGAAGCGGACATAGGCCACCTGATCCACGCTCCTCAGCCGGTCCATCACCTTCTCGCCGATGTCCGTGGTGCTGATCTCCCGCTCCATCGAATTCTGGAGATCCTGTTCGATCTCCCCGGCGATCTTCTCCAGCTCTGCCAAGGGAACAGGCCGCTTCTCACAGGCGCGGATCATGCCGCCCAGGACCTTGCGTCGGTCGAAGCTCTGACGGCTGCCGTCCTTCTTCACCACCACCATGGGCAGGCTCTCCACGGTCTCATAGGTAGTGAACCGCTTCCCGCAGGACAGGCACTCTCGCCTGCGGCGGATGCTGCTGTTCTCATCTGCCGGCCGGGAATCGATGACCTTACTTTCGCTGAATCCGCAAAAAGGACACTTCATAGATGACCTCCACCCCTCCCACCGGGATATCCCGGCAGGCCTTCTCGTGTGCTCGCTCTCTCTTGCAATGGGAAACGGCTGTGCAAAATATAGTGGCCGTTTCTGTGACATTATACCATATCGTCCTATCGTCTGCAAAGATAGGATCTGAATTTTTGACACGCTGTGGTCTTGACCGCAGACCCGTTCAAAAAACTGGGCTCTCGTCCCTGTCGAAGGTATACAGCACATAGTATCTCTCTCCGATGCGCTCCACCCGAGCCAGGCAGAACAAGGACGGCAGCGGGAATGGCCGTCCGGGCTCGTACGGCAGTGCCAGGGTCCGCCCTGCGCCGCGCCGCCGAGCTAAAACGACCACCGTGCCGCGGAGCTGCTGACGGAGCCAGGGCGTCCGGAACAGCAGTTCAGGCGAAGCGACCGTCTCCCAGTCTCCACTCTCCGCGACAGCAGAAGCCGGGCGTACCTCGCCCCGGACCGGCGTGCCGATCGGCTCGCTCATCCGCCGCGAGAACTTGCGCCGGATCCATGACCGCCCTGCTGATGGCTCCAGTACGCCCAGCCGCAGCTCTCCCCGGTCCCCTACGATCCAAGCACACCACAGCCCTCCCTCTGGAAGGCGACAGACGGCCTCGAACCAAGTATAGAGGGCCTCCTGCTCGACCGTCAGTTCACCAATGGCCTTCCCCTCCCACAACAGTGGGAACTTGTCCATATGCGCCCACCCCTTCCCAGCAGGCTGGAAGGCCCGCCTGTGCCATCCTATGCGCAGGCGGGCCGGATCATACGGATCAAGCGATGGTGTAGGACCCCCGCACCAGCAGCTTGGTCGTGGCGGCGGTCGCTTTGACGCCCCGCCCTTCGATGGTCATCATATAGAGATGGTTCTGGAGCAAGGCACCGCCATTATCTAATGTGACGGCGCTGCTCTCGTCGATAAGGCCTGGCGAAGAGGGCGACACGCATGTAGCGCTGCCGACCCGCAGCATCACCTCGCACCCGATATCTCCTGTGAGAGTCTGTCCGCTGGAGAGCGTCACGACTGTGAAGACAGCGCTGGAGGACGTCGCACCGGAAGAGACCGGCTGTCCGCCCAAACGCTGTACGATCTGTTCGTTCCGGGCGGCAATCTTCTGGTCCACCTTCTCCATGATCGTGTCCAAAAAAGTGTCGTTGAGATAGCTGAGCGTCACCAGCGGATCCCCCGCAGACCCAGCTTCCGCCGCCAGGGAGACGGTCGTGCTCAGTACGCCACAGAGCGCCAACAGTGCCAGCATCCGCAGGAACCAACGGTCTTTTTTCATATGTATATGTACCTCCATGTCTTCTTCGATGGTGCCGGGCTCGTCCACAGTGTATGGCCCCATCTATGTACGTTCTATCCGATGGCTCCCCTGAAAAGGGGATCTCCTTTTCAGGGGAACCAGTGTTCAGACCAACTGGTCGTGAGGCAGGCCGAAGCTGACCGCGATGGCCAGGTCCACCTTCTCCATCACCCGCTCTTCCACATGCCCCATCTTCTCCCGCAGGCGCTTTTTATCCAGAGTCCGCACCTGTTCCAGCAAGACGACAGAATCTCGGCTCAGGCCGCAGCTCTCTTCCACGGGAAGATCGATATGTGTCGGCAGCCGGGCTTTCCCCGTCTGGGACGTGATGGCCGCCGCGATGACGGTGGGGCTGTAACGGTTTCCGGTGTCGTTCTGGATGATCAGGACCGGACGGACGCCGCCCTGCTCGCTGCCCACCACCGGGGAGAGATCGGCATAGTAAATATCGCCGCGCTTGACACTCGTATCCACAAAGTTCACACTCCGCCGAAAGAAGTACCCGCCGCCGGAACCTTGTCCGGCGAGGCCACTTTCATTCTCCCACGCAGGTACGGAATTTATACTTTGTCAATGGCGCAAATTCCGGCGTCCTTGCCCCACATCATCCTATGCATGGAACAGCCTTGTGGTGATGCTTCATCCAAGCGTCCGGTCCAATATCCGCAGGCTCCGCTCCACCTCGCGTCCACCCTCCATATAGACCCGCGGCACCCGTTTGCTGACGGCGCACGTGAGTTCGTAGGGGATCGTGCCCAGCACGTCTGCCAACACATCGGCCCGCTGGCGGGGCCCAAAAATCTCGACCGCGTCCCCCACATGGACATCCGGCAGATCGGTCAGGTCGATCATGGCCATATCCATGCAGATGCGTCCCCGCTGGGGCGCCGGCCCTTGGTCCGTGATCACGGATATCCGGTCGGACAGGCCGCGGAACAGCCCGTCCGCGTATCCGACCGGCAGCACGCCGATGCGGGCCTTCCCCGCGGTACGGAACGTCCGCCCATAGCTGATGTCTGTACCGGCGTCGAACACCTTGATCGTCGAGATGGCGGACTTGAGCGCCATCACGGGCCGCAGCCCCAGCGCCCGGGCATCAGCTCCTCCGCCGTAGAGCAGGATGCCCGGCCGCACCATGTCCAGCCGCATCTCCGGATAGCGGGCCACGGCGCCGCTGTTGGCACAGTGCCGGAGGGCGAACGTCCTCCCGCGGGCAGCTAAGGCATCCAGCACCCGGCAGAACAGGGCGAACTGTTCCCGGGTATACGCCACGCTCTCCACATCGTCCGCATCGGAGACGGCGAAATGCGTATAGATGCCCTCCGCCTCTAAGCCCGGCAGGGCGCAGGACTGGGCGATGGCCTCCACGCCGCCGTCGAAATGTCCGTCCCGCACCAGGAACCCCAGGCGAGACATCCCTGTGTCCACTTTGATGTGGACTTTGAGTGTCCCGCCGCAGGCCAGCGCGGCGGCACTGTACTCCTCCGCCTTGGCCTTGGCGGAAACAGTCTGCGTGATCCCATAGCGGATGAGCTGCCCGACCATCCCCGGAGGCGTATGCCCCAGGATCAAGATCGGCATCCGGATACCGCCGGAACGCAGCTCCCGAGCCTCATCCAGACTGGAGACTGCCAGATAGTCGGCCCCCAGCGCTTCTAGTTCCCGAGATATCTGGACGGCCCCATGCCCATAGGCGTCAGCTTTCACGACCCCCAGATACCGAACGCCCGCGCCCACATGGCGGCGCAGGGCCCTATAGTTCTGCGCCAGGGCATCCAGGTCGATCTCCGCCCAGGTCCGGCGCAGTGTCGTCTCTCCTTCCATGACGTCACCTTCTCGCTCGCAGTCGGCGGTCAGGCCGCCGGCACTTGTTCCGTTATTGTATCATAAAACGAGAAGTCCGTAAACGCTGCAGTCAAAATTATTTCCCCGTCCACGGCGATCTCTCCGCGCAGCGGCGTCCCATCGTCTTTGCGGAGCCATATGGTGGATAGGATCTTCCCACTGGTGCCGCTTTGATCCGTCGTGATGCGCAGGCAGGACACGCCATCCCACTCCTCTTCGTTCTGCTCCAGCAGCCATCCGTCCCGCAATGCGCTCATCAATCGCGGGAGGCATGTCATGGGGCTGATGTCCTCCTCACTGAGCGTCCCGGCATCCAGACATAGGTCCTCGTACTCCAGGCGCAGTGTCTGTCCGTCCAATACGGCCCGCACGCCTTGGATCGTTTCCGGTGCCAGGACTTCTATCGTGGTCTTGCCCTCGACCGCATGATCGCACCGCAGCGTCGCTTCCCACGCCTGGCCGTCCTGCGTACAGGAGACCACGGCTTCCATGGTGCAGCCGGTCATATCGCGATAGGGTACCCGCATCTGTGCGGCATCTCGTTCCCCGCCGCTTGTTCCGCCGCAACCGGCCAGCAACAGGCACAGGGTCATCATTGGTACGCACATCCATCTGCGCACCTTGCAAAACCTCCATCTATCCCAGGATCTCACGGATGGCCGCCGGCAGGAGGCGGACCACGTCTTCCGGCGTGACGCCATATTCTGTCAACTGTTCCGCTACCAAGTCTCCGGCGCGGCCATGGAGCCACACGCCGCCTGCCGCAGCCAGGACCGGTGCAGCCCCCTGCGCCAGCAAAGAGGCGATGATCCCCGTGAGCACGTCTCCGCTGCCGCCTTTGGCCAATCCGGAGTTGCCGGTGACGTTCACCAGCACGTTCCCAGCAGGTGCTGCAGTCAGCGTCCGATGCCCTTTCAAGACCAATATGCAGCCGTGGACCTTGGCGAAGGCCCGCGCGGCCCCCATACGATCTTGTGCGGCCAAGGCTCCTGGTGCCAGACGGGCGAACTCGCCGTCATGCGGCGTCAAGATGGTGATGCGGTCCCGCCGGGCATCCAAGATATCCATATGCCCAGCCAATGCGTTTATGCCGTCAGCATCCAAAACGACGGGCTTCTGTGTCTCCTGCAGCAGCGCGTGGACCAGCTGCCCCGTACGTTCGGACCGTCCCAGGCCAGGCCCCAGCGCAAGGACATCACAGTCCTCTAGTTTTTCCAGTATCTTCTGTAATGCCTTTTCACTTAACATCCCATGCTTGTCCGGGAGCGGGAATGGCATGGCAGAGACACATTTGGCCGCCTCCACGCCCCAGATGGCCGACGGCACGCCCAGAGACACCAGCCCACACCCGCTCCGCGCCGCAGCGCAGGCCGTCAGATAGGGCGCCCCGGTATATCCAACGGCTCCGCCGACCACCAGGACCTTGCCATGATCCCCTTTGTGACCGTCAGGCTTCCTGGGCGGCAGGGCCGCCCGGACCAGCTCCGGCTCCACGGTCTGCGCCGGACAGGCCAGCGCCGCCGTCAGTCCAGCGGGGATACCGATGTCGTGTATCGTCACGTCTCCTGCCAGGCGTGCGCCCTCACCCACGAATTGCCCCACCTTCCCAGCTGTAAAGCTTATGGTCTTGTCAGCTCTGACAGCTGTGCCCAGAGCTTTTCCAGTATCTGCAGACGTCCCGCTGGCGATGTCCGCCGCCACGACGGTGCCCCGGCTCTCGTTCATCCACTCCACCGCCGCGGCGAAGATGGACGTCTTCGCGATCTCACGGGAGAGGCCGATGCCGAAAATGGCATCCACCAGCACGTCGCTCCCCAGGACCCAAGCCCGCTGGCTGTCGTCCGTCGGGTCGAAACGCTCCAGCTCCACGCCGCACTCACTGAGGCGGCGGGTCTCCTCCAGCGCGTCCGGCGTCAGCTTCTCATAATCCCCCACCAGGAACGCCCGGATCTTCACGCCTCTCAAAAAGAGCAGCCGGGCTGCTGCGATGCCGTCGCCCCCGTTGTTCCCCGCGCCGCACAGCGCCGCTGCCTTGCATCGGCCTGGCCTGTCTGGCAGCAGCTCCAGTGCGGCCTCCGCCACGCCGGCTGCCGCCCGCTCCATCAGGTCGATGGAGGGGATATCCCACTCTTCGATGGCTTTCCTGTCCAATTCTCGCATCTGTGCTGCCGTCGCTAGTTTCATAGCCCTCTCCTCCTGTTTCTTGGCGGATCTTTCGGCTCTATTATAAGGGTCCTACAGCTGGAGCGCAATCATTTGTAACCGGATCGTCATGGATCTTCCGCATGATCATGGTATGATAACGTCAAAACGAAGGAGGTGCTCTCCATGAAGCGTCTGTGGACCATCGCGCTCCTCACTGCCGCACTGCTCACCGGCTGCGGTACACAGGAGGTCTCCGATCCCCCCGGCGAGACGCCGGAGGATCCTCTGACTGAGGCGGACGTGTTGAACTGCTATGCCGCGGCGGCAGAGGTCTACGACTGGTTCGACCTGACCACGCTGCCCTTAGACCGGACGGACAGCCGCACAGAGGGAGACCGGACCTATTACCGGGTGGATGCGGAGGATCTCTCCCTGCCCATCGCCATCGTTCCGGAGCCCACGGACAGCGCGCTTTCCTGGCAGCCGCAGCCGGTCACGGTCACGTCCCTGGCAGACCTGCGGGCAGCGGCGGAGGCGTTCTTCTCCCCGGAGCTGGTGGACGCGCTCTTCGCCATGTCCCCAGACCACTACAGGGACTTTGACGGCGTCCTCTATGCCACGGACGGCGGCCGGGGCAGCAACATTTATCTCCTGGACAAGACCGTGGAGGCCGAGCAGGTGGACGAGGACCACTGGACGGTGACGGTGACCTTCTGGGCGGATCTTAAAGACCAGGAATTGCAGTCTGACGGAAATTTCCACACGGTAGCCACCACCGGATACTCCACTGCCGTTCTGGACTATGAGAACACCCCAGATGGCTGGAAATTCACCAGCTTCTGTCCCTCGGACGGGTTGGACCTAGAGGCGGACACGGTCTATACCATCAACTATTATCAGGACCTTGAGGTCACCGATGCCTATCAGGACTACTCTGACTGGGAACTGGTGTGC
Organism: uncultured Oscillospiraceae bacterium; assembly: GCA_944387055.1. Lineage (GTDB taxonomy): Bacteria > Bacillota > Clostridia > Oscillospirales > Oscillospiraceae > Oscillibacter. The sequence continues at coordinate 18,133 of CALXDL010000089.1, forward strand.
TACTTGATCTACGCCGACGGCGCCTATGCGGAGGCCCCTTCTGACCTGCTGACCCGCCGCTTCCTAGAGCGGCCGGAGGACATCCTGCAAGTCCTTGCCCTGCTGGATAGCTCCCCCTATCGGCAGAAAGGACCTCCCATGAACATTGATTACATTGTGGCCTGTCCTGGCTACAACGCCGCCGGCAGGTTCTACCGGGAGGACCGGGCGGAGTTTGAAACCCTTCTGAATACCCTCCGGCCGGAGACGGGGGCGGAGCGGGCGGTGCTGGAGAAGATCCGGAGTGCCTACGAGTCCTCTGTCACAGATGAGCAGCCCATGGAGACAGAGTTCGCCCTGATCGTCCCCGGAGAGAAGCGGGTGCTGACCCTGGGTCCTCAGGAGGGTGTCTTCCCCTGGGGCCACGAACTGGAGGGTACTGTGACCTATACCGGTCCCGGCGATACTTACGGTACCGTATATGAGGTGGATTGCGGCGGCCTGCAGTTGGCCTACTCCGTCGACCCTGATGACGGCACGGAATACCTGTTCCGGCTCTCCACCTCGGTCCACTACGACCAGTCCGGCGGGACGCTCTGCACGCCCCGGGGGCTCTACTGCGGATACAGCCTCGCCCATCTGAAGGAGCTCTACTCCCACGCGGTAGAGCTGGAGGGCTTCCAGTCTGACCGCTATGACGCCTGCTATGTCTATGAGCCTGGCGGAGACGCTGGCTGCAAGCACATCGCCTTTTACATCACTGACGGCGTGGTGACTGCCATCCAGGTGGAGGATCTGATGGACGGCCGCCTGCTCGCATAAAAAATGTGCCCTGGTCCACCGGATCTTGGCGGACCAGGGCTTGCATTTCCCCGGATCCTGTGTTATAAGTGGTAATTGTCATCAGCGATGAACGGGAAAATGACTGTGGAACGCCGCTAAGAGAGGGTCGGTCACCGGCTGCGAGCCGACCTGCGGGACGACCGGTCTAGTTCGCCCGGGAGCTGCCGCGGAGACGCGGCGGTCTGCCCCCCGTTACCGGGGCGATGAGTGCGCGCCGTTTCGGTGCGAATCCGGGTGGTACCGCGGAAGCTTTGCCTTTCGTCCCAGAATTGGGATGGAAGGCATTTTTCATGCCTATGATCCCAGACAGTGTATATCCACAATCTATCAGAAGGAGCACCGAACATGAAGGAACAACTGGAAGCCATTCGCAAATGTGCGCTGGAGTCCATCGGCGCCGCGCAGGACACCGCTGCGCTGGAGGGCGGGCGGGTGGGGTGCCGGGGGGGGGGGGGCGAGCGGAGCGGTATGCTCAAGCGAGTGGGCGAGGTCTCTCCCGAAGAGCGCCCTGCCATGGGCCAGCTGGCCAACGCCGTCCGCGCCGACCTGGAGCAGGCACTGGAGCAGCGAGGCCGTGAGCTGGACGCTCAAGCGCTGGAGCAGCGCCTCAAAGATGAGGCACTGGACATCACCATCCCCGGCAAACGCGTGAAGTTAGGCCGCCGCCACCCCATGTATATCGCCCTGGACGAGATCAAGGAGATATTCATCTCCATGGGCTTCACGGTCCTGGACGGTCCGGAAGTGGAGCTGGCGGAGTATAACTTCGATAAGCTCAATGCGCCAGAGGGCCACCCCTCCCGCGACTGGTCCGACACTTTCTATTTCGACTCTGACAGCCGGGTCATGCTCCGTTCCCAGACCAGCCCCATGCAGGTCCGGGCCATGGAGACCATGGAACTGCCTATCCGCATCATCGCTCCGGGCCGGGTCTATCGGAAGGACGAGGTGGACGCCACCCACTCCCCCATGTTCCATCAGGTGGAGGGCATGGTCATCGACAAGGGCGTCACCATGGCGGACCTGAAGGGGACGCTCAACACCGTGGTGGAGATGCTCTACGGCAAGGGCACCAAGACCCGCTTCCGTCCCCATCACTTCCCCTTCACCGAACCCAGCTGCGAGATGGACGTCCAGTGCCACAAGTGCGGCGGTGTGGGCTGTCCCACCTGCAAGGGCGAGGGCTGGATCGAACTGCTGGGCGCCGGCATGATCCACCCCAAGGTGCTGCAGATGTCCGGCATCGACCCGGAGGTCTACTCTGGCTGGGCTTTCGGCATCGGTTTGGAGCGTACTGCCATGCGCCGGTTCAAGATCGCTGACCTGCGGCTGATCTTCGAGAACGACGTGCGGTTCCTGGAACAGTTCTAAGGACTCGAAGGGGAACAGGCTCCCCCCTCGATCTCCCCTACCGCCAGTGACATCAGTCTCTGGTGGACGCCGCCCCAGGCGGCTAAATCAAAGTATTTTCGCCATGTACACGCCGCGGCGAAAATAATCGGATATTTTTTTCACGCGACAGCGTGAAACTCTGTGAGGCTGGAACGGGAATATCCCATAGCCTGATACGAAGGAGTTATAGAAACTATGTTGTTAAGTAGAAAATGGCTGGACGAGTTCGTCCATGTCGATGCCAACGATAAAGATTTTGCTGAGGCCATGACCCTCTCCGGATCCAAGGTGGAGACCACCGAGGACCTGGGCGCGGAGATCTCCCGTGTGGTGGTGGGCCGTATCGCCTCCATGGAGCGCCATCCGGACTCCGACCATATGTGGGTCTGCCAGTTGGACGTGGGCCAGAGCGAGCCGGTGCAGATCGTCACCGGGGCCTGGAACATCCATGAGGGGGATCTGGTCCCCGTGGCCCTGCACAAGTCCACGCTCCCCGGGGGCAAGACGATCGAGCAGGGCAAGCTGCGCGGTGTCCTCTCCTGCGGTATGCTCTGTTCTCTGAAAGAGCTGGGCCTGGACGAGCGGGATTTCCCCTATGCCGTCATCACCCCCGCCGCCCTCCTGAACGACTACAAGCCTCTGGACCCAGAAAAGCCCTCCATCCCCGCAGATATCGGACCGGGAGACAAGGTGTTCGGCCCTGTCGTCTGCGCGAAGGTCCTGGAGTGTGCGGTCCAGCCTGACGGCACCTTCCACACCTGCCTGGACCTGGGCGGCTCTACCGCTGTACCGGACACTGCCTGTCCCAATCTCCACGAGGGGGACCTGGTCGCCTATGACACCAAGGCGGACGCCATCTGCACTCTGGCCGACCTGCGTGCGGAACAGGCAGAGTTCCCACACTGCATCCCGGACGGCATCTTCGTCCTCCGTGAGGACTGCAAGCCCGGTGATGACATCAAGCCAGTCATCAATGCCGACGATCATGTTGTGGAATTCGAGATCACTCCCAATCGCCCGGATTGCCTCAGCGTCATCGGTCTGGCCCGGGAGGCTGCCGCCACCTTCCATTCAGAGCTGTACCTCCATGAGCCCGTGGTCAAGGGCGGTGCCGCCGGAGTCCTCACGGATCTGCTGGATGTGGAGACCCCCGCAGACGACCTGGTGCCCCGCTATACTGCCCGGATGGTGCGCAACGTGAAGATCGCCCCCTCTCCCAAGTGGATGCGGGAGCGGCTGCGGAGCATGGGCGTGCGGCCTATCAACAACATCGTGGACATCACCAACTACGTGATGCTGGAGTACGGCCAGCCCATGCACGCCTTTGACTACCGCTACGTGAAGGGCGGCAAGATCATCGTCCGCCGGGCGGAGGAGGGTGAGAAGCTCACCACCCTGGACGGCAAGGAGCACGTGCTCACCGCCAGCCA
>CALXDL010000090.1 GCA_944387055.1 uncultured Oscillospiraceae bacterium
TTTTTCAGCGCTCATCGCTCGCCAGCCTCTATCGCACCGCAGCGCTCGCCGCTCTCGGCCGCTCCCCGGCGCCTCGGCACCGGACAGCTTGCTTAGGATACCAGATGCCTCCCCCTCTTGTCAACCCCTTTTCCCCTCTTTCTCCACTTTTTTCTTGTTTTTTCAGGTCTTTCCCAGTGCAATGGGTTTTTCGACCACTTCTATTTATAGATTTGATATTTTCTATAAGTTATACTTATCGACCTTACATGATCTTATCCTTTTCTTTCGCCGCGCTTCCTGATCAGGTACTGTGCTTGCCCAAGCACATATGTATCGCGCGCCGCATCCTCCACCTGTGATACCTTCATATAGGATCATATAGCGCCCGCAGGATCACGGGATATACGGAAAGGGCGTCCCCGGCATGGCACATCGGCCACATGCGTAGGGACGCCCTTTTGTACTTTTATCGCTAGAGCAAGGCATCCATCATGCCTTCTGTTCCATCTGTTCTTTCACTGTCTGGCCGAAGGGCGTGACTGCCAAGCCCCCAAGGGCCGTCTCACGGAATTCCACCGGCAGCCGGCGGCCCACATCCCCCATGCAGTCGATGACCTGGTCCACTGGGATCCGGCTCTCGATGCCTGCCAACGCCATATCGGCGCAGCTCACGGCGTTCACCGCACCGATGACGTTCCGCTTCACGCAGGGGACTTCCACCAGCCCTGCCACAGGATCGCAGATCAGCCCCATGAGGTTTTTCAGCGCCATCGCGGCCGCATGTCCGATCTGCGCCCCGCTCCCGCCGCGGATCGCGGTCAGCGCTCCTGCCGCCATGGCGGAGGCAGTGCCGATCTCCGCCTGACAGCCGCCAGAAGCGCCTGCGATACAGGCCCGATGGCTCACCACCGCGCCGATGCCTGCAGAGACGTACAGACCTTCGAGGAGCGCCTCCTCCGTCACCTGTCCCGCCTGGTAGAGCGGCACCAGGACGGCCGGCAGTACACCGCAGGCACCTGCCGTGGGAGCCGCCACGATCTTCCGCATGCAGGCGTTGGATTCCCCAACGCATAGGGCCGTGGCGATGACCTCCTGGAGATAGGGACCACACAGCGCTTGACCGGTGGCAGCATACTGGCGCATCCGCTCTCCATCGCCGCCCACCAGACCACTGACGGACCGCCGCGCGCCCTCATAGGACTCCACGGACTCCAGCATGGCCTGCCATGTGGCACGCATCTTCTCCAGCGACGTTTCTTCCGTCACCTGCCGTTCCTCCATGTCCGTCTCCAGTACCACCCGCCAGAAGGGGATGCCACTGCTCTCCATCCGGTCGAATATCTCCTGTATGGAATCCAGCGCCATCTCATCCGCCCTCCTTCTCATAATATATCACGCTATTGACGCCGTGAAGATGCCCGATGACGTCCCGCACTGCGGGCGGGACCTTCTGGTCCGTTTCGATGACCATCAGGGATTCTCCGCCCCGGCGGCTGCGGCACAGGCTCATATTGGCGATGTTGATCCGCGCATCAGACAGCTCCCGGGTCACGTCCGCCACCTCTCCGAAAATGTCCTGGTGGGGGACGATCAGGGTGTTGAACGCACCGGTGAAGCTGACATCCACGCCGTCCAGCCGGTCCACCCGGATCCGCCCGCCGCCGGTAGATGCCGCCTGGAGAGAAAGCGTCTCACCGCCCGCACCTACCACCTCTAATACCGCCGTGTTGGGATGCGCCTCTCGCAGCTGCACCGGATGGATGCAGAAGCGCAGCCCCTGTTCCGCTGCCAATTCGAAACTGCGGGGGATGTCCAGATCGTCCGGCGACATGCCCAGCAGTCCCGCCACCAGAGCCCGATCCGTCCCATGGCCCTGTCCAGTCTCTGCGAACGAACCGTGCAGCCCGATGTCCGCCTGCACAGGCCGCCCGCCCAACAAGGTCCGGGCCATCCGCCCGATCCGGACCGCTCCCGCCGTATGCGAGCTGGAGGGACCGACCATCACCGGGCCGAGAATATCAAATATATCCAACATACGCTCCATCCTTCCTTCGATCCATCGATCCGTCGATCTGGGAAAGTATTTTCAGCGTATCACATCCAGGTCAGTTTCGCAAGTGCGATCGCACCAACGGCACGCCTCTGGGAAGAAAGCCAGATCGAGACATTGACGTTTTTCAGCGGCTCTCGTATACTTGACTCTAAGAACGTGAAAGGAGCGTGCCAACCATGACCACCCTCATGATCCGGCATCTGGATACTCTCGTCACCTGCGATGACCAAGACACCGTGCTGCGGCATGTGGACTTGTACTGTGAGGACGGCTTTATCCGTGCCATCGGCCCGGATCTGCCGCAGTCTGCGGACCGCGTCATCGACGCAGACCACTGCTGGTGCTATCCCGGCCTGGTGAACACCCATCATCATCTCTACCAGGTCTTTTCCAGGAACCTGCCGCAGGTACAGGGCCTGGAGCTGTTCGACTGGCTCACCGCCTTGTATGAGATCTGGAAGGGCTTGGACGAGGATGTGATCCGCTGGTCTTCTCTCACCGGGATGGGCGAACTGCTCAAATACGGCTGCACCACCTGCTTCGACCATCACTATGTGTTCCCCAAAGGCGCAGGCGATCTGCTGGGCGCCCAGTTCGCCGCAGCGGAAGAGCTGGGCATCCGGATGGCAGCCTCCCGCGGCAGCATGGACCTCTCTCGGAAGGATGGCGGTCTGCCGCCGGACAGTGTGGTCCAGACCGTGGACGAGATCCTGCGGGATGCACGCCGGGCAGTTGAGACCTATCACAATCCCGCCCCGGGCTCCATGCGCACAGTGGCCCTGGCCCCCTGTTCTCCCTTCTCCGTCAGTCCGGAATTGCTGCGCCAGAGCGCTCTGCTGGCCCGGCAGCTCGGCGTCCGGCTCCATACCCACCTGTGCGAGACGAAGGACGAAGAGCGGTATATGCTGGAGCATCACGGGGTCCGTCCCCTGGAATTCCTCTCTTCCCTGGGCTGGACAGGCCCAGACGTCTGGGTGGCCCACGGCATCCATTTCAATGACGAAGAATTGCGGGAGCTGGCCCGTACAGGCACCGGTGTCGCGCACTGCCCCATCTCCAACATGAAGCTCTCCTCCGGCGTGGCCCGGATCCCGGAGATGCTGGCGCTGGGCGTGCCAGTGGGCTTGGCGGTGGATGGCTCCGCTTCCAACGACGGCTCTTCTCTCCTGGAAGAGCTGCGGGTATGCTACCTGCTCCACCGGCTGACATCCAGCGATCGTGCTCCCTCTGGCTATCAGGTGCTGAAAATGGCCACCCGCGGCAGTGCGCGGCTGCTGGGCCGGGAAGACATCGGCTCTCTGGAAGTGGGTCGATGCGCCGATCTCTTCCTGGTAGACGCCCGGCGTCTGGAGCTGGTGGGCAGCGAATACAGTCCTGCAGACGCCCTGGCCACCATCGGGCTGCGCGGCCCTGTGGACTATACTGTGGTGAACGGCCGTGTCGTGGTGCAGGAGGGGCATTTGACCACCGTGGATGAAGCCGCCGTATCAGAAAAGGCAAGAGCTTCCTGCCGGGCCTATCTGGCACGGGCCTGAGCCTTGGCCTCGCGCAGCGAATCAAGACGCGCCGGCAGATCGGATAACGAGCGAAAGAGGCGCACCGGATGGATATCCGGTGCGCCTCTCCCATTTCCAAACGAGCATATCCGCTGCCCGGCACGTCACACGAGGACGAGGGAGCGGAGCAGCTGTCCACACGACAGAACACGATAGAAAAGGAGGACTTTCTTTGGCAGGGACCACCTATGGTTACATCCGGGTCAGCACCCGGGAGCAGAACGAGGACCGGCAGCTCCTCGCCATGCGGGAACAAGACGTTCCCGAGCGGAACATCTTTTTAGACAAGCAGAGCGGCAAAGATTTCGACCGGCCGCAATACCGGCGCCTGATGAAAAAATTGAAGCCGGGAGATCTCTTATATATCAAGAGCATCGACCGGCTCGGGCGCAATTATGAAGAGATCCTGGCACAGTGGCAAGTCCTCACGAAGAGCAAGGGCGTGGATATCGTGGTGCTGGACATGCCTCTGCTGGACACCCGGCGGGGAAAGGATCTGATGGGGACGTTCCTCAGTGACATCGTGCTCCAAGTGCTCTCCTTCGCGGCAGAGCATGAACGTGACAGCATCCGCCAACGTCAGACCGAGGGTATCGCAGCCGCCAAGGCCCGCGGCGTCCGTTTCGGCAGGCCCGCCAGGCCGCTGCCTGACAATTTCCACGACGTGCACCGGGCATGGCGCCGCAAACAGCTGACGCTCAAGCAGGCAGCGGAAGCCTGCGGGATGCCCGCTGGCACGTTCTATACCAAAGCAGTGAAGTTCGAACGAGCCACATGAACGCCTGCTTTCCCGCGTTTGAGCCGTATTTGAAAAGTTGTACTTTTTCAGATCTCTTCTCGCACAAGTACCCAGCGTTATTTTACCTCAAATATGTCATATTTTCAAGGATCTACCAGGATATCTTCCGCCTGTTTCGTCAATTTTCAAAGCTACACCTTTAAAAATAGGGGGGTGTTCTTGCTGGCGTCCTACCGCATCTGCACATCACGAAACAAAGGAGGAAACTAAGGAAATGAAAAAGCGTGTCATGTCAGTATTCTTGTCTCTTTGCATGATACTGACACTGCTGCCCACTGCTATGGCTGCAGGAAACGCGGAAACAGGGTATTCGTTCACAGTCGATGCCCCCACCGAACTGGTCGCAGGCGAGTCTTACACCGGTCCGGCCAGCGCGACTTTGAGCGGAACAGAACAGGCGCAGTCCTATGCACATGTCCGGGTCCTGATCGATATCCAGGCACCGGAGGGGGCCCATCCCCGGATCATGGTGGAGGATTCCAATAGGACTGAGATCAATCTGGCTGAGACCGGCACCTGGGGGCCTTCGGAGGGCTTCCCTTTAGCCCCCGGCTATGATGTCACGACTCCCTTCACCGAGCTCTCCTTCGACGTGCCTGGTACGTACACCGCTACCTTCCAGCTCGTCGATCTCGACGATGGCGAGGCCGTCATCGCTGAGGGCTCTCATACCATCCAGGTGAGCGAACCTGTCCCTGCCGTCTCTACCTACGGCTTCGACATCTCCGCCCCCTCTTCCTTGACCGTCGGCGAGGTCTATACCGGCGCCTCCGCCCGTCTCTACGCTTCTGAGATCGGCTCCGCTGGCTATGACCGCGTCCTGATCAAGTTCCAGGTCTCCGGTCCCGATGGTTCCCATCCCCGGGTCATCGCGGAGGATTCCGACGGGACTGCCTGGAACCTGGCCGAGATCGGCTCCTGGGGCCCTGCCTCTGGCTTCCCCATCGCCGCTGACTACGAGGCCACCACTCACTTCACCGAGCTCTCCTTCGACGTGCCTGGTACGTATACCGCTACCTTCCAGCTCGTCGATCTCGACGATGGCGAGGCCGTCATCGCTGAGGGCTCCCATACCATCCAGGTGAGCGAACCT
>CALXDL010000091.1 GCA_944387055.1 uncultured Oscillospiraceae bacterium
GGTGATCAGCGGGACGATCGTTCCTTGCGAATGGTCGATTCTCATCGGTGCCCTCCATTTTTTCGTTCGGTGCGAGGTCTTTGGGATGAGAGAGCGGTAGAGGCACGCCTCTACCGACTATCCATCCACTCCCCCTGGAGGAGACTGGAAGCACGTCTTTGGCAGATAGCGCACCCGTGGGACATGCCCACGGACAGTCCCGCAGGTATTCCCTGCGGACCCACTCCCCAGCCGCGCCCGGCCGGACAGTTCGGCGGATCGGCCTCGCCCACGTTCCTCGCCTGCAGGCTCCCGTGGACCCATCCTCTCCGCGCCTCTATCTCATTTTTTGCTATCATACCATCTCATCTCGGCCTTTGCAAGTATAAAACAGGATATTTTTTCCCGCGCCCACATATTTTCTTGTAGAAAGCGCCGAAAGATCCGCTGTCCTCTGTTCTCTTCCCGGGAGATGTGCTATATTGGGGGCAACAGGGCATACTTGTCTGAAGGAGGTCTTTTCCATGTCTGTGGTGGAACACCGCCGCCGTCTCCATCGCATCCCGGAGTTGGATAATCAGCTGCCGGAGACGATCGGTTATGTCCGCTCCGTCCTCGAACCGCTGGGCTGCCAGCTCTCCTCCCCCATCACAGGGAGCGTCTGCGCCTATTTCGACGCCGGACGGAGCGAGACCGTGGCCTTCCGCGCCGATCTGGACGCTCTGCCAGTGACGGAGTCCACAGGCCTGCCCTTCGCCTCGGAGCATCCGGGCATCATGCACGCCTGCGGCCACGACGGGCACACCGCCATGGCCCTCTCTCTGGCACAATGGGTGGCTCAGCGGCGGACAGAGCTGCCCAGGAACGTCTTGTTCCTCTTCCAACCGTCGGAGGAGACGGTCGGCGGGGCCAGGAAATTGTGCGAAAGCGGCGTGCTGGAGCGGCGGCGGGTCCGGCGCATCTTCGCGCTGCACCTGTGGCCGGGTTTGCCTGAGGGCCGGATCTTCTCCCGTCCAGGCCCCATGATGGCCCGATCCAACGAGGTCACGGTCACTGTAGAAGGACACAGCGTCCATCTGAGCCAGGCACAGGATGGCCGTGACGCCCTGACAGCGGGCATCGACTATCTCCAGCGGGCTTATGAGATGATCGAGTCCCTGCCCCCGGATCAGCCGCGAGTGCTGCGTTTCGGACACATGGTGTCTGGTTCCGTCCGCAACGCCATCAGCGGCCACACTGTCTTGGAGGGGAGCCTGCGGACCTATCGGGAAGACACGTTCAGTTTCTGCCGCCAGCAGCTGCGCGACATCGGGAAGTCTGTGGCAACCAAGACCGGCTGCAGTATCGACGTCCACCTCAGCGAGGGCTATCCCGCCGTGTGGAACCACGAGGCGCTCTATCAGAAGATCGCGCAGCAGCTGGGCGCGGACACGCTGTCCCTGTTAGAGAAACCGGCCCTAGCCGCAGAGGATTTCTCTTTCTATCAGCAGTATGTGCCCGGTGTGTTCTTCTTCCTGGGCGTTGGCGATACCCAGGCGCTCCACGCACCGGGATTCACCTTCGATGACGAGGCGGTCCTGCCCGCGGGCGTGGAGTTCCTGAAGAAGCTCCTGTTCCTGTGAGCACGTGGGTCCTCGCCCGGGCGGATATCCTATGTCTCGCATTGGCTGGCCATCCCATCCCGGATCGCCGCCCCTCCCCAAACGCAGCAGAGGCGGGAAAGCCACTTCAGGGCTTTCCCGCCTCTGCTGCCTGTTTGCAAGGCCTGCAGCCCAGTATGACACGCCGCCTCCAGCCTGCCCCTTCTGGGCCTTGTCACAAAGGGCGCTCAAGGAACAGATGCTCCCGATGCGCGAGCGCGCCGCCCACTTTCATCGGAGCAGCCGCAACGATCCGGAAACCCGACTTCTTATAGAGTGATACCGCCGGGACGTTCTGGCTCCCCGTGTCGAGCCGCAGCGCCCGGCATGGACGCGCTCTTGCCAGCTCCACAGCATACCGCACCAGGGCGGACCCGATCCCCCGTCCGGCCGCACACGGGCGGACCATGAGCAGATGGATGACCATCACCTCATCTTCGCACAGGGGCTCTCCCCAGGTGATGTCCCGATATTCCTCGGGCTGTACCGCGTCCACGATGATGCTCCCCAAGAGGTCTCCGTCCTCCTCATAGACGTACAGGGTCCCGCTGTCCAATGCGCTCTGGGCGTCACGCCTCGTCGGATAGACGCCTTTCTTGAATACCGTGAACGCGCCGTGGATCTCCTCGTGCCGGAAATGCTCGTCATACGCTCGTTCCACCGCATCAAGGTCTCTGTCTGTCGCTCTCCTGATCATCCTCGCACCTCCCTCGATAGCTCCATGGCCCATCCGATCTCCTGGACGCTTCCGGTCATGGGACAGCCTCCCCCGTCTCACCCAAAAGGGGCCAGGGCCGCCGGACAGTAGGAAGAGACACTGTGCCGGCGGCACAGCGTCTCCTTCCCTCACGCGCGGAGCGTCCCGATGAACTTTTGGATGCGGTCCAGGCCCTCTTTCAGGTCCGCGTCGGAATAGCAGTAGGAAAGGCGCATATAGCCCTCCGTGCCGAAGTAGATGCCCGGGATCAGGCCCACCAGCCCCTCCTTGAGCATCCGGGTGCAGAACGTCAAAGAGTCCATCCCATATTGGGCGATGGGCACGAACATATAGAATGCCCCCTCCGGCTCCTGGACGTCCAGCCCCATCTCCACCAGGCGGCGGTACACATAGTCCCGGCGGCGGCGGAACGTCTCCACCATGGGTGCTGTGTCACAGGCCAAGGCGGCCGCGCAAGCGGGCTGGATGAACGCCGGTACGGATGTGACGGCATACTGGTGCATGACCTCCAGCCGGTCTTTCACAGCACGGTCCGCCAGGACATAGCCCACGCGCCAGCCTGTCATGGCGTAGGGCTTGGAGAAGCTCTGGACCACGATGATGCGCTCGCGCATGTCCTGATATTCGGCGAAGCTGTGGTAGGCGTCCGTGTAGACCAGCGTGCGGTACACATCGTCACAGATCACGAAGATGGGCAGATCTTTGAGGACTCCATGGACCGCGTCCAAGGTCTCTTTGGTATAGATGCAGCCTGTGGGGTTGTTGGGAGAGGTCAGCACCACCGCTTTGGTCCTGGGCGTGATAGCGGTGCGCAGAGCCTCCGGGTCGATCTGGAAGTGGTGCTCCTCCGTGGGCAGCAACACCGGCACCGCGCGGCAGAGCTGCGCGATGGACTCATACAGGCTGAACGCAGGTGTGGGGATGATGACCTCATCGCCGGGTGAGAGGACTGTGGCCAGGCTCGCGTACAGTGCCTCCGTAGCGCCGACGGTGACCACGATCTCATCGGGAGCGTAATGCAGGCCATGCTGTTCCGCCTCGAACCGGGAGATGGCCTCCAGCAGATAAGGGTATCCGTTGCCGGGCGGATAGTGGGTGTCGTTCGCGTCCAGAGCGGCCTTAGCGGCCTCCTTGATCACGTCCGGCGTGTCCATATCCGGCTCGCCGATGGTCAGGGCGCAGGCGCCGGGGGTGTCTTGCACCAGGAAACTGAACTGGCGGATGCCGGAGAGTTCAACGCCCATGACGGCGTCGTTCATTTTCAAGTCCATAGGTCTCACGCTCCCTCTCTATCGATATCAAGTCTCAGTATATCTGCGGAAAAAAGGGATGTCAACGGCAGTTTCCACACAAAGGAGGGGAGGCTCCCCGCAGGGAGCCTCCCCTTCCTCAGCGGCCGGTCCACGGCCGGACGCTCAGCTCGCTGGCTCTGCCGCCGTAGCCGTGCCCTCCGGCTCTCCCGGCTGCTCCGCAGTCTCGCCGCCGGTCTCCGGGAGGAGGATCCTCTCGTCCTCGTCCTGCGCCGGATAGCGGCTGATCTTGGCGCTGTTGAGGATGCTGCCGCCATCGCCCGCGTAATAGGTGATGGTCACCTGGTCGCCCACATCCAAGATGACGGCCAGAGGCCACTGCGAGGCGTTGACCGTATAGAACGTCTCACCGCCCTCCGCCAGCCGGAAGAAGTAATAGGAGTCTCCGTCCATGACCGCGGTGCGGATCTCCGTGATGGTTCCGGAGAGCTCCTCCTGGTCGCTGGGTACCACTTCCGCCTCGCCGTCATCGATGAGGCCGTTGTTGGCCAGTGCCTGGCGGTAGTTGGCCTCACACTCGGCCACGGTGCCGCCGGTCTCCACGATGTTGTACTGCTGCACGTTCACCATGGCGTACATCTTCACGAGGCCGTCGGCGCCCTTGAGGGCCATGAAGTAGGTGGGCTGGTCGGCGATGTTCAGCAGCAGAGGGAACGTGGCCTCGTAGCGCATCTGCTGGACCTGGCTCTCGGCAGAGTCCATGGCGGAGCGCTCCGTGGCCCCTGCCACGGAATAGAAGCGAGTCTCCTTGGTGCGCTGATTGGAGAGGATGAAGCCGATATTGGACTGGTCAGAGGTGACAGAGGTGACGCCGGTGTACATATACACGTCGTCGTCGATGGCGATATAGTTGTATCCAGCGGTCGAGAGCGTCACGTCTCGCTGGCCGAAGATGGAGTTGAGGAAGCCGTTGTGGTACATGCCATAATAGTCGTACTGCTCCATGATGAGCTCGGCATCATACACATGGTCCACCCACGAGGGGACCTCTTCATAGTACGTGCTCTCGCCGGTGACGGCGGCCACCAGCACGGCGCCCTGGATATCCGGGCCGCGGAACAGGCCGATGGTCTTGACCATCCGCGGGCACACCCAATAGGGCTTGCCCTCCTCATCGATCTCGAACACCGGGTCGGCGAACATATAGGTGGGATAGTGGAACCGCAGGTGACGGTACAGGTTCCGCCCGAAATGCTCGGCCGTGGTATACTTCGTCCCCTCGTCCAGTCGGACCGCCTCCGCCTCCTGGGTCACCATGTCGATGATCACATAGGCCGGCAGGCCATCCGAGCGGTTGGTGAACCACTTGATAAGGTCCCCGTAGGCCAGGGAAGTGACCCGCACCGGGCGGCCCTGATAATTGATCTGGGTATAGGTGGGCAGGATCTCGAACTGGGAGACCATGTCGCTCAGCTCGCCCAGCGCACGGCTGCCCAGCCGCTGGGCGGAATCCTCGTCCAGCATGGGGATCTGGTCATAGGAGATCTCCTCCACCTCCGTGGCGAAATCGCCGTTCTCCAAGGGCAGGAGCTCGCTGTAGCTGGACGCCCGGATCACCACCCAGGAGGATATCCCGCCGATGATGGCCGCCGCGATCAGCGCCACCACCACGAAGAAGGGGATGGTGCACTGCTTTTTCACGAAGCGCAGATATCCCTTGACCCCCTCGCCCTGGAAGCCAGAGGTGAGCACAGCACAGATACAGTAGACCGCGCACAGCAGGAAGATGAAGACATAGAATTCCTCTGCGTGGAGGTTCAGCGCCGGGAGCTCCGCATAGAAATAGATCAGACCGAACACCAGCGTCACGCCCAGGCTGATGAGGACCCGGGTGAACGCATTGCCAATGGCCTTACGGGGCTTGCGGGGCCTTTTCGGCGCGGCGCCTGGCTCTCCCTGGGCCCCATATCCGCCTGGTGTGAAGCCGCCGAAGTTGAATGAGAACGGCATCGAGAATGATTCCTCCTTTTATTTGCCAATTGAGTTTAGGATACAGGAAATATATGAACAAATCAAGTTCCGCCCCCGAATGAGCGGATCGGTCGCAGGATCGGCCCGCGTGCCGCCTTCGTCCAGGATATGCGCAGACCGCCGGAGGGGGTTCGCCCTCCGGCGGTCTCGTTGCCATCAAGTCACTTCGTCACCAGCAGATGGTCGTCCTCCACGGTGAGGCGGGCCGTGTCGCCCTCTTTCAGCGTGCCGTCCAGCATCCGCTCAGCCACGGCGTCCTCTACCTTGCTCTGGATGCAGCGGCGCAGGGGACGCGCGCCGTATTTGGGGTCGAAGCCCTCTTTGGCCAGCTCCATGACAGCCTCGTCGCTGGCGTCCAGGTGGATGCCCATGGTCTCCATCCGGGCGGAGACCGTCTTGAGCATCCGGCGTGCGACCTCCTCGATGTCCTTCTGCGACAAGGGACGGAACACGATCGTCTCGTCGATCCGGTTGAGGAACTCCGGACGGAAGGTCTGGCGCAGCTCAGCGAGCACGGTCTCCCTGGCCTGCTGGAACTGCCGCTCAGCATCCGTACTGGCATCGCCCGCTGTGTCGAAGCCCAGCTTCGCGCCCGCGGCGGTCAGGGCCTTTGCCCCGATGTTGCTGGTCATGACGATGACCGTGTTCTTGAAGTCCACGGTCCGGCCCTGGGAGTCGGTGATCCGGCCGTCGTCCAGGATCTGGAGCATCACGTTCCACACGTCCTCATGGGCCTTCTCGATCTCGTCGAAGAGGACCACGGAGTAAGGCTTCCTGCGCACTTTCTCTGTGAGCTGGCCGCCCTCGTCATGGCCTACATATCCCGGAGGGGAGCCGATCAGGCGGGAGACCGTGTGCCGCTCCATGTACTCGGACATATCGATGCGGATCATGGCGTTCTCGTCGCCGAACATGACCTCGGCCAGGGACTTGCAGAGTTCTGTCTTGCCCACGCCCGTGGGACCAAGGAACAGGAACGAGCCGATGGGACGCTTGGGATCTTTCAGGCCCACCCGGCCGCGGCGGATGGCGCGGGCCACGGCCTTCACGGCCTCGTCCTGGCCCACCACCCGCTCATGGAGCGTATCCTCCATATGCAGCAGGCGCTCGCCCTCGTCTTCGGTGAGCCGGGTGACCGGGATGCCGGTCCAGCCGGACACCACGGCGGCGATGTCCTCCGCCGTCACGGGCCGGTGCTGGGCATTGTCGCGGCGGCGCTTGTCGCGTTCCATCTCCACCTGCTCCCGGTAGTCCGTCTCGATATCACGCAGTTTGGCTGCGGTCTCGTAATCCTGGGAGGCGATGGCGGCCTCCTTGTCCTTCACCAGCGCCGCGATCTTCTCCTCCAGGCTCTTGAGCTCCGGCGAGAGCTCTTCGCTCTCCATGCGGACCCGAGAGGCGGCCTCGTCCATCAGGTCGATGGCCTTGTCGGGGAGGAACCGGTCGTTGATATAGCGGGCGGAGAGCTGCACCGCGGCCTCCAGCGCCTCGTCCGTGATCTGGAGCTTGTGGTGCTTCTCATACTTCTCCCGCAGGCCCTTCAAGATCGCCAGAGAGGCCTCCTGAGAGGGCTCGTCCACCTGCACGGGCTGGAACCGGCGCTCCAGGGCCGCGTCCTTCTCGATATACTTGCGGTACTCGTTCAGCGTCGTGGCACCGATGACTCGGATCTCGCCACGGCCGAGGGCGGGCTTGATGATGTTGGCCGCGTCCACTGCGCCTTCGGCAGAACCGGCGCCCACGATGGTATGCAGCTCATCGATGAAAAGGATCACGTCGCCGGCTTTCTGGACCTCCTCCAGTGCCTTCTTGATGCGCTCTTCGAACTCGCCCCGGTACTTGGTCCCGGCCACCATGCCGGACAGGTCCAGAGACAGGATGCGTTTGTCCAGCAGATCGTCCGGCACATCGCCCAGCACGATCTTCTCCGCCAGGCCCTCGGCGATAGCCGTCTTGCCGACGCCCGGCTCACCGATGAGGCAGGGGTTGTTCTTCGTCCGGCGGGAGAGGATCTGGATGACCCGCTGGATCTCCGCGTCCCGTCCGATCACCGGATCCAGCTTGCCCGCGCGGGCGTCAGCTGTCAGGTCGCGGGTGAATTCCTTCAGAGTCTTGGTCTTGCTCTCGTCCCTGGTGGGGGCGGAGGAAGACTTGCTCTCCGGCGCACCGTTCCGCGGTGTCTCGCTGAGCTTCTGCATCAGCGCCGTGTACAGGCGGCGGGCGTCCACTCCGGCCGTACGCAGGATCCGGACCGCCATGTTATTGCCCTCCCGCAGGATGCCTGCCAGCAGGTGCTCGGTCCCCACATAGTTATAACCGCCGCGCATGGAATCCTCCATGGCGATCTCTATCACACGCTTGGCGCGGGGCGTCAGTCCCTGGGCCGGGTTGCTGCCGGGCAGGCCGGCTCCCACGCTCTTCTTGATGATCTCCTCGATCATATCGTCCGTGAGCCCCATCTCGGTGAGGACTGCGTGGGCCACGCCAGATTCCTCCCGGATCAGTCCCAGCAGCAGGTGCTCGGTCCCCACGTAGCCGTGGCCCAAGTCGCCCGCCGCCTCCTGAGAAAGCCGCAGGGCCTCTTCCGCTCTGGGCGTGAATCGATTCTCATTCATATCCGTCTACCTACCTTTCGTCTCTTGGGATACCGGTCCGCTCCAAACGGGGAGCGGACCGGTCCGGGTGGCGCTGTCATTTGTTCTCTTTGTGCTCTTCTTCCAGCTTGCGGATCTGGTCCCGCAGCTCAGCGGCCCGTTCGAAGTCCTCCCGGTGGACCGCTTTCTTCATCTCCATCTTCAATGCGTTCATCTCACGCATATAGGCGAAGCGGCTCTGCTCCTCTTTGCCCACCAGGTCCTCTTTCTTTTCCTGGGCCTGAGTCTGTTCCTCTTTCTGGGCCGGTGCCGGCGAGAGGACGGGCATATCCGTGAAGAAGTCGTCGAAGGGGTCGTCCAGCAGCCAGCTCCTGCGGCCCAGCAGGCTGGGCATCCTGAAGAGGTCGTCGAAGGTACTGCCGAACAGACTGCCGCCGAAGAAATCCTGCATCATCCGGCGGGGCGCGGCGGCCAATCTCTGGCTGTAGCCCAGCTTCTCGGCACATTCGCTGCAAAGATGCTTCTCTTCCACCTGTCCATTGATGTTGCTCCGATATACGAACGTAACTTCATTCTTACCGCAATTCTCGCATTTCATGATCGATTTCCTCCTATCTTCGTTCGATCCATCCTGATTGGATGTCCTCTGTGCGGCGGATCGTCCCGCCGCCTGTCATACTTGTAAGATGAGCACCTGCTTGAGCAGGTCCGCCCGGACTTTGTCCCGCATCTCTCGCGGGACGGCGCCCAGCGCCTTGTCGCCTATGGCCGCCGCCAAGGCTCGCCCCACATCCTCCGTCAGTGCCCCTGAGTGGATCAGATTGCTGAGGATGGCTCGGGCCGACGGCAGGTCCACCTGGTCTCCCAAGGAATTGATGACATGCATCAAAAGCGTCTGCCGGTCCACCTGGACCCGGGTGATGCGGATATATCCGTTGCCGCCGCGGCGGCTCTCCACGATATACCCACGCTCCGGGGAAAAGCGGGTGGTCATCACATAATTGATCTGGCTGGGCACGCAGTTGAAGCGTTGGGCCAGATCGCTGCGCTGGACCTCCAGCACACCGTCCTGCGCTTCGTCCAGGCTCTCCTGGAGGAAGCTGGCGATCAGATCGGTGATCCCCATCTCGTGTTCGCTCCTTTCAGTCATCCGGATTTTACTATTTTGACTTTAACTTTCTTTGACCTTCTTTCTGATGTTAGTATACCACGTTCCAGTCGATTGTCAAGATTTATTTTTTGACTTTCTTTGACCAATGTGGAAACATTTTATGAACAGTTAGCTTTAGCAAACTCTATTTTCGTGATATTCCCGGCATTTTTCAAAAATTTAGCGTTATACTTTTAACGGCTAGCACTTGCTTTTTCAAAATTGTATGCTACAATAAACGTACAATTCTTATGGAGGTGCTTCCCATGGCTTACAAGATCACTTCTGCCTGCGTGAGCTGCGGTTCCTGCGCGGACGTCTGCCCCGCCGGTGCTATCAGCCAGGGCGATGACCAGTACGTCATCGACGCTGCTGCTTGCCTGGACTGCGGTTCCTGCAGCGACAGCTGCCCCAACGGCGCCATCGTCCCCGAGGAGTAATCAGGGATACATAAAAGGTCCGTAAGCGTCTGCTTACGGACCTTTTTGTCTTGTTGGGAGCCGCTAGGATGGCAGGCCAAACACCTCTACGCAAAATCGATCCTCGGCCACCTGGAAACGGCAGCAAGACGCGGATCTTTCCGGGCCGGAAAAGTCGATCTCATATCTGCCCTCATACGCTTGGAACGTCCCATAGGCCGTGTATACAAGGTCGGACCCATCCTCGGCCGCGCTGTCGTCCGGCCGTTCCGCGTCAATGCCCAGATCGGCCAGGAATGCGGTCATTCCCAGCAGAGCGCCCCGCAGCCAGCTTCCGGCGGATGCCCGTCTTTCATAGGCGGCGCGGGTCCTCTCCCGATCTATACGGGATCGATATCCGTATCTATAGGTCTCAACGGTCATCTCCCCTCTCAAACAAGGCCATGGCCGGCGGCTTCATTTTCCAGATACCAGCATCATACCATGTCCCGCTTCACCATTGCAAGAGAGCCTGATCTCCATTATAATGATCTGGATGACATCGATGGAGGGATCACATTGCAGCACTGGGAACTCCTCTGCCCCGACGGGGCGTCCTTCGTCTATGACGACGGCCTGTTCCGTCCCGGCACAGACTCCTTCCTGCTGGGCAGCTTCCCCCGGCTGAAGCCTGGCGCGCGGGTGTGCGATTTGGGCAGCGGCACCGGCCTGCTGGGCCTCCTGCTGCTCCAGCGCCAGCGGGAGCTGGCCGTCACCGGCGTGGAACTTCTGCCGGAGGCCGTCCACCTGGCGGAGCAGGCCGCCGCCCGAAACGGCCTGACCGACCGACTGACCTTCCGCCAAGGGGACCTGCGGGAGATCCGCAGCCTGCTGCCCGCCGGGGGCTTTGACCTGGCGGTGTGCAATCCCCCGTATTATCCGGCCGGGACCGGCCGCCTGCCGGAGACAGCGGCCCTCCGGACTGCCCGGACGGAGACCGGCTGTACGTTGGATGACATCTGCGCTGCCGCGGCCTGGCTGCTCCGGTGGGGCGGGGCCTTCTGTCTGGTCCACAAGCCAGAGCGGCTGGCAGACCTGTGCTGTGTCCTCCGGTCCCACGCGCTGGAGCCCAAACGGCTGCGCTTCGTCTGCCGCCGAGCGGGACTGGCCCCCTCCCTGCTGCTGATGGAGGCCCGCCGGGGCGGCCGGCCGGGACTGGACATCGCTCCCCCTCTCTGCCTGGAAGATGGAGAGGGCCATCCCACGGCGGAACTGGACGCCGCCTATTTCCGAATGAAGGAGGGATCCCCATGAGCGGGACCTTATATCTGGTGGCCACGCCCATCGGCAATCTGGGAGACTTCTCTCCCCGTGCCGTGGAGACCCTGGAGTCCGTGGACTTCATCGCCGCGGAGGATACCCGAGTCTCCGTGAAGCTGCTGAACCACTTCCAGCTCAAAAAGCCCCTGGTGAGCTATCATGAGCACAACCACGTCGCGGCCGGGCAGTCCATCCTCCAGCGGCTGCTGGCGGGAGAGTCCTGTGCCCTGGTGACGGACGCCGGCACCCCGGCCATCTCCGATCCAGGCGAAGATCTGGTGCGGCTGTGCGCGGGAAATGGCGTGACGGTCATCGCCATCCCCGGCTGCTGCGCAGCAGTGAACGCACTGGCCGTCAGCGGTCTGCCCACGGGCCGCTTCACCTTCGAGGGGTTCCTCACCGTCAACAAGAAGAGCCGCCGGGAGCGCCTGGAACAGCTCCGCAGCGAAGAGCGGACCATGATCTTCCATGAGGCGCCCCATAAGCTCCGGACCACTTTGGAGGACCTGTGCGCCGTCTTCGGTCCTGACCGCCGGATCGCCCTGTGCCGGGAGCTGACCAAGCTCCACGAGGAGACCATACGCACCACCCTGGGCGAAGCGGTATCCCACTACCAAGCCAACGCGCCCAAGGGAGAGTATGTGCTGGTGGTAGCCGGCTGCCCGCCCAGAGAGAGCGCCGCTGTCACACTGGAGGAAGGGACAGAACAGGTCCTGCGGCTGGTAGCGCAGGGGATGCGGCTCAAAGACGCGGCCAAGGAGATCGCGGCCCTCACCGGACTGTCCAAGAACGAGCTCTACGCTGCGGCTCTGGACCGGTGAGACTGCTCCGCAAGACTGTCTCCGTCCCCCCGCAGCTGGCGGGCTGGCCACGATGAGCCGACGGGAGAGAGGCGACCGCCTCTCTCCCGTTTTTCACGCTCCGCTTGATGGGATCATCGCCTCATCTCATCTGTGTGCCCGCCAGACGGCGGCCAGCAGGGCCGATCCGTATCCCTTCCGCCAGGTCCCGGGTTCGGCGGTGATGTCCTCGATCTCGTATGCTCCGGAGTCCTCTCGTGTGACGGCGCACACCGCTTTGACGCCTCCGCCATCCAAAGCGGACATCCACCGGTCCAGATGCCGCTCGGCCATATCCGACCGTCCGTCCGCCATGCGCGCAGCCGGTCCATATGGTCCCGCTCCTGTCGCGGTCTACGGTGCGGATGTCCCTCTCCGCCCCTCCTCTCCTGGGCTGGGGATGGGCCCGCGAACATAAGGGGCGGCGCGATATGCTCCCGCATATCACGCCGCCCCTCTTTGGATCAAAAGATATCTCCGTCTGCTCTCAAGGCCCAAGCACATGCTGGCAGGATCCTTGGCATCTCACATGGAGCGCAGCTCTTTCAGGCACTTCGGGCACACGTTCTTGCCCTTGAACTCCACGATGTCCTTCGTACTGTCGCAGAAGATACAGCTGGGCTTATATTTTTTCAGAATGACGGACGAGCCTTCCACATAGATTTCCAGTGCATCCTTCTCTGCGATGTCCAAAGTGCGGCGCATCTCGATGGGGAGCACGATCCGTCCCAATTCATCGACTTTCCTCACGATTCCTGTGGATTTCACTGCAGTTCTCCTTTTCTCCGAAAGTTCACTTCCATTCGTGTTACATGACAATACCACAGGCTGTCATTATCTGTCAATTATAAAACCTGAAATTTCAAACTTCGTTTACAATTGTACGCCTGGGGCAGCGCATACGGGCATCCTTGGTCCGCTGGCCGCCGCCACATGCGGAAAGGAGGAACACAGATGGCGATGACCTGGGTGTGGTCCGGGATGGTGATCTTGTCTCTGCTCTTCGGGATCTGCACGGGGAACCTGGACGCCGTAGCGGGCGCGGCGATGGAGGGTGCCGGCTCTGCCATCGAGCTGAGCCTCTCCATGGCGGGCGTCCTGTGCCTTTGGAGCGGCGTGATGGAGGTCATGAACGCCTGCGGGCTCTCCGACCAGCTGGCGCGGGCGTTCCGTCCCCTGCTGCGGCGGCTGCTGCCGCAGGCCAGCCGGGACCGCGAGACGCTCTCGGCCGTGTCCGCCAACGTCTCCGCCAACCTGCTGGGGCTCGGCAACGCCGCCACACCGCTGGGCATCCGCGCGGCCCGGCGGATGGCCGAGGGCTGTGACGGTGTCGCCAGCGATGAGCTCTGCACGCTGGTGGTGCTCAACACCGCCTCTATCCAGCTCATCCCCGCCACTGTCGCCACGGTCCGCGCCGCTGCAGGCTGCCAGACCCCCTTCGACATCTTGCCGGCGGTATGGCTCAGTTCCATCCTCTCTGTATCGGCGGGCCTGCTGGCAGCGCACGCCCTGTCTGCTGTGGGGAGGTGGCGGCGTTGAACCTCAGCTCTCTGGTGATCCCCGTACTGCTGGCGGCAGTGGCCGCCTGCGGCCTGGGCCGGCGCGTGGACGTATACGCCGCATTGACGCACGGCGCTGAGGAGGGCCTCTCGGTCCTGCTCCGGATCATACCGGCCCTGGTGGGACTGCTGACGGCAGTCAGCATGTTCCGTGCCTCCGGAGCGATGGAATGGCTCTCCGGCCTGTGCGCCCCCGTGCTGGATGCCGTGGGCCTCCCGGCGGCGGTCACGCCGCTGATGCTCATCCGTCCGGTCTCCGGCAACGGCGCACTGGCCGTGGCCACAGACCTGATGTCCGCCTACGGACCCGACAGCTATGTAGGCCGGGTGGCGGCGGTGATGCTGGGCAGCACGGAGACGACCTTCTATACCATCGCCGTCTATTTCGGTTCCGCGGGCATCTACCGCACCCGCCATACGGTGCCTGCCGCTCTGGTGGCGGACGTGACCGGTTTCCTCGCCTCCGCGTTCGCGGTCCGGCTGTTCTTCGGTCCGTGAGGCCCGGCCTGACAGTTCAATAATGCCAGGGACCGGAGACGTCCACCGTCCCATAGCTGTCCGTGAACTCCCCATCCACCAGGAATTGGACCTCTGACACGGTGTCCAGCGCGCACAGGGAGCGGGCCAGCGCTTCCACCGCCGTCTCCACCACCTCATCCTCCGGGATCTCCGTCAGGGCAGCGGAGTTCAGGTTCACATAACACACACTCTCCTCCAGACGCATCGATTCCACCTGGAAGGCCTCCGGCACAGCGGCAGAGAGCTCTTTGTCCTCCGGTCCGGACAGGAGGGCCTGCACCACGGCGCCGGCCTGTGTCTCGCCCTCGTAGAGCTCCAGCTCCCGCTCCTCGGCCTGCAGGCGGCCATCCTCATCCGGGAAGTAGAGCGTGGCGATCAGCGTGCTCACCACGTCCTCCATGCTGGAGCGCAGCACGTCTTCCTCCGTGAACACCTGCTTGTCTCGATAGGCCAATTCCCGGCCGCGGACTGTGATGGACACGGAGGATATCTCCGGCAGCTGGGTGAGCGTCAGGGTGATGGCATAATCTGCCAAAGTCAGCTCCACGCCGGAGAGCACCGCATAGGTGGAGGACAAGTCCACCGCCGCCTGGCCGTCATCCACCGCCAAAGACACCAGGGCAGTGCCCGGCGGGACGGCGCTGCGCAGGCTCTCATCCTCCGGCCCTTCCAGCAGGCATGTCATCAGGCGCTCCGCCAAGGCGTCTGTCCCCTCGTCCGCATCCAGAAATACTGTCTCTGCGCGCAGCGCGTCTCGCCCCGGCGCGGCGGAGAGGTCCTCTTCCAGGAAATAGACCGCATAGCCGTCTTGCGTCTGGAGTCCCGCCGCCGCGAACGCGCAGCCCGCAGACAGCGTCAGTGCGGCCAAGGCCGCCGCAGCCGTGAGCCATCTCATGCGCCCTCTCCTCCTTCTCTCCAGGGCCAGCGCACGGTGAACACCGCACCGCCGCCCGGGCGGTTGGCTGCCTCCACCGTACCGCCCCGTCGGCACACCGTGTCACTGACGATGGACAAGCCCAGTCCTGTCCCTCCGGCAGCGCGGGAGCGCGCCTTGTCCACCCGATAGAACCGCTCGAAGATCCGTGGGATGTCCTCCTCCGGGATGCCAACGCCGTTGTCCGACACCACCAGGACCACCCATCCTCCTTCCCGCCGGAGGGACACCTGGGCCGCGCCAGGGGCGGCCGTGTATTTCACGGCATTGTCCGTGAGGTTGTAGATGACCTGATAGATCTCGTCCCGCGTGGCCAGGACCGTGCACGCCCCCGCCGCTTCATACGTCAGGTCCACGCCCTTCTCCTGGGCCACCAGGGACATCATCCGCATCACCTTCTCCAGGACCGGCATCCCCTCCACCACCGCAGGGGGTTCCAGCACGCCGCTGTCCAGCCGGGTCAGGCGCAGCAGGTCCTCAGTGATGCGCGAGAGGCGCTCCGCCTCCGCGCCGATGTCCGAGACGAACTCGCGGGCGGTCTCCCGGTCGATGTCCTCCGTCTGCAAGATCGAGTCCGTCAGAAGCCGGATGGCCGCCAGCGGCGTCTTGAGCTCGTGGGAGGCGTCCGATACGAAACGGCGCCGCGCGCTCTCCGTGGTCTGGAGCCGGTCGGTCAGGCTGTTGAACTCCTGCCCGATCTGGGCGATCTCGTCGCGCCCCCGGATCTCCGCCCGGTGGCTGTAGGCGCCCTCCCGCACTTGGCGGATGGCGAGGAGGAGCTCTTCGATCTTCCGCGTCAGCGCGCGGGACAGCAGGGCGCTGAGCAGCAGCACCCCCACACCGATCACAGCGGACAGTCGCAGCAGATTGCTCTGGAGCCCCTCCAGCAATGCCGCCTGCTCCGTGTCGTACTCATAGGCGTATACCGCCCCGATGATCTGGTTGTGATAGAGCACCGGAGAGGCGGCCCGGCTGCGGAAGGCGCCGCTGCGGTATTCGCTGGTGAAAGCGTCGTTCCCCAGCAGGGCCTGGACGATCTCCGTGTACACCGCATACTCTCCCACGGCGTTGCCGGTCTCTCGGGTGTCATAGAGGACGCGGCCGGCGTTGTCTGTGACCAGGATCCGGCTGAGCCCCGTCTCCTCCACACCGGCGATGGCCGCAGCCACGTTCTCCTCGTCCAGCTGATCCAGCCCGGCCAGGGAATACACCATCACCGACACGCTGGACTGGAGCGTCGTCTCCTTCGAGCGGAACATCATGTCCTCTGACACGATGAGCGGATAGGTATTGAGCAGCAGGAGCACTGCGGCGATGACGAGGATGTAGCTCAAGCCGAACTTGAACCGGAGGCTCCCCCAGAAGGGCCGTTCGTCACGCTTTGAAATAGTACCCCTCTCCCCACTTGGTCATGATGTGATCCGGTGACGCCGGATCCTTCTCCAGCTTCTCCCGCAGGCGGCGGATGTGGACATCCACCGTGCGGTAATCGCCCGCATAGGCATAGCCCCACACGACGTTCATCAGGTTCTCCCGGCTGTATACCCGCCGGGGATTGCGCATCAGCAGCTCGATGAGGTCATATTCCTTGGCCGTCAGGTCCACGGTGCGGCCATCCCGGACCGCAGAGCGCTCCTCAGTATTGAGCGTGATGTCGCCCGCTGTCAGCAGCGCCCCCTGGCTGCGCTGGACCCCGGCGGCCCGGCGCAGCAGCGCCCGCACCCTGGCCTTGAGCTCCAGGATGTTGAATGGCTTGGTGAGATAGTCGTCCGCCCCGCACTCGAAGCCCATCAGCTTGTCCGCATCCTCGCTCTTGGCGGTGAGCATGATGATGGGCACGTTGGAGAATTCCCGGATGCGCATACATGCCTCCAGCCCATCCACCTCCGGCATCATCACATCCAAGACGATCAGGTCGAAACGGCTGTTGCGGGCCAGCTCCACAGCGGCGGCGCCGTCGTAAGCGCACTCCACCTGATAGCCCTCGTTCTCCAGATTGAACTTCATCCCCTTCACCAGGAGCTTCTCGTCATCTACTACCAGGATCTTTGCCATGTCGCACTCCTTTGCTTTCCATGTGTCCTCCGCAGGCATCCAAAAGCGGTGCGCCTACTGCACCGGTCCCACGGTGATGAGCCCTTCCAGATCCGCGAACGTCGCCTCGCCGATGCCCTTCACCTCCATGATCTCCTCCGCGCTGGCGAAGGGACCGTTGTCCGTCCGGTAGGCCACGATGCGCTCCGCCAGCTTCTCCCCGATCCCAGGCAGCTTCGTCAGTTCCTCTGCGGTGGCCGTGTTCAGATCGATGGGGCCGGCCTCCGGACCCACAGCCTCCTGCGGCACCGTCAGCTCCGTCTCCACGGCCACTCCCTCCACCTGTGTCCGCTGGTCGTGGAGATACAGCCCCGTCACCACACACAGGAAGAGCGCGGTCGATGCCAGCAGCCATTTTTCTGTTTTGGTGATCTTTCCGCCCATCGATCGGTTGAACTCCCTCTTCTTTTTTGCTATACTGTCTATATATGTCGGATCCTGCCGTCCTGCTGTCGGGGGCAGGACGGATATCAAGGCCATTATATCACAGATCACAGGAGTTGCACATGAAAAGGATACGCTTTTTCTCTCTTTTTTTGGTATTCACACTGTTCACTGGCCTGGTGTCCGCCCCGGCCGCTTCCGCCTTGGAGGACCCGGTGATACAGTCCAAAGCAGCGCTCCTCGTAGACGCCACCACCGGATCGGTGATCTACGCCAAGAACGAGCATCAAGAGCTCTATCCGGCCAGTCTCACCAAGATCATGACGGCGCTGCTGGTGCTGGAGGCCGTGGACAGCGGCCAGCTCTCTCTGGACCAGACGCTCACCGCCTCCCGCACCGCCATGACCACCGGATTGGACGAGGAGGGCAGCACCGCCGGTATCCTGGAGGGGGAGGTCATGTCGGTGGAGGACTACCTCAACTGTATGCTGGTGGTGTCCGCCAACGAAGCGTGCAATGTCCTGGCCGAGGCCGTGTCCGGTTCGATCGACGCCTTCGTCGAGCAGATGAACGCGCGGGCCCAGGCTCTGGGCTGTGAGGATACACACTTCGTCAATCCCACGGGGCTCCATGACCCCCAACACTATACCTCCGCGTGGGATCTGTACCTCATCACGAAAGAGGCCCTGACCCACGATGACTTCATGCGCATCTGCGACTCCGGCACGGTCACCATCCCGGCCACCAATCTCAGTGAGGCGCGCACGCTCCACACCACCAACTACCTCATCGACGGCTGGCGGTCCCGCGGTTATATGAACAGCGATGCCCACGGCATCAAGACCGGCTCCACCTCTGACGCGGGACACTGCCTGGTCTCTTCCGCTGTGCGAGGGAGCCTGAGCCTCATCAGCGTGGTGCTGGGGGGCGACCGGGTCACGCTGGAGGACGGCGAGATCCGTACTTATAGCTTCTATGATACCAACGTGCTCTTCGACTGGGCGTTCGACAACCTCTCCTATCAGACCGTGCTCACGGAGCTGGACTTCATCCAGGAGGTGGAAGTGGACCTGTCCCGGGAAGTGAACTATGTGACGGTCCACCCTGCGCAGGACGTGGAGCTGCTGTTGCCCAACGGCACGGATCCGGCCGCACTGGAGCGCACGGTGACGCTCCAGGAGCCGGTGGAGGCCCCCATCACCGCCGGACAGGAGCTGGGGACGCTCACGCTCTCGCTGGACGGAGAAGCGCTGACCACCGTCCCGCTCTTGGCCAGCAACGATGTGGAAGCGTCCACGCTGCTGACCTTCTGGAAGAACGTGAAAGACTTCTTCTCCAGGACGGCGGTGCGCGTGGTGTGCATCGTGCTGCTGGTATTGGTGTTGGCGCTGGTGGGCTGGAAGCTGGTGTTCGGCCGCAGGCGCTACCGGTACGGTCACAGCGTCAGCCGCAGGCGCGGCGGCGGTTACCGGGGCCGCAGGCGGAGATGATCTTGAGAAAGACGAGGATGCCTCCTTTGGAGGCATCCTCGTCTTTCTATCCGCTCCGGGCGGTCAATAGGTGCTGATGTCCAAGCTCTCGTCATCGTGCCCCTTCTCGATGGCACGGATCTCCATGTGGTATTTGAGCGCCGGGCTGACCTGGACCTCCACCCGCTCGCCCACCTTGCGGCCAAGCAGGGCTTTCCCCACCGGTGACTCCTTGCTGATCAGTCCTTTCAGCGCGTCCTGGCGCAGTGTGGTGACGATCTCCAGCACCATCTCCGCCTGGGTCATCTCGTTGAACACCGTCACCTTGTCGAACAGGCCCACCTCATCCGCCTGCGGCTGGACTGCGATGACCTTCGCCGTGCGGATCATCCGCTCCAGGTAGCGGATACGGCTCTCGTTTCGGTTCTTGGCCTGCTTGGCACATTTGTACTCATAGTTCTCGCTCAAGTCTCCGAAGGCGCGAGCCGTCTGGACCTCCTCGATGAGCTGGGGACGCAGGACCCGGACCCGGTGGTCGATCTCCTCCTGCATCTTCCGGATATCCACTTCCGTCAATTCATCGTACATCTCTCGTCGCTTCCTTTCCTCATGCCAAGGGTCCCTCGGCCTCATCTGCCAATGTCAGCTCCTGCAGGATGGCCGTCTCCAGCGCCTCATACTCGCCCGGGGCCCGCAGGCGCCGCATCTGCCTGGCATACCGGTCCCGCTCCTCGCCCCGGAACAGGCGGATGAGATAATACCAGACCTCCTTCATCCGCTGGGCCGCAGGGCGCACCTGACCGTAGAAGTCCTGATAGCCCTGATAGAGCGCCTGGATGAAGGCCTCCACCTCGCTCCGGGAAGCGGGCGGTCCGCCCCGGAGCTTGCGCAGCAGAGCCGGGTCCGCCACCGCGCCCCGTCCGATCATCACCGCCTCCACAGAGGGGAATCGTCCTTCCAAGGCCGCGCAGTCCGCCGCCGTCACCAGGTCTCCATTGTAGCACACGGGCAGCCGGGTCCGTGCCAGAGCACGGGCGAACGCATCCAGGTGGACCTCCCCCTTATAGAACTCCTTCTGGACCCGCGGATGGATGATGAGCGTGCGGATGGGATAGCGGTCATAGATGTCCAGCAGCCGTTCGAATTCCTCCGGCGACTGGACGCCCAGCCGGGTCTTGACGGATACCGGCAAGCGGACCTTGGAGAAGACCTCTTCGAAAAACTGGTCCAGCAGGAACGAGAGGAACGGCTCGGTCACAGGGCCGGAGATCTCCGTCCCAAAGGCCCA
>CALXDL010000092.1 GCA_944387055.1 uncultured Oscillospiraceae bacterium
GGGCAGCTGGAGGGGCGCTATCCCTCCACCCTGGCCCAGTGGGCGGAACACCCGGTGTTCGGGGTGGACGCCTCCCACGTGGACCTGCGGGATCTGGGGGATTTTGAATATCTGGAACGTTCCAAGGCGCGACAGGAAGCGGCCTTGGCTGGCGTTGCTCTCGCCTCGGGAGCATCGTGATCACAGCAGATCGATCAAACACATGTCTAGGGCCGCCTGATGCGACAGCGCATCAGGCGGCCCTGACTAAATGGATATCACCGTGTAGATACTTTTTTGCCGACATGGGAGAACATCCCTTTTTTCTTGCTGCCATCCACGTTCTCGCCGCGAATCAGGAGGTAGAAGGCCGGCATCAGGAACATGGCCAGGATCGTGGAGGCCACCAGTCCACCGATGATGATGTAGGCCATCTCCTTCATCATCCCCATGCCGCTGTCACTGGAGAACAGCATGGGCACCATGGAGATCACCGTAGTCAGCGTGGTCATCAGAATGGGCCGCAGCCGGGTGGTGCCCGCCTGGATCAGCGCCTCCTCCAGGGGCATGGCCTTTCGCAGCTCGTTGGTGCCGTCCACCAGATAGATGCCGTTGTTGACGGCGATGCCGAAGAGCATCAAAAAGCCCATCAGGCCCAGCATGCTCATGGGGGCGCCGGAGAGGAACACCATGCCGAAGGAGCCCACCAGGCTGAAGGGGATGCACAGCATCACCATGATGGAGAGCCGGGCAGAGTCGAACTGGACCGCCATCACCAGGAACACCAGGAACACGGCGGTCAGCAGCGTCACGGTCAGGCCGCTGATCTCGTCATTGCTCATCTGGTCCATGGCGCTCAGGCCCTGGTCCACCCCCTCCGGCAATTCCAGCTCCGCCACGGCGGCAGTGATGGCATCCGCTGCGGTGTACTTGGCCGCGTCTGTGGTAGTGGCGGTGAGGGTGGTGATGTACTGGCCGTCCTGCCGGGAGATGGCAGGCAGCGTGGTGGTATATTCGATGGAGGCGATGTCCTCCAGGACGACGTACGTCCCCGCCTGAGTCTGGATGGGGTGGCCCATCAGGGCGGTGATATCGTCGTACTTCCCCGCCGGGTACTCCAGCACCACGTCGTACTCCTGGCCGCCGTAGTCGATGGTGGCGGCCGTCATGCCGTTGAGCAGGTAGCTCACCTGCATGGCCACCGCCGCCTGGGAGGTGCCGGCGCTGATGGCCCGCTGGGCGTCGATGACCAACTGGCCCTTTACCCGGCTCTGGGAAAAGGCGTTCTCGATCCGCAGGACGCCGGGCACCTGGGCCATGGCCTCCTCCACCAGGGCCGCCCCCGCCTGGAGGCTCTCCATGTCGTCCGCCACCAGGGTGATGTCCGTCTCGTTGGAGGTGGCCAGGGCCCCCATGTCGCTGGGGCTCAGGGGCGAGACCGCCACGTCCATGTTGGGGGTGTTTCCGAACTGCTGGGTATAGGCCTCCACGGATGCCTCGCTGGTCCGCTGGCAGTCATCGGCCGCATAGGCCAGGAAGGTAGCCGTGTTGCCGGAGATGTCCAGGGAGACCTCGTCAAAGTTGGGGTCTGCCAGCAATGCTTCCTCCAGGGCCTGGACCTGCCGGTCCATCACCTCCAGCTTGGTACCGGAGCGGAACACGGCGTCCACTTGGATACTGCCGTCGTAGTCGCTGGGAAACAGCACGAATTCCAGCTGGGAGGCCAGCAGCAGCGCTGCCAGCAGACTGGCCACCGCCGCTCCCAACACCCGGCCCGGGTGCCGTAGGAGGCTGGGCATCATCCGGCGGTAGCCGGAGCGGCAGCGGTCCAGTAGACGATCGATCGGCAGATCCTCCTTGGGCACGGGCTTGATCATCGTAAAGGCCAGGGGGACCACCACCACGGCGCTGAGGAAGGATGCGCTCATGGTCAGCAGGATCGTCCAGCTGAGGGGCCCTGCCATCATGCCGGACATGCCCTCCGCCATGGCCAGGGGGATGTAGACCACCACCGTGGTCAGGGTGCCGGCGGCAATGGACATCAGCATGCTGGCCGTGCCTTTGGCTGCGGCGTCGTGGAAGCTGCGTCCCTCCGCCTTGGCTCGGAAGCAGCTTTCCAGGATGACGATGGAGTTGTCCACGATCATGCCGATGGCGATGATGAGGGCGGTGCCGGTCATCAGATCGAAGGCATAGCCGGCGAAGTTCAGCAGGATGATGGCCAGCAGGATGGAGAGCGGCATGCTGATGCCCACGATCAAACTGGCCCGAAGGCTGCCGAAGAACAGCAGCAAGACCGCCATGGTCAATATTACGCCCATCAGCAGGGTCTGGATCACCTCACTGAGGGTGTCCAGGACGCTGTCTGCCTCGGAGTTGATGATCGTAAAGGAGACGCCGTCTCCGGCAAAGCGAGCCAGGGCCTCCTCCACCCCACTGCACACGGCGATGGTGGAGGCGCTGTCCTGCTTGGTGATCTCCAGCAGGACGCTCTCCTGGCCGTTGTAACGGCTGAGGCTCTCGGCGTCCTCCCGGTAGAGGTTGAAGAACTCCGTCACGTCCGTTAGCCGGATCATCTGCCCCGTCCGGGTCTGGAGGGGGACGGACCGGAGATCCGGGCTGTCCACTTGGATGTCCCCGGAGGCGGAGAGGGCCACGTCCTGGGTGCCCATGGTGACGCTGCCCACCGGCATATCGAAGTCTGCGGCAGCGATGGCGCTGCCCACGTCGGAGATGGTCAGGCCGTATTGCTCCAGCCGGGCCTCGTCCAGCACGATCCGCAGGTAGTCCGTCTGGGCGCCGGAGACCTCCACCCGGGCCACGCCGCTGACGCCCTCCAGGATAGGAGTCACCGTGTCAGTCAGATAACTCTGGACATCCACGCCCTCTTCCGCCGTGGCGGAGATGGACATGGTGGCTTGAGGATCCATACTGATCTCCATGATCGTAGGTGCCTCGCAGCCGTCGGGCAGCTGGTTCGCCAAGTTGTCCATGGCCGCCTTCAGCTCCATGTACACGTCGTCCAGGTCAGCGCTGTAGGAGTAGGTCAGCTGGATCATGGTGTAGTTGTCGTAGGTGGTGGAGGCCACGGTCTCGATGTCCGTCAGGGTCTCGCACTCCTCCTCGATGGGCTGGGTCACCAGGCGGTCGATGCTGTCGGCGTCGGCCCCGGGCCAGGTGACCATCACCAGTTCCATGGGCATGCTCATGTCCGGCATGTACTCCAGAGGCATCCCCGTCAGAGCGGAGACGCCGAACACCACCACCGCCGCAATCAGCAGGATGACAGAGGTGGGCCGCCGAAGGACCAGTTGGATCAGCTTCATGATGCCGCTCCCTCCCCTGCCGCAGTTTCCTCTGCCGCTCCGGTCAGTCGGATGGCAGCGCCATCCTTCAGTCCGGCGGACCAAGTGGTGATGAGCGCATCGCCGGCGGACAAGCCGCTGGTGATAGCCGACTGCTCCGCAGTATAGAGTCCCACAATCACTGGTGTGCGGACAGCTGTGCCATTTTGGGCGAGGTAGACATAGGCCTCGCCGCCGTCAAAATAGAGGGCGTCCGTGGGGATCAACACCGTGTCCTCCTCCGACCGGGCAGCAGTGGTCAACGTGACGATCATGCCGTTGGAGAGGCTCTGGGCCTCCGGCAATGTGGCCTTGATCTTGAAGAGGCCGCTGGCGGCGTCCACCGCCACACCGATTTCGCTGATGGTGCCGGTGTACAGGGTCCCCTGGTCTTCCACTGTGACCGCCTGGCCCTGGGTCAGAGTCTTCGCCACATCGTCGGGGACGCAGAAGGTGGCGGTACGGCTGCCAGAGGCGGAGATTACCACCGCCGCGCCGGAGGGCGCCACATTGTTGGCCGTCACATTGACTTCCTCCACAGATCCGGAGATGGGGGCCGTCAGGATGTAGTTCTCCGCCGTCAGGTCGGTGGAGGCAAGGGACAGCCGGGCGCTCTCGATCTGGGCGTCCAGGGCATCGGAGGAGATGGTGCAAAGCCGCTCCCCCGCCGTCACGGTGCTGCCCGCCAGCTTGGTGAAGCCAGAGACGGTGCCGGAGGCGGCGGCATATACCGTAGCGGCGCCGCTCATGGTCAGGGGCGTCTGGCCATAGCTGGTATAGCTTCCCACCACAGCCTGCGCCATGAAGCTGCCAGAGTCCGTCAAGGCGCCTGGGTTGTCGATCTTCACCCGGACGGAGCAGGCGGTGGCCCCCGTAGAGACAGTGGTCGTACCGTCTGGGACTGCCACCACTGTGCCCCGGACGGAGCCCTCAAAGCCGGTGACGAACACCGTGGCGCTCTGGCCGATGTAGAAGTCCGAGGGCGCGGCGTATGTAAACAGGAAGTCCGCCACCACATCAGTGTCAGAGACGATCCGCAGCAGCGGCGCCCCGGCGGAGATGCTGTCCCCGTCGTGGACATACGTCTCGCTGACGGTGCCGGAGATGGTAGCCGTAGGGGTCCTGGACTTCACCAGCTCCTGGTAGTTCAGGCTGGCCTGGGCCTGGGAGATCCCTGCGCCGCCAGCGTCCTCGAACCGGCAGAGCACGTCTCCGGCCTGGACAGTGTCCCCGGCGGACACCAGCACCTCCGTCACAACGCCGGATACTTTGGGATATACACTCACAGAGCCTTCCGCGGAGATCTCCGCCACATAGCTCTCCTCCAGAACCAGACTGCCGGTGGTAACGGTCTGGGTCTCCACCGTGACGGTGATGTCCATGGGTGCGGCCTCCTCTGCTGCGCCGCAGCCGGTCAGAGGCAGGGCCAGCCCCAGCAGCAGGGCAGCCACTCTCCCCTTCCGGCGGAAAAATGATCCTGTATCCATCGATCCTCGACTCCTCATTTTGAAAAATTGGGATATTCGCATTGCCTAGGCTACCGGAACCAGGTAAACTGAACGTAAACAAGCTGCATATTTTTGTTTACGAACAGTTTACCCACAAGGCATATCCTGCAAGGAGCCAGCGGGACTGCCCCAGACCGGCGGCAACCCCGGGAGAGGAGAGATTGAGCGATGGCGACCATTCTGTTGGTGGAGGACGATGCCTCCATGCGCCTGCTGACCTGCACGAAGCTGAGGCCCTATTATACGGTGGTCACGGCCAATGACGGGTCGGAGGCGCTGGAATATCTGGAAAACCGGCGGGCGGACCTGATCGTGGCGGATGTGATGATGCCTCGGATGGACGGCTAAACCCTGGTGCGGCGGCTGCGGGAGGACGGCAACCAGATCCCGGTCCTGCTGCTGACCGCTAAGCAGGCCTTCGAGGACAAGCGGGAGGGCTTCTCCTCCGGCATCGATGACTACATGACGAAGCCCGTGAACTTCGAGGAACTGCGCTGGCGGCTGGAGGCCCTGCTCCGCCGGGCCCGGATCGCCAGCGAGCGGCAGATCACCATCGGCGGCGTGACGCTGGACCAGCGCACCTATACCCTGACCCGGCAGGCGGAAGTCCTGGAGCTGCCGAAAAAGGAATTCGAGCTGCTGTATAAGCTGCTGTCCTATCCGGGGCAGATCTTCACCCGCAACCAGCTGCTGGACGACATCTGGGGCTTCGATTCCGAGAGCGGAGAGGATACCATCAAGACCCACATCAGCCGCCTGCGCAACCGGCTGCGGGATGTGACGGAGTTCCGGATCGTCACCATCAAAGGCCTGGGCTACCGGGCGGAGATCACGGGGGGACAGACATGAGACAGCGAAAGGTCCCCCGGCACCAGCTCCGCAACTGGCTGATCGCCCAGGCGGTGCTGATCGTGGTGGTCTCCACCATGACCTTTGCCTTTCTGGATTTTCTCCGCAATCAGGTCTTTGCGGAAAATCTCGATTACGACCCCATCTTTGCCGTCGGCATGATCGGCCCCATGGCGGCGCTGACCGGCGTGCTGTTCGCAGGCTTCGCCTTCCGCCTCTCCCGCCACATCAACGGTCTGACAGGCGCTCTGCGGCGCATGGCCGACGGGGACCTGTCAGTACGTCTGGCGCCGGAGGATGGGGGCCCCCTGGCGGCGGCCTATGAGGACTTCAACACCATGGCCGGAGAGCTCCAGAGCGTCCAGACGCTGCGCAGCGACTTCATCCAGAACTTCTCCCACGAGTTCAAGACCCCCATCTCCGCCATCGTGGGGTTCACGGAACTCCTGCAGGAGCCGGACTGCGCCCCGGAGGACCAGGCGCAGTATCTGGATGTGATCTTGCAGGAGTCCCGACGGCTGGCGGACCTGGCGGAGAGCACACTGCTGCTGTCCAAACTGGACACCCAGACCATGCCGCTCAAGCGGGTCCCTTACGCCCTGGACGAGCAGATCAAGCAGTGTGCCATCCTCTTCTCCGATGCCTGGGCGAAGAAGCAGATCACGTTTTCCGCAGAACTGGAGGACGTGACCTATCAGGGGGACGCAGATATGATGCGCCACGTCTGGGTCAACCTTTTGAGCAACGCTGTCAAATACACGCCGGAGGGCGACGAGATCGAGGTCCGCATGGAGCAGCGGGAGGGCACGATCGCCGTCGCCATCTCTGACACAGGGATTGGCATGACGCCGGAGGTACAGGCCCACGTCTTCGACAAGTATTACCAGGGCGACCTCTCTCACCGGACCCAAGGTCTGGGGCTGGGGCTCTCTATCGTCCGCCGGATCCTGGAGCTCTGCGGCGGACGGATCCATATCCAAAGCCAGCCGGGCGTGGGCAGCACGTTCTGGGTGTTCTTGCCTGGCTGACCGCAAGAGGCCTGTCTCCAGCAGGCTGCGCATGTTGGACCCAACGCTCCGTTTTCATCTCGGCGGGCCATCAGTGTCTAGAGGCACCCACATCCCACATAGAGAGAACTTGGCCGGATGGAGGTACCTCCATCCGGCCTTTCCAGCCTGCCGTAGGTCTGCTCAGCCCGCTGCAGGAATAGATATCATGCCATCACGATCGGGCGCAGGCCCTCCACGCTGTGTCTATCCCGCCTCTGCTGCCTGCCGGCTCGCACAGAGCATCTATTTTGGTCCCAGGACATCGGGGACGGCGCTTCATGAGCCGCCCACCGCCGGGAGCCACAGCTCGCAGCGGAAGGCCTCTCCGCCGTAAAATCGAGCCTCCCCGCCGTGGGCGGCGGCGATCTGGCTCACCAGTTTCAATCCCGTGCCATGGGCGGCGCCGCCATCGGGTCCCAGCTGGCGCCGTGCCTGCTCCTCTGGATCCGGGGCGCTGGCCGCGCCTCCGCTCTCCACCCAGAGCACCAGAAAGGCCCCCTCCGCCCGGGCTCCCATGCGGATCGGACACCCCGGGTCATTGTGCCGGACGCAGTTGGTCAGCAGGTTATCCACCGCCCGGCGCAATAGGAAGGTGTCCGCTTCGATGTCCGGAAGAGGTGCTTCCGGCAGATCCATCTCCATGGGATATCCCTCCGCCATGCCGCTGTTGAGGAAGTCCGCCGCTGTCTGCCGCAGGAAGGCCGCCGGCTGGAGGGTCTCCTTCCGCAGGACCTG
The DNA here is from genome assembly GCA_944387055.1 of uncultured Oscillospiraceae bacterium. Taxonomy (GTDB): domain Bacteria; phylum Bacillota; class Clostridia; order Oscillospirales; family Oscillospiraceae; genus Oscillibacter. Next base: position 7,465 of record CALXDL010000092.1, read on the forward strand.
CATGGCGCAGTCCAACCGCATGGTGAGGTTCAGATCGTTCACCAGGTCTCGGATGGCCTGGCTCTGGCGGCAGATGACGGCCGCCTGCTTCCGCCGCTCCGGCGGCAATGTTGGGTCCGCCTCCAGCTGGGCAGCGGTGCCCAGCACCACGGCCAGGGGCGTACGGATGTCGTGGGAGACGCCGTTGATCCCCCCGGACCGGGCCGCGTCCCGGACCTGCTGCTCCTGCCGGAACCACCGCCGCAGTACCCGGTACGCCAGCCCCAGCACGCAGCCCAGGGCCAGCAGGAACAGCGCCGCGAACCAGATCGGCACTTGGAGCAGCGTATCCATATCCATGGCCATATCGTGCTTCCAGACACTGCCCTTGGGGGAACCCACCACCAGCAGCCCGTCGTCCCGGACCCGGCACTGGACCGGATAGTCGCTGAGATACCAGCGGGTGAAGGAGGCCACATCCATGATGGTATAGGTCTCCGGCACGTCCGCCGGCCTGCGGAGGGACCAGACCACCTGACCGCTCTCATCCAGCAGCATGGCCCAGCGGTCCCCATCCAGCAGATCTTCCCCGGTGAACACGTATCCTGAGCCGTCCCAGGTCAGAGCCTGGGAGATCTCTCCCACCGGCGCGCTCCAGTCTCGGCCGCTGTCCGTGTTATAGAAGATGAAGCTCCAGATCCCCACCAGTGTGAGGGCCACGATCAGCGCCGCAGAGGCCGCCACCAGCCCCGCGCCCTTCAAAAGGCTCCGCATCTTCATGGCGTCACCTCCCGCACCAGGCGGTAGCCCAAGCCCCGTACCGTCAGCAGGTGCTTTGGGTGAGAGGGATCCGCCTCGATCTTCTCCCGCAGGCGGCGGATGTGGACCATCAGGGTGTTCTCATAGCCCACCAGGGGGCCGTCCCAGAGCGTTTCACACAGGGCGTCGATGGTGACGATGTTGCCCCGGGCCTCCCACAGCTTTTTCAGCAGGGCGAACTCCTTGGCGGTGAGGGCCATCTCCTCCCCGTCCCGCCGGACAGTGCCCTTGCCCCAGGAGATCTCCGTCTCCCCCAGCCGGGCGGTGTCCGGCTCCTGCCGGTACACCCGGCGCAGCACCGCCCGCAGCCGCAGCAGCAGCTCCTGGGGAAGGAAGGGCTTGGTGATGTAGTCGTCCGCCCCCAGGCCCAGGCCATGGAGCCGGGCGGCATCCTCGTCCCGGGCGGAGAGGAACAGCACCGGTACGTCCCGGACCTCCCGCAGCTGCCCGAACAGGGAGAACCCGTCCCCGTCGGGGAGCATCACGTCCAGCAGCACCGCGTCTGCGGGCGCGGCCCGGAACCGCTCCAACGCCTGGGCGCAGGTCCCTGCCGTCTCCGGCTCATAGCCGTCCCCCGCCAGGATCTCCCCGACCATGCTCTGGAGGGCGGGCTCGTCATCCACGATCAAAATGCGATAGGCCATCCTTTGGTCTCCTTCTGTCTCGATTTTCTCCATTATACCATATCCGCTCCTTCCATCCATCCTCTGGCGAAAACGTAAGGTAATCGTAAGGCTGGCTTCATGGGTGTGTAAGGTCGGGGCGCTAGGATAAGAGCCATAAGGAGGTCGAAGACCATGGATATCATCGAGACGTGCGGTCTGTGCAAACGATATGGGAACGTCCTGCGGGTGGCCCATCTGGATCTGGATGTGCCGGAGGGCTGCATCTACGGCTTCCTGGGCCCTAACGGCGCCGGGAAGTCCACCACTCTGAAGATGCTGCTGGGGCTGGTGCGGCCCACGGCGGGCAGCATCCACATCCTGGGCAAGGAGGCGGAGAGCGCCGGCCGGCTCGATATCCTGCGGCAGGTGGGAAGCCTCATCGAGAGCCCCAGCTACTACGGCCACCTCACCGGGGAGGAGAACCTGCGGATCGTCCAGACATTGCGCAACGTGCCGGAGACGAACATCCGGGAGGTGCTGCAGATTGTCCGACTGGACGGCCAGCGGAACAAGAAGGTGGCCCACTATTCTCTCGGCATGAAGCAGAGGCTGGGCCTGGCGGCGGCCTTGCTGGGCTTCCCCAAGCTGCTGATCCTGGACGAGCCCACCAACGGCCTGGACCCGGCAGGCATCCAGGAGATGCGAGAGCTGATCTGCTCTCTCCCCGGCCAGTTCGGCATGACGGTGGTGGTGTCCAGCCATCTCCTGAGCGAGATCGACCAGATGGCCAATGTGGTGGGCATCATCCGGGAAGGAGAGCTGGTGTTCCAAGATACCCTGGAGGCCCTCCACGGCCGCAGCCGCCACCATCTGGCCCTGCGGACCACCAACAACGCCGTGGCGCAGAGCCTGCTGGCCCAACAGGACATCCACTGCACCGAGGAGGAGGGATATCTGATCCTCCCCATCCTCTCCGATGAGATCGCCGCCCATCTCACCCGGTCCCTGGCGGAACACCGCCTGGGGGTGGTCCGACTGGAGGAGCGGCAGAAGAGCCTGGAGGACATCTTCCTGGAGTTGACGGGAAAGGCGGCGAGTCTGTGAAACTGCTGGGACTGGAATTCTTCAAGTGCCGCCGGCGGAAGGTGGTCCTGGTGTGCGCTACCGTGCTGGGGACAGAGCTGGCGTGGTTCGGCGCCTACCTCACCCGGCAGGATGCGTCAGACCTGGTACAGGGGTGGATGCTGCTGTTTTATAATCTGGCCATGATCGACGCCATCATCCTGCCCATCTCCGTGGCCACCCTGGCCAGCCGGAACTGTGAGCTGGAGCACAAGGGGGCCACGCTGAAGCTGCTGGAGACCATGGCGCCGCCGGGGCGGCTGTACCTGGCGAAGCTCAGCTGGGGCGCGCTGGTGCTGGCGGTGCTGCTGACCGTTCGCTCCGTCCTGTTCCTGGCCATGGGCGTCGCGGCGGAGTTTGATGGCGCTGTGCCTCTGGGCCGGTCCGTGATGTCCACCCTGCTCTCTTGGGCGGTCAGCATGATGATCTACGCGCTGCAGCAGGGGCTGTCCCTGCGGTTCGCCAATCAGGCGGCTGCGCTGGTATGCGGCATCTTCGGCAGCTTCATCGGCATCATGAGTATGCTGTTCCCGCCGGCGCTGGTCCGGTGTGTGCCCTGGGGATACTACGGTCTCATGGCCCTGGCCCGGATGGAGTGGGACCCGGACACCCGGTTCACCCAGTTCTTCTGGCAGTGGCCCCAGCCGCTGGACCTGGTGCTGCTGGCCCTCTGGGCGGCGCTGTTTTTCATCGTAGGACGGACGCTGTTCGTCCGGAAGGAGGTGTGACGATGCTGCTGCGTTGTCTGAAAGCCGAGCTCCTGAAGTGCCGGCGGTCGCCGGTGTGGCTGGCCTTTCTGGTGCTGCCCCTGTTCCCCCCCATCCTGGGCACCTTCAACTACCTTGGCAATCTTGAAGTACTGGACAGCAGCTGGTACAGCCTCTGGACCCAGCACGTGCTGTTCGCCTCCCTGTTTTTTCTCCCCGCCCAGCTGGGGGTATTCTGTGCCTGGCAATGGCGGCTGGAGCACACGGACCACAATTGGAACAGCCTGATGACCATGCCGGTGCCCGTCCGGGACCTGTGCCTTGCCAAACTGATCCTCTCCGCCGGAGCGTCGGTCCTGGCACAGGGGTGCATCGGGGCGCTGTTTCTCGTCAGCGGCACGCTGGCGGGCATCTCCGTGCCGCTGCCGCCGGAGTTTTGGAACTGGCTGTTCTTCGGGACCCTAGGCGGTATCTCTGTGTGCGCTGTGCAGCTGTTTTTCAGCCTGGTGATCCAGGCCTTCGCCCCGCCGGTGGCCATCGGCCTGATCGGCGGCATCCTGGGGCTGCTGGTCACCAGCCAAGGGTGGGGCTACGCCTTCCCCTACTCCCTGCTGTGCATCGGGATGCGGGCCAACGATCCCACCATGGAGCTGGATCTGGTCCCCTTCCTGTTGTCGGCGCTGGTCTATACGGTGGTGGCCACCGGCCTCTCCATCCGTTTCCTCCAACGGCGGGACGTGACGGCGGAATGACCCGGACGGTCCATTTGGATACGAGAGCTCCCGGAGACATGTTGTCTCCGGGAGCTCTCGGCCGCTCTATGGTCCGTCAGGCAAGCCGCAGTGATGCTAGGCAGCTCAGCGCATGGCCAGTGTCACATCTCCGGTGACCGCCAGCTCACCGTGGTCATAGACCTCGGCGGAACAGGTGGCGATTGCTTTTTCTGCGCGCTCGGACGCCATCTTCGCATGGATCTCGATGGTGTCTCCTGGGAGGATCTTCTTCAGGAAACGCACGTTGTTGATTCCCAGGAACAGGGGGATCTTCCCAGCGTAGCGCTCTGTGGAGAGCAGCAGGATATCGGCTGTCTGCGCCATACACTCCACGGAATACACGCCAGGCAGCACCGGCTCACTGGGGAAATGGCCCTTGAATATCTCCCGAGCGGGATCCACATAGAAGGTCGTGACGATGCTGACGCCGGCCTCCATCTCTTCCACAGTGTCCACCAGCAACATGGGATCCCGGTGGGGGATGATCGCTTTGATCTCTTCTTTCGAAAGTTTCATACTCTCTTTCCTTCCTATTTTTTCTCCGGCGGCCCGTGTACATTGGACAGGGATCCGGCAGGCCGCACGTCCTCATAGCCGCTCCAATTTCAGCATATGTCCCCTATCTTCCTATTTTATGATCTGTTGTCACGAAAGCAATTGATATTTTGAACATTCTTTGGCAGCTTCCCTATTGCAAAAAATCCAAAGAGCATCGGCCAGAGGACAGCATGCCGCAAAATGTTCTTATATCATGTATCATGGTCGATCCATCAGACCTCTAAAGGCCATCCGATATCCAGAGGCTGTCGATCATGCTCCCTCTCCTGTTTCCAGGACCCTTCGTATCCGATCCGCTCATCCGCCCCACGGTGTCTCGAACGCTGCGATCTCCGCCAGGAACGCCTCGCCATAGCGCTCTGCTTTCGCAGTGCCGACACCGCTCACCGCCCGGAACTGCGCCATGGTGGCAGGCCGGGCCAAGGCCAGCTCACGCAGGGTCTTATCTGTGAACACCACGTACGCCGGTACGCCCTGCCTTCGGGCCAAGCTGGCCCGAAGCGCTCTGAGGCGCCCGAACAGCTCTGCCGCCGGTCCGTCCAGTTCTGCTGCAGTGGTCCGACGCGCCAGGGCAGGCCGCGTCTCCTTCACGGTCCGCATGCGCAGAGATACGCCTCCCTCCATGACCGCTTCTGCCCGGCCGCCCAGCCGCAGTACCGGGTACTGCCCCGGGCTCAGGACCAGGATGCCCTCGTCTAGCAAGAAACGGATGCGTTCCTGGACCTCTTTCTGAGTGAACGCCTCCAGGGTGCCGTAGCTGCGCTCTTGGTCCATATGGTATTTGCGGACCTTCTCTGTCTGCGCACCGCACAGGGCCTCTGCGATGACGTTGACCCCGAAATGCTCTCCTGTCTCCGCCACACAGCGGATGATGGCCCGTGCCTCTGGCCCCACCTCCACCTCCTCGAAATTATGGATGCAGTTGTAGCAGGCGCCGCAGTAGTCTGGAGCCTGCTCGCCGAAGTATCCCAGGATGTACTGACGCAGGCAGCGGCGGGTCCTGCAGTAGCCGGTCATCCGCCGCAGCCGCTGGAGGTCTCGCTCCCGGAGCTGTTCCGCCGTCCGCTGGTCCAGCTCCTCCCGGGGCTCGCTGTGGTCGATGAGGAACTCCGCCGTCCGCACGTCCTGGCCGCTGAAGAGCAGGATGCAGCTGGACGGCGCTCCATCCCGGCCGGCCCGGCCCGCCTCTTGATAATAGCTCTCCACATCTTTTGGCATGTTATAGTGGATGACATAGCGTACATCCGATTTGTCGATGCCCATGCCGAAGGCATTCGTGGCGACCATCACTGCCGTCCGGTCATATAGGAAGTCCTCCTGGTTCTTCTGCCGCTCTTCCGGCTCCAGCCCTGCATGATAACGGGTGGCGTCCACGCCCCGCTCCCGGAGGAAGCTGCACACCTCCTCCACGGTCTTCCGCGTCGCGCAGTACACGATCCCGCACTTGCCCCTGCGGCTCTCCACCAGCTCCAATAGTTCGGCCCGCTTGTCCGTTGGATGCCGGACCTCGAAGTAGAGGTTCTCCCGGTCGGAGCCGGTGGTCACCACCTGCGGTGACTCCAGCGCCAGGAGGTGCTGGATGTCGTCACGTACCTCCGGCGTGGCCGTGGCGGTGAAGGCCCCCAGGACCGGCCGCCTGGGCAGCGCATCCACGAAGGCCGGGATCCCCAGATAGGATGGCCGGAAATCCTGCCCCCACTGAGAGATACAGTGGGCCTCGTCCACTGCCACGAGGGATATCTCGGCCTCTCTGGCGAAGGCCTGGAACCCCTCTGTCTCCAGTCGTTCGGGGGCCACGTAGATGATCTTGTATCTCCCCTCCTTGGCCCGGCTGAGGGCCAGCAGGTATTGCCGGTACGTGAGCGTACTGTTCAGGAAGGCCGCAGGCACGCCCATCTGCACCAGCTGCGTCACCTGGTCCCGCATGAGGGACACCAGCGGGGAGATGACCAGCGTGATGCCCGGCAGCACCAGCGCCGGCACTTGATAGCAGATGGATTTCCCCGCTCCAGTGGGCATGATGGCCAGTGCGTCCCGGCCTGCCAGCAGGGCATCGACGATCTCTGCCTGCCCACCTCGGAACGCATCATATCCAAAATAGGTCTTGAGCGCTTCTTCTTTGGTCATGGTCACTGTGTTCGTCTCCTTTACAAAGGACCATTATAGCATGACAAGCCCCCCTGCGCCATCCCTATTGCGATCCCATCCTCCCTGTGATAGAGTAGCAGAGAGAACGTAGAGAGGGGGTGGCATCGTGCCCGATCACGCATCCAAACTCCGGCGGCTGGCATATGTGGCCCGGCGGTACTATCTGGACGATCAGAAGCAAAGTGATATCGCTGCCGAGCTGGGGATCTCCCGTCCCTTGGTCAGCCGAATGCTGCGGGAGGCCAGGGAGTTGGGCGTGGTGGAGATCACTGTCCATGATCCGGGCGGATCCTCCGCCGCTATCTTGGGTCAGCTGGGCAGCCGCGTCTGTCCCCTGGGCGGGGCCCTGGTCCCCGATGGCGAAGATGACAGCCTGACCAATCTGGCCTTATGCCGGGAGACCTTGGCACTGTTGGACCGGCTGGATGCCCGCCGGGTCGGCATCGGCTGGGGCCATTTCATCGGCCATCTCGTCTCATTGGTGGAGAAGGACCCGCCTGCCTCCAGCCCTGTCCAGGCCTTGTGTCCCCTCCTGGGAAACGCAGGCATCCCCATCCGCAACTACCACTCCAATGAGAACGTCCGAGTCCTTGCGTCCGCTCTGGGCGCAGAGCCGTCGTTCCTGTACCTGCCCGCTTTGGCCGAGAGCTATGAGGAGCGAGCGGTCCTCTGCTCCACGGAGCTCTACCACCAAGCCGAACAGGTCTGGGAGCGGATGGACACCGCGCTGGTGAACATCGGGAACTTCCCATCCACGCCGGATTTCGCCTCCGTAGCCCGATATGGTGACCTGCTCCAACGCCAGCATGCCTGCGGGCGGCTGTTGGCCTACTTCTTCAATGAAGAGGGCGAGATCATCCGCTCCGACCACGATCTCGCCATCCAGATCCCTCTGGAGCGTTTGTCCGCCTGCCGGAACGTGGTGGGCCTGTGCTCCGCGAACACCAGTGTCAGGGCCCTGCGCGGCGCGCTGCGGACCGGCCTATTCACCCATCTGGTGGCACGGCAGACACTGGCGTCGGAGCTGCTCTCTGAAAGTAACATATGTAACGTCAATATCTGAGAGTGTCAGATATTGACGTTATTTTTTTGTATATAATGACCGATCTAGCTTTTGAAATTCCAACGAATACAGAGAATTTTTCCAGCAAGATTGACTTTCGTAACAGATATGCTATGCTGGTCACAGACATGGACTTTTGAAGGAGGCGTGGCATATGACCATCGACCGGGCCGCAGTGACGGCCATGCTCACCAGCGCTGCCCGTCTGCTGGCGGACGATTCCGACCATCTCAGCCAGATCGACTCCCGCTTCGGTGATGGCGATCACGGCATCACCATCTCCAAGATCTCCAAACTGATCTTGGAGCGGCTCCCTCAATGGGGTGACGAGAGCATCCATGACTTCCTGGATGCATTGGGGATGGCCGTGATGGAGGTGAAAGGCGGCTCTGCCGGACCACTGTACGGCACGATGATCGGCGGTCTCGGTGCGCAGCTGGGCGAAGAGGAGACCGAGCTGGACAGCGCGGCTGTGAAGCGGATGTTCTCTGGATGTCTGGCAGAGATGGAAGACATCACCGACGCCAAGGTGGGCGACAAGACCATGATGGACGCTCTGATCCCTGCCGTGGAAGCCGCACAGGCGGCGGAGGGCAGCCCGAAGGACATCCTGGACGTTGCGGCGGCGGCAGCGGAAGCCGGTGCCAAGGCCAGCGAGCAGTTCGTCTCCAAATACGGCCGTGCCCGCAGTTACAAAGAGCAGACCATCGGTACGCCCGACGCAGGTGCCGTCTCCACTGCCCTGTTCTTCCGGGGATTGGCTCAGGGCCTTTGAACGCTCCAGTGATCTTGAATTTTTGTGATAGAGGAGGTCCCCCCATGAAAATGAAGAAATTCATCAACGCACCAGACGCCCTCACTGACGAGCTGTTGGACGGCCTGGTGGCCGCCAACCGCGGGCTCATCCACCGCGGTGAGGAGAACATGATCATCAACAATGCCCTTGACAACGTCGACCGTGTCACCATCGTCACCCAGGGCGGTTCCGGACATGAGCCCGCCATCTCCGGCTTCGTGGGCGAGGGCATGGTGGATATCTCCGTCGTGGGCGACGTCTTCGCCGCTCCCGGCCCCCAGGCCTGCGTGGATGCCATCAAGCTGGCCGACAAGGGCAAGGGCGTCTTGTACATCGTGCTCAACCACGCCGGCGACATGCTGACCGGCAACCTGACCATGAAGCAGTGCAAGAAGCTCGGCCTCAACGTGGTGAAGGTCGTCACGCAGGAGGACGTGTCCAACGCCCCGCGTGAGAACGCTGAAGACCGCCGCGGTCTCGTAGGCTGCATCCCCACCTATAAGATCGCGGGCGCGGCTGCGGCCGAGGGCAAGAGCCTGGAGGAGGTCGCCGCCATCGCCCAGCGCTTCGCGGACAACATGGCCACTCTGGCCGTGGCCGTCCGCGGCGCCACCCATCCCTCCACCGGCGCCGCGCTGGCAGACCTGGGTGAGGACGATATGGAGATCGGCATGGGACAGCACGGTGAAGGCGGCGGCGGACGCCAGCCCATGAGATCCGCTGACGAGACCGCCGAGATTATGGTCAACGCGCTGCTCAAGGACATCGGTATCCAGTCCGGCGAGAAGGTCATGCTGATCATCAACGGTTCCGGCGCCACCACTCTCATGGAACAGCTCATCATCTACCGCAGATGTGAGCAGATCCTCAATGAGAAGGGCATCGAGATCGTTGCCAACTATGTGGGCGAGCTGCTCACGGTCCAGGAACAGGCCGGTTTCCAGATGTTCATGGCCCGGATGGATGACGAGCTGCTGCGGCTGTGGAACGCGCCCTGCCGGACGCCGTACCTGACGAAATAAAAAAGGCATCTTACCGCCGGCGCCGCCCGGTCCGGCGGATGAGGCCGCACTTCCTCCGCTGCCGTTGGCAGCGGCCCAGGCGGAGCGCCCACTCCACTGGGATCCCTCTGCGCGCCTGGACAGTGCGCGCGAAAGGAGCGTTTTATGGCAGATAATATCGGGAACAAAGCCGCTCATGACTATCATTTGGATGTCCCCGTGGCACAGGAGGGCTTCTACGTCAAAGGCGCGGCCCACTGTGACTTCGGCATGCAGAGCCGTTTGGCCCGGATGTTCGATCCAAAGTCCGGCAACACGGTCATGCTCGCCTTCGATCATGGTTATATCATGGGGCCCACTGCGGGCCTGGAGCGCATCGACCTGGTGATTCCGCCCCTCATCCCCCATGTGGACGTACTGATGGGGACCAAGGGGATCTTCCGTTCCTGTATCTCTCCCGCCGCCCGGGTGGCTCGGTGCGTCCGGGTGACCTATGACTCCACTGTGCTCTTCGATGAGATGTCTGATGGCGGCGGCATCGCCTGTGACATCGAGAACGCCATCCGCATGGATGCGGACTGCATGGCTGTCCAGACCTTTATCGGTGCGCCCGGCGAGAGCCGCTCTCTGGAGCTTTTGTGCCGGACTGCTGACGCTGGGGCCCGTTATGGGATCCCCACACTGGGAGTGGTGGCCGTCGGCAAACAGATGGCGCGCACGGAACAGTTCTTCCTTCTGGCCACCCGCGTCTTGGCGGAGAACGGCGCCAACGTGGTCAAGAGCTACTATTGCGACGGGTTCGAGCATGTGGCCGCCGCCTGCCCGGTACCGATCGTCATCGCCGGAGGGAAGAAGCTGCCGGAGCTGGACGCTCTGGAGATGGCCTATCGCGCCATCAGCGAGGGCGCTCACGGCGTGGACATGGGCCGCAACATCTTCCAGTCGGACTGCCCTGCCGGCATGGCCCAGGCCATCGGCAAAGTCGTCCACGAGGGCTATACCCCGCAGCAGGCTTATGAGGTCTATCAGGAAGTCAAAGGACAGGGATAAGGAGGAGACGACATGTCAGCGGAATATATGCACATCGGCATCCCCATCACCAACAAGAAGCCCGGCATGACCTATAATGAGGGCGCTAGATTCTGGGTCAGCAATGTAGACGACTATGACTACAAGATCGAATACTTGAAGTTCGAAGAGGGCACGCCCTTCCCCGAGGTGCTCCACCGGGCTCCCCATGTGGCCTACAAAGTAGACGATCTGGAGAAGTACATCGCCGACGCCGACGGTGTCATCTGCGGCCCCATGCCCGCAGGTGAGAAGGACCGCCTGGCTTTCGTGTGGAAGGATGGCGCGATCATCGAGCTCTATCAAGTGGGCTGATCTTCTTCCCGCCGCCCCGCGATCGCGGGGCGGCGGGACTTTCTTCCGCACACGGATGGGACGTCCCCAGTCGTCCTCTCTGGCATGGCCAGTCGTTCCACTGCATGGAAGAGAGGGCCGGGACAGCGTCCCAGGCCCTCTCCCCCCGCATCATCCCAGCCAGCTGAGCAGCCGCCCCGTCTCGATGGCCGCCAATGCCCGCACGCCATCGAAGTCCACGTATGGATTGTAGACTGCCTCCAGCGCATCATGCCCCGCTTTCGCTTCCCGCAGGGCCGCGATCCCCTCTTCCCGCAGGACGCCTGTCATCCGGGTCTGGAAACGGAGGCGTGCCTTGCTCTCCGGCTCGACCATCGCATCCAGGCGGATGCGGCGGAACGGTTTCTTTCCATAGTCCATATCAGCGCGGGACGTGATGAACCCCACGCCGAGCCCCGGGATCAGCAGATGTTCGATACGGTCAGGGTCCTCCGGCGATACGCAGGCGATGGTGTCCCAGCCCCGTGCAGCTGCGGCCGCGCGCAGCCGCTCCAGGCTCTCCCCTGCCAGCTCCCAGCTGTCTGCGAACTCGTATACCTTGGGACACAGCGTATCCACACTGTCGAAGCGCCAGATCCGTCCCTTGTGGGTGATCCCGCCCAAGAAGCGGCGAGTGGTCCGCCCTGTCTGCCCGCCATCCCAGCGCAGTTCCCGGGCGATGATCCCATCGATCCGATGGGCTGCCCGCTCCCGGTCGAAGGTCCTCTGGACGGCTGAGACCGTATCCAGCTCGATTTGCCGGGCGGCCTTCAGGTTCCGATACGCCCGGACATAGGCTGCCTGATAGGCCCGGGTATGTTCTTTGATCTGCCCAGCGGCCGCTTTGGCGGCGGTCAGATCATAGAAGCGTCCCAAGTCCACATACCGGTCCACCGCCGCCGGATAACGCGGTTCGATGACGTGTGGGCTGGTGCCATCCACTACCGCGCAGCGCATCTCCGGCAATACCACACCGTCCAGCGAATCCGGATCTCCGGAACACCACAGATACTCCACCGGCGTCCCCGCCTGTTCCATGCTCCGCCCGATCTCCCGCATGAACGTGTTCTTTCCCACGCCGGGACCGCCCTTGAGCACCATCAGATCGTACATCCCTTCAGGGTCCATCACTTCCGGGAACAAGTCTCGGAACCCCTCGCCGCTGTTCGCTCCTGCAAAAAAGTTCGTCACGCGTGCCATGCGTTCTCCCCTCCAGCTATCGTTTTCATCCTCAGGCTATGCAGAAACGGCCCGGCTTGACAGCGGATCTCTCTGCTTTCTCCGCTTTTGCCAATGGGACAAATCTTTTGTTGGGATCCGTCGAAACTTCTGCTATAATAATGCTACTATCATCTCTCACAGAGGAGCCGCCCATGGAAGACCGTTATACGCCCATCTTGACCGAAGAGGAACGTGCTGCACGCAGGGCCCAGCGGGCAGCTGCCCGTCAGGAGAAGCTCCGGGCCCGCCGCCGGAAACGTCTGCTGACATTGGTGCCCGTGCTGGCCTTATGCCTGATTGCCGGTATCTTGTCCGCATGGCCTCACAGCGCCGCCGCGCCCCAGCTTGGTAAGGCACGGCCTCCAGTCACGGCGCCTGCCGCCGAGGGATCGCCTGCCCCGTATTCTGCCCAGGAGACCGCCGCCACTGTCGCGTTGGACGCGTCCTTTTCCAGTCCCTATGCTGTCCTCATCGATCTGGAGGACGGGACGATCCTGGCGGAGAAGGAAGCCCGGACCGTCATCGCTCCCGCGTCCATGACGAAGATCTTGACGCTGCTGACAGCCGTGGAACATCTCTCCGATCTGGATGCCACCTTCACCATCACGCGAGAGATCACAGACTATTGCTACGTCAACGAGTGCAGCGTCGTTGGACTGGAAGTGGGTGAGACGGTCACCATCCGCGAGCTGCTCTATGGCACCATCCTCTCTTCCGGGGCGGACGCGGCCCTGGGCCTGGCCTATCATATCTCCGGCTCACAAGAGGCGTTCGTGGCCCTCATGAATGAAAAGCTGGAAGCGTTGGGCCTCTCCGACACGGCGCATTTCACCAATTGCGTGGGACTGTATGAGGAGGGCCACGGCTGCTCGGTCTATGACATGGCCATGATCTTGAAGGCCGCATTGGACGATCCTTTGTGCCGGGAGATCCTCTCCGCTCACACCTATGAGACGGCTCCCACCCCGCAGCATCCAGATGGGCAGGTCCTCTCCAACTGGTTCCTCCGCAAGATCGAGGACCATGTGCCAGAGGATTTCCAAGTCATAGCCGCCAAGACCGGCTTCGTGGATCAGTCCGGCAATTGTGCTGCCAGCTATGGAGAAGATGCCAGCGGGCAGGGGTACCTCTGCGTCACCGCTGGGGCCTCCGGCTCCTGGCCCTGCATCTATGACCATCTGGCCCTTTATGAGACATACTGTCTATAATGTACGCCCCGCCGCATGTTCGATGCGGCGGGGCGTTCCCTTTCTATCCGTCGATGCCCTATCTCCTCTTTGGGGACAGCTGGGGCACACGCTTCCCCATACAGGGATATCCGTCCGTCTAGATCATCGTCTCGGGATATCTCCGCAGCCCTGCTGGGTCGTATCCTCGTCACTATCGTCCCCGTCTCAGGACATATCCCCCTCTCTCTTGCAGAAATATCCCCGATATGCGGAAGAAGGCGTGGACATCTCAAAAGATGTCCACGCCTCGTCTCACCGATCACAGCGGCCCTCCACGGTCCGCGCGAGGGAGCGCTCCGATGGGCCGTCCCCGGCAGCGCTCTCCCCTGAAAACCGCCGTATCAGTAACCACACCTTTTCAGTTCCGCCACCAGCTCTACATAGAACTCTCGGACGTCGAAGCCCGGGACGTTCTCTCGGTCCAGGTCCACCACGTCTCCATGGGAGATGCCCCGCCGCCCCTTGGGCTCCAGCAGGGTGGACCGCTCCCCCCATTTGGCGGAGTCCACCGCAACCAGCCCGTCGTTCAAACCGTCAAAATGCTTGACGATGGGATAGGTCATGTTCAGGGGGAACTTCCCGTGCTGGGCCTTGCGGCAGTAGGACATAACGCTCTGGTAAAAGACGTCGGGGGCATCCGGGGTGACCGCGTTCCGCTTTTCGCAGGCGGAGGCCGTCAGGTCTGTCACCGCCGCCAGGAAGTCCGGATCATCGTCCCCCAGCCGCTTCAAGGCCGCGTTGTAGGTGTCAGCGATCTTCTGCCGGGCCGCCGCCGGGATCTTCTCCAGCAAATACTCCGCGAAGAGGCAGCCCCGATGGGGCGTGTTGATGGTAGTGAGGCTGGCCACATAGGGGCCCATCCCCTGATGGGAGATGGCAGCCCGGCTGTCCAATCCGCCTTTGGAGTGGGCGATGACGTTCACCTTCTCACAGCCCGTCTCCGCCAGGATCTGCCGGATGCGCTCAGCCAGCTCTCTCCCGCTGTCCTCCACCGCCGCAGCGGACTGCTACTGGCCATAAAAAACGGTGGCACCGTTGCGCTGGAGCTCCTTAGGGATGCGTCCCCAATAGTTCAGATAGCGGAAGTCTCGGAAGAACACCCCGTGGACCAGGAGGATGGGGTATCTCGTCTTGCAGATCTCGTTCTCCGCCCGTGCGGCATCCAGCTCCCACTTCTCCGTCTCGAACTCCACCTCATCGGCGGTGATGCGGATGATCTTGGATAAGTACCAGATATTGAGGATGGGGATCCAGCCGCAGAGAGCCGCCAGGACCCGGTGCTTCAGCCCCAGCTGGACGGAGGTGAGATACACCCGGATCATGCCGTCCCAGAAGACGACCGCTTCCAGCAGCACGGCCCAAAGGACACAAAAGATCGCGTTTGCCACGACTGCTCCATTGCCATGGTCGCCTCCCTGGGACGTCCGAGCGATCAGCCACCTCAGCCAAATGACCTGGATAAGCACCGTAGCAGTCGCGGAGAGCAGGAACAGCCGCAGCAACTCGCAGCCGCTTTTCAAATACCAGATCCGCTTAGTGGGCGCGCTCCCTTTTTCAATGGGGCGCATGGCAAAATAGAGGAACTCTCCGAATAGAAGCAGTGTCAAAAGCCAGCTCGTGGAGCCAGAAGCATCCATCAGAGAAAACCAGTTGGCCTCCACCGTCATCAGGAAGGCAAGGACCCACCGCCTCATCACAGGAACACCTCGTTCTCCTTGGGCTCTGCAAAATCCTGTTCCAGCATGGCTACATGGGACAGGAATGCCGGGTCGTCAAAGTACTTGGCGTGTTTCGTACACTTGCGGACGCAGCACTGGCACTTGATGCAGGTGCCGGGCACCAACGCCACGTTGGCCGGGTCGATGGCCCCCATGGGGCACAATCGGGCACAGGCGCCGCAGTTGGTGCATTTGCCTAGGTCCGTCTGGGGCTTGGCCTTGAGGAATTTGGCGGGCTGGCCGTCTGTCCCCTTGGGTACGTAGTAGGGTGCCGCAGGGTCGCCGGGCACGGCCACCGGAACGGGAATATCCGCCGCCTCCTTCACCTTGTCAGCGATCCGGGCCGCGAAGTCCTCCATCTGCCGCTTGTCGTCCCAGTCCGGACGGCCGTCCGCCAGGGCGTCTGTGAAGGCGTGGCAGCAGGCGAAGGCGGCCCCCGCCACAGTGTGGAAGCCGTCCGCCTCCAGCACAGCACACAGCTCCGCCAGAGAATCGTCATAGGAGCGGTTGCCGAAGGTGACCACTCCCACCGCCAGAGTGCCGTTCCCGTGGACCTGCTGCTGCACGTATGGCAGCATCTTGTTGGGCAGCTTGCCCGCATAGGTGGGCATGCCGAACACCACCAGGTCTCCCCGCTCAAAGGTCATATCCTCCGCCCTCTCTGACGGGCGGGTGAAGTTCTTCCGCTCCAAAGGGACGCCCAGTCCCTTTGCAAGCGCCTCTGCGATGGTGTTCACCACTTTGTCCGTGTTGCCTGTGGCGCTCCAATAGACTGCCCAGATCCGTTCCACGCGCATATCTCGTCTCTCCTCTCTCTTGATGACGAAGGGCGCCCGGGGATATCCCGGACGCCCACTGGACTCACAGTGAAAAATCTTCCTCTTTCAGCCGTCCAGTATCCAGCGACGCCGGCCGCGGCGGTATCCGCTTGAGGGGATCGTATCGGAAGGCGCGGCAGTGGTCCTCCACCGCTACGATGCCCCGTTTCACACAGGCCACTTCCCGTTCATTGATCTGCTGTCCCCGTTGGCAATACGCGCATCGGGGATCCATATCCTTTCGGAAAAGCTTCATCTCCTCGCCTCCTGGTCCAAACGATCTCGCTCTGTGTCTCAAAGGGTATACAGCTTCACGTGCCCCTCTTCCTCTGTCGCCTTCACCTGGGTGATCGGTGACTCATAGCTGTCGATGATCTTGGTGGCCATGGGATCCTCCAGCTCTTTCTGGATGGTGCGGCGCAGGTTCCGCGCACCATAGGTGCGGGAATAGGACCGATGCGTCAGCCAAGCCACCACCGCGTCGTCGTACGTGAACGTGATGCCTTTATCCTTCAGGGAAGCTGCCAGCTCATCCAGCATGATGCGCGCGATCTGCTGGAAGTCCTCCTCACTGAGCCGGTTGAAGGTGATGACTGCGTCCACCCGGTTAATGAACTCCGGCCGCAGGAACTGCTGGAGGGCCTTCATGGCGCGGTCCGCGTCCTGCTCGTTGGCTGTGCGGCCGAAGCCGACCGTCCCCTCTTTCGTGGCGCTGCCGGCATTGGAGGTCATGACGATGATGGTGTTCTCAAAATTCACTTTCCGGCCGTGGGCGTCGGTGATCTCACCGTCATCCAAGATCTGCAGCAGCACGTTGAGCACGTCTGGATGGGCTTTCTCGATCTCGTCGAAGAGCACCACAGCATAGGGCTTGCGGCGGATCTTCTCCGTGAGTTGGCCCGCTTCATCATAGCCCACATAGCCCGGAGGAGACCCCACGATCCGGGAGACGGAGTGCTTCTCCATGAACTCGGACATATCCAGCCGGATGAGCGCATCCGGCGTGTCGAACAGGTCTGCCGCCAGCTGTTTCACCAACTCCGTCTTGCCGACGCCCGTGGGGCCGACGAAGATGAAGCTGACCGGCTTATGCTTGGGGGAGATGCCCACCCGGTTGCGGCGCACGGCGGCGGAGACGGCCGCGATGGCCTCGTCCTGGCCGATGATGTGCTGCTTCAAGCGGCTTTCCAACTGGCTCAGCCGCTGGAACTCCTGCTCCCGGATCTTAGCGGCGGGGATCTTGGTCCACAGTTCGATGACGTGGGCCAGGTTCTCCATCGACAGCTGCGGGTCGCCCTTTTCCAGCAAGGCGTCGCGTTCCGTGGTCAGCTGGAGCTCTTTGCTCTTGAGCTCAGCCATACGGGCATAATCTCCCTCTTCCTTCTCCTCTTTTTCCTCCAGCATGGTCCGCTCTTTCTCATAATCATCCAGCTCTCGCTGGATCTCCATGCGGCGGGATATCCCGGGGTCTTTCAGGTTCAGGTCAGAACAGGCCTCATCGATCAGATCGATGGCCTTGTCCGGCAGGAACCGGTCGGTGATGTATCGCTCAGAGAGGACCACGGCCTGGCGCAAGATCCCATCGGAGATCCGCACTCCATGATACTGTTCGTACTTCGGGGCGATGCCTTTGAGTATCTTCACAGAGTCTTCGATGGAAGGCTCGTTCACCGTCACAGGCTGGAAGCGGCGCTCCAATGCAGTGTCCTTCTCGATGGACTTTCGATATTCATTGAACGTCGTGGCGCCGATCACCTGGATCTCTCCACGGGAGAGGGCAGGCTTCAAGATGTTGGCGGCGTTCATGCTGCCTTCGGCGTCTCCGGCACCCACGATGTTGTGGACCTCGTCGATCATCAAGATGATGTTGCCCAGACGCTTGACCTCATCGATGAGGCCCTTCATCCGGCTCTCGAACTGCCCGCGGAACTGTGTCCCGGCCACCAAGGCCGTCAGATCCAAGAGATAGACCTCTTTGTCCCGCAGCTTGAAAGGCACGTCGCCCTTGACGATCCGCTGGGACAGGCCCTCGGCGATGGCGGTCTTGCCCACGCCCGGCTCACCGATAAGGCAGGGATTGTTCTTCTGGCGGCGGTTGAGGATCTGGACCACCCGCTCGATCTCCTGCTCCCGGCCGATGACCGGATCCAGCTTCCCGTCCTTGGCCTTCTGTGTCAGAGAGATGCAGTAGTTTTCCAGATACTTCCTCTTCCCGTTTTTAGCCTCTTTCTTCTCCCGCCCGCTGCGGGTGCCGCCCTCTTCTCCGCCGGAAGCGGGCTCCTTCGCGCCCTCTCCGCTGTTGAAGAGGCGGTTGAGGAAGGGGAAGGTAGCCGTCTTGCCCTCTTCCTCCTCTTCCCCAGCGTCCTCACCGCCGGGCAGGTCCTCGATGTTCTCCACACCATTGAACGCCTGCATCATCTCGGTGTTCAGCGTCTCCAGGTCCTCATCCGAGATGCCCATGCGCTTCATCATGTCGTCCACCTGGGGCAGTCCCAGATCTTTGGCACATTTCAGACACAGGCCCTCATTGACAGTCTTGTCGCCCTCCAACTTGGAGATGAATACAACGGCGACGTTTTTTTTGCATCTTGAACAAAGTGTAGGCTGCATGTCGTACCTCCAGTCGATCAGGTCGGGATCGGCCTCTCCCGCCTGTCATTGCAAAAACGACAACACGCTCAGCGGTGTGTTTGTCGTGAAGAATCGTAGGATATGCGTGGCGTCCACGACGTCCGTCTCGAAGGAGACGCCGAAGCGGCGCAGCACCCAGATGCCCAGGAACAGCAGCAGTGCGCCCTCCGCCAGTCCGATAGCACCGCCGCCCAATCTGTTGGCCAGATGCAGGCCGGGGAGCTGGAGCAGCGTGTCCACAGCTCGTATGAGCAATTTGAGCAGGATGCTCAGTCCCAGGAAAGAGAGGATGAACAGCGCCGCGTAGATGATGGACTGTGCCAGGCTCTCTACCACTGCCATCGCGATCGAGGTCCCCGCGTCGCGCACGCGCTCTTCTGCCTGCTTCGCCACGGAGTCCCGCACGTCGCTGTCCAGTCCCATCAGGGCCAGCAGGTCCGTAATCGTGATATCTCCTCCATCATCGTTCGCCGCCGGTGCCTCCAGATCCGCCTCCGGCATCTGGCCGGGCGTCTGGACCGACAAGGCCTCCTCCACCTGCAGTTCGATCCGCTCAGCGATGAGCGGTGTCACCACGTTCGCAACAGGGCCGGAGAGGGCGCTGGCGATGATGCCCGCACCAGCTAAGGCCACCACCACAGCCAACAACCCCGCCAAAGACCGGAACAGGCCTCGACGGGCGCCAAAGACTGTGAAAGTGACCAAAGCGGCCGCTATGATGATGTCTATTATAACAGGTGTCGTCACAGTTGCCTACCTTTCCGCCTGTAAACCTTTTGTGAACTCCAACAAAATTCCTGCCAGTCAAGGCAAGAACAGGTGCGCCTGTTCGGAGCCTATCAGCAGAGCCGAACCATCACTGCGCACGAGGACCTCCCGGGCATGCTCCGTCCCGCTCAGGGTGGAATAGGTCTGGAGGTCTTTATTATAGATCACCAACGCGTCGGTGTACAACACGGCCAGATACCTTCCCGCAGCCGAGATATCCAGCACCTCTTCGTTCACATCCAAAGAGGCGATCTCTTCGCCGTCGGGCCCCACTGTCACCAGCCGTCCCACGCTGCCCGCCTGATACCGGTTGAGCAGCAGAGCCGTGAAGCCGTCTCCCGAGAAGTCGTATCCCCGGAGATAACTGCCGTCATAACCGTAGCTGGCCTCCAGCTCGCCTTTTTCACTGGCGTAGGACAACGACGTATCCGACACCGTGACGATCTGGCTGTCCTGTTCCCCGATGCCGATCACCAGGCCGTCCACGATGTCATAGCTGGCCTTCGGATCCGTCTCTGTCAGATCGTAGAGGACGACACTGCTGACGAAGACGCTCTCCTCCTGTCCCAGCGTCACCGCCGCCAGCGTCTCGCAGTCATCAGTGACATAGGCATCCGACACGAAGCGCTGGGAGGAATTGAAGTCGAACACCAAGTCTCCGCCCGCATCATAGACCGACACGCCCCCCTTATAGCCCTTTCTCTCCGCAGTGACCGTCAACCAGCCTTCGGCATTGAGCGTAGCAGAGATGAAAGGCTCTTCCTCCGCGGCAGTCAAGGACATCCGCTCTCCTTCCGGTCCGACCACATAAAGCTCCGTGCCGCCCACATCATAGGCCACGGCATAGCCGCCCCCTGTAGAGATCGCCGGTGCCGCCATGCTCACGGCAGTGGACCAGACCTCTTCACCACTCTGGTCCAGGACCCTCAGCATCGTGCCTGAGAGCACCACCAGATCCTCCCCCACCAGGGCAAAACGGTTGTCAGCAGAGGCATCGTACCGGATCGTGCTCTCCTCACTGGCATGGCCGCCATATGTAAGATACCGCCGCAGGACATCGAACCCGGTACCGTCCCGCCAAGCGGCGACCAGCACCACGCCCAGCACGACCACCAGCGTCAGGAAAAAGAGGAAGAAGTGGCGGACGCGGTGAGACCGCCGCTGTCTCCGGACCTGCTCCTCCTCGCCGTCATCATCGTTCCAGATGTCGTTCGTCTTGTCAGTCATTGAGCCGTCCATCCTCATACCAAAGTCTCGTCAGATAGAGTCCGCCGGGAGGGACCGTTGGTCCGGCCGCCGTACGGTCGCGGCTCTCCAGAATGGCCGGGATGTCCTCCGGGGCGAATTTCCCCTCCGCCGCATAGAGGACCGTACCAGTGATGGCCCGTACCATGTTATACAGGAAGCCGTCGGCGCAGACCTTCAATTCCAGCAGGTCCCCGCTGCGCGTCACGTTGCACCAGTAGATGGTGCGGAC
>CALXDL010000093.1 GCA_944387055.1 uncultured Oscillospiraceae bacterium
GGTGCAGGCCGATGGAGGGCTCGTCCAGGATATACAGCACCCCCATGAGGCTGGACCCGATCTGGGTGGCCAGCCGGATCCGCTGGCTCTCGCCGCCGGAGAGGGTGGCGGCCGCCCGGGCCAGGGACAGATACCCCAGGCCCACGGACTGCAGGAAGCCCAGACGGGCGCGGATCTCCTTCAAGATCCGGCCGGCGATGCGCATCTGCTGTTCCGTGAGGGTCAGGCGGTCCACCCACTCCAGCTCGTCCGCGACGGACAGCTCCGTGACCGAGAAGATGTCCATCTCCCCCACCGTCACCGCCAGGGACTCCTTCTTGAGCCGGCGGCCGCGGCAGGTGGGGCAGGGGCACTCCGCCATCACTTCCTCCAGCTCCCGCTTGCTGGCGTCGCTCTGGGTCTCCTGATAGCGCCGCTCCACGTTGTTGCAGACGCCCTCGAAGGGCTGGTACAGCACGCCCTTCCCACGGGGCTGGTCATAGTGGAGCTCCAGCTTCTCGCCCTTGGTGCCGTAGAGGATGACGTCCTTCACCTCGGCGCTCAGATCCTTCCAGGGAGTGGTGAGCTTGAAGCCGAACGTTTTGGACAGAGCGTCGAAATACATGCGGGAGATGCCGTCGGAGCGGATATTGCCCCAGCCGCTGGCCTGGATGGCCCCCTCCAGGATGGAGCGCTCCGGATCCGGCACCACAAGCTCGGGGTCCGCCTTGAGCTGGCTGCCCAGGCCCGTGCAGGTGGGGCAGGCGCCATAGGGGTTGTTGAAGGAGAACATGCGGGGAGCAAGCTCCTCGATGGAGATGCCGCAGTCCTCGCAGGCGTAGTTCTGGGAGAACATCAGGTCCTGCGCCTCCCGCAAAAGGTTCACCACCACCAGTCCGCCGGAGAGGGTGGAGGCGGTCTCCACGCTGTCGGTCAGGCGCTGCTGGATGTCCGGCCGGATGATGAGCCGGTCCACCACGATCTCGATGTCGTGCTTCTTGTTCTTCTCCAGCCGGATCTCCTCGTCCAGTTCATAGAGAGCCCCATCCACACGGACCCGGACGTAGCCGGAGCGCTTGGCCTCCTCGAACACCTTGGCGTGCTCGCCCTTCTTGCCCCGGATGACGGGGGCCATCACCTGGATGCGGGTGCCCTCCGGGAGGGCGAGGACCTGGTCGATGATCTGATCGATGGTCTGCTGGCGGATCTCCTTGCCGCACTTGGGGCAGTGGGGCGTGCCCACCCGGGCCCAGAGCAGGCGCAGATAATCATAGATCTCCGTCACCGTGCCCACGGTGGAGCGGGGGTTCTTGCTGGTGGTCTTCTGGTCGATGGAGATGGCTGGGCTCAGGCCGTCGATATAGTCCACGTCGGGCTTGTCCATCTGGCCCAGGAACATCCGGGCGTAAGACGACAGGCTCTCCACGTACCGCCGCTGGCCCTCGGCATAGATGGTGTCGAAGGCCAGGGAGGACTTGCCGGACCCCGACAGGCCCGTCATCACCACCAGCTTGTCCCGGGGGATGGTGACGTCGATGTTCTTCAGGTTGTTGACCCGGGCACCCTTGACGATGATCTTATCCTGCATATGCGCTGTGTTCTCCTCCAGTCGGTATGATGATGCGCCCCGCTCAGGGCGCGGGCGGTCCGCCCCGGTCCTCACTGCGGCCCAGCAGATAGTCCGTGGTCACGCCGAACCGGTCTGCCAGGGCGCACAGGGTCAAGGTGGGGATATTGACATTTCCCTGCTCCATGCGCTGATAATGCCGCAGTGTGACATCCAGTATCTCCGCCATATCTTTTTGCTTGAGGCCCTGCTCTTTCCGCAGTTGCTGCAGCCTCTCGCCCAGTATCTTCAAAGTTTCCATCGCAGTTCCTTCTTGACATACGACTTTAAAAGTCGTATAATTCAATTATATGACATCAAAAGTCGTTTATCATGAGGTGCTGTCCATGTCTCCGATTTACGAAAAGCTCTTCACCTCCTACTGCGTCCAGACGCTGCGGGAGGTCTGTCCCTATGACCACGAGAGCCTCCAGGACCTCCTGGACGGCCTCGCCCTGGAGGAGAGGGCCCGCCTCCGGCTGGACGACGCCTTCTACGAGCGCTATCTCCAGTGGTCTGCCGATGCCTTCGCCGTGGGGCTGCACCTGGGCCTATCCCTCTTCCACGATGAGGTCCGCCGTTCCGGCGCCCAGCAGTTCCAGCAGGGGGCCGGGCGCTAGCTCCACCTGCGCGCCGATCTTCCCGGCGGAGATGCAGATGGTGCCGGCGTCCAGGGCGGTGCGGTGGAACACGGGGGGATACGCCTTCTTCATGCCCACGGGACTGCAGCCGCCCCGGACGTAGCCGGTGACGGCCTCGATCTCAGCCACATGCAGCAGCTGGACGGACTTCTCCCCCACCGCGCGGGCGGCCTTTTTCAAGTCCAGGGTCTGGGCCACGGGCACTTCGAACACGTATATCCCCTGGGAGGCCCCCCGGGCCACCAGGGTCTTGAAGCACCGGTCCGGGGGGAGCCCCAGCGCCTGGGCCACGTGCACGCCGTATTCCCGGGTGCCCTCCGGTCCCTCGCTCTCCTGATAGGAGCGGGCGGTGTACGGGATCTTCCCCCGGTCCAGGATCCGCATCACGTTGGTCTTGTCTTCCTTATGTTTTGCCATCTTCCACCTCAAGTGATACATGCTGTGCGCCTTATGGCTGCCAGCCGGTCCGCGCACGCTCCCGGCGGCGTCCTCTCCGCTCTCTCTCCCGCGGCCGTCCTCACGGGCCCGGCCATACGTCCCCGTTGCCGGTGGGCGTATAGTAGAACGTGTCGTTCATGACGCACAGGACGATGTCCGGCTGATAGTCGGTGATATAGTCCTTCAGGGTCTTTTCCGTATAGTGCCGCAGGTCCAGCGCGTGCATCTCGTCGAAGGAGGCGTAGAGCAGCGTCTCCAGCGCGTTGGTGAAGGAATCGCCGAAGACCAGCACGTCCGGCAGCTCCGGACGGCCGGTGTCCAGGATGGTCTCGCCGAAGTCCCCGCCCATATAGAGGTCGTAGGTGGTGGGCAGGTCCTCCGCCGCCGGAAGGACGAAGAGGGGCTTGTCCGTGCGCGTGCCGTTGTCATAGCGGGTGAAGGGCACGGGGGCGGCCTGTGCGGCGATGATGGCCCGGTCCTCATTGGGCCAGAGGTTGTAGAGCTTCCGATTGCGGGACCCGATATAGGGGTTGGGCAGCTCCTGGAACGTCAGGTCCTCTTCCGTCAGCACCGGCACGTCCCAGCCGTCCGCGGTCAGAGCGTCCAGGATGGCGCGGTAAGCGGCGTAAGCCCCATAATAATTGTAGTGGTGGTCCACGGCGGAATAGAAGTCCGCCGGATGGCCCAGGCCGTCATAGACCTCCCGCATGTCCAGGAAGGCGACGCCCTCGGCCTCCAGCGCCTCCCGGAAGATGGCGTCCGCCGCCGCGGCCTCGTCCTCATGGCTGTTGAGATAGCCGGGGAACGCATCCTGGAAGTAGACGCGCTGCTCCGGGAAGCCCACGAAATAGAAGCTGCCGCCATTGGCCTCCACGTGGGCGTCCAGCTTGGCGAACTCCTCCGCGATGGGGCCCACCGTGGAGCTGTAGGCCACGGGCGTATACTCCTGATACTCCAGGAAGGGCACCAGCACGTCCCCGGCGTCCAATACGATGCCGTTGACCACCGGGCGGCGGAGCACCTCCATCTGCACGGCCGTGTCCCACTTGAGCAGCGTGGTGCGGCCGGGCGCGTGGTCGGAGTACCAGCTCTCCAGCTCCGAGCCGAACGTCCCGTCCCACAGCCCCGCCCACGTGAGGGCGGGCCGCTCCGCCAGGGCGCGGTTCTCATAATAGGCACTGGTCTCCCGATGGGACCACAGGGCCACACCGGCGGGCACCGCCAGCAGCACTGCCAGCACCACCGCCAGGAAGGCCCGCTGGAAGTTCCGTTCCATATGGCAGACCTCCTCTCAGAATTGGAAATACAGGAAGGACTGGACGCCGGTGCTCAAGATCCGCACGACAGACCAGCCCAGCAGGGCGAAGGCCAGCAGCCCCACGCCCCAGGTCAGCGTCACGGCGGCGCGGCTGCCGGCGGCCCGGCGGGCCTCCAGTCTGGCCGCCAGCCAGTCCTTCACCGGCAGGGCCGCGGGGATGGCCAAGACCAGCTCCCATGCGTACTGGCGGACATAATAGGCGGCCTCTCCGCTCCAGGCGCCGCCGGGGGCGGCGCCGAACATGGCGGAGACCATCTGTCCCACCTGTCCCAGGTCGGCGGAGCGGAACAGCACCCAGCCCACAGTGACCAGCACCATGGCATACACGTGCCGCACCGCGCCCGGCAGGCGCTCCAGCCGCTTCCCCCAGAGGAACTTCTCTCCCATCAGGAGCGCGGCGTAGTAGAGCCCCCACAGCACGAAGTTCCAGGCGGAGCCATGCCAGAGCCCCGTCAGCATCCAGACCACCAGCAGGTTGAACACCTGCCGCCGCCGGGAGCAGCGGTTGCCGCCCAGGGGGATATACACATAGTCCCGGAACCAGAACGAGAGCGTCCGGTGCCAGCGCCGCCAGAACTCCGTGGCGGACCGGGAGACATACGGATAGTCGAAGTTCTCCGGCAGGCGAAAGCCGAACACCCGGCCCAGGCCCAGGGCCATGTCCGTATAGCCGGAGAAATCGAAGTAGAGCTGGAGCGTATAAGCCAGGGCGCCCAGCCAGGCCAGCCCCACCGTCAGCCGGCCGCCGGCGGCGAAGGCGCCGTCGGCGATCTGCCCCAGGGCATCCGCCAGCAGGACCTTCTTGGCCAGGCCGAAGCAGAAGCGGATGGCGCCGGCAGTCGCGTCCGCGGCCGTCTCCCGCCGGGCCGTCAGATCCGCCGCCATGTCCTGGTAGCGCAGGATGGGCCCCTGGAGGAGCTGGGGGAAGAACACCATGAACAGGGCCAGCCGGGCGGCGCTGCGCTCCGCCGGCACGGTGCCCCGGTACACGTCCACCACATAGGCGATGCCCTGGAACGTATAGAAAGAGATGCCCGCGGGCAGCAGGATCTTCGGCACGGACACGCTCAGGCCCAGGGCGGCCAGGTTCTCCAGGAAGAACCCGGTATATTTGAAATAGCCCAGCAGGACCACATGGAGCGCCACAGCGGCGGCCATGGCGGCCCGTGCCCGGGGCCGTCCGGGCGCGGCCAGCCGGCCGCCCACATAGCTGATGCCCACGGACAGCGCCAGGAGCGGCAGCAGCCGCACGCCGCCCCAGGCGTAGAACGCCAAGCTGAACAGCAGCAGGCACCCATTGCGGGCGGTCCGCCACTTGGCCGGGAGGAGGAAATAACACACCACTGCCGCCGGGAGGAAGGCGAACAGGAACGTCATACTGCTGAAAGCCATCAGTCCAGGTCTCCTTTGTCTATCGATCGTCCCCGATCCGTTCAGGGGATGGCCCGCAGGGCCCAGATGTATCCGAACGAGAGCAGCACCGGCCACACGACCCAGCCGATCCTCTGTCTCATCCGGTAGAAGTCCGTCGGCTCCGGGTCCTGGACCTCACAGCAGTGCCGCAGGTGGAACACCGTCCGCGGGAACGCGGCGGAGAGCGCCACGAGGACGGAGAGGAAGAGCATCACCAGATACAGCCCCCAGCTGCCCCTGGCGGCCAGCGCCGGTCCCATGGCGAACGAGAGGATGCTGGAGGAGGTGGTCTCATAGTTCACCCAGGCCCCGCCGGCGCCTGCGTAGACCTCGACCGAGACCGCCTGGAAGGGGTCCCAGGCGCCGTCCTGGCCGTACAGGCCGTATTCCTCTTCAGGATCGTACCCGCCCTGGAAGAGGACCTCGCCGTTCTTCAGGATGCGGATGCCGTCCACCGGCCCATGGGCCGTCTGGATGGGCTCCAGCGGATACTCCACCCGGCAGACGTCATGGAGCCAGTCGCCGATGTCGTACTCCACCGTAACGGCTCCCTCCTCTCTGGTGACGGTGATGGCCACCGTGTCGCCCAGGACCGAGCCGGAGCAGACCATGCCGTCCGGCTGCTCTTCGACTTGCAGCAGCGTGCCCTCGAACAGCACGCCCTCCTGGGTGCGGGAGACCGCCAGCAGGATCCCGAACGTCACGGCCATGGCCGCCAGGGCGACCAGGGCCGCTTTTTGCAGACGCGTGCGCCGCTCTTCCATCGTCACCCCTCCATGATCTCCCGCTGGACGTACTTGGGCAGTTTCTCCACCGTCAGGGCATAGGAGCGGGCGCACAGCTCCCGCAGGACCTCGTCCGGCAGTCCGCCGTCCAGGAAGCAGGCGATCCAGGTGCGCTTGTCCGCGTAGAACCCCGGCAGGATCTCCGGCCACTGAGACCGGAGCAGCTCGCCCTCCGCCGGGAGACACCGCAGGTCCACCAGGTCATGGCCGCCGTACGTCCGGTACTTCGCGTCCGGGGAACAGACCGCGGCGAACTGCTTCCCCCGCACCTTGTAGAGGAACATCTGCCACGCGGGCTGATAGGTCTTCTCCGCGCCGGGGAAGGACAGCAGATATCCATCCAGCCAGGCGTAACGCATCTCCCTCTCCCCTCTCCGCTCTGTCTCCCACACGGGGCGGCCTCACTTCTCGCCCCGCAGCTCGATGATCCGGTCCCGCAAGACCGCCGCGTATTCGAATTCCAGCATCTTGCTGGCTTCCTTCATTTCCTTTTCCAGCTTGGCGATCTCGGCGGCGCGCTCCTGCTCGGTGAGCTTGCGCTTCTTGTGGGCGCGGAGGGTATCCTCTTCCGCGGTCTTCGAGATCTCCAAGATCTCCCGCACGCCCTTGATGATGGTCTTGGGCACGATGCCGTGGGCCTTGTTATAGGCGTCCTGGATGGAGCGGCGGCGCTCCGTCTCGTCGATGGCCGCCCGCATGGAGGGCGTGATCTCGTCGGCATACATGACCACGAGGCCCCCGGCGTTCCGGGCCGCCCGGCCGATGGTCTGGATGAGGGACGTCTCGGACCGGAGGAAGCCCTCCTTGTCGGCGTCCAGGATGGCCACCAAAGACACTTCCGGCAGGTCCAGGCCCTCGCGCAGGAGGTTGATGCCCACCAGCACATCGAATTCGCCCAGGCGCAGGCTGCGGATGATCTCCATGCGCTCGATCGTCTCCACGTCCGCGTGCATATACCGCACGCGGATGCCGGCGTTCTTGAGATACTCCGTCAGGTCCTCCGCCATCTTCTTGGTGAGGGTGGTCACCAGGACCCGCTCGTCTTTGGCGGAGCGGGCGCGGATCTCGTCGATCAGGTCGTCGATCTGGCCGGTGACGGGCCGGACCTCGATCCTGGGATCCAGCAAGCCCGTGGGCCGGATGACCTGCTCCACCACCTGATCGGCCCGCTCCCGCTCATAGGGGCCGGGCGTCGCCGACACGAACACCGCCTGCCCGATCCGGGACTCGAACTCCTCGAACTTCAGGGGGCGGTTGTCATAGGCGCAGGGCAGCCGGAAACCGTACTTCACCAGGGAATCCTTGCGGGCGTGGTCGCCGTTGTACATGGCCCGCACCTGCGGCAGCGTCACATGGCTCTCGTCCACGAAGAGCAGGAAATCCTCCGGGAAGAAGTCCAGCAGCGTCATGGGGGCGGACCCCTCCGGCCGGCCGGAGATGATGCGGGAGTAGTTCTCGATGCCGGAGCAGTAGCCCAGCTCCGCCATCATCTCCATGTCGTACTCCGTCCGCTGGCGGATGCGCTGGGCCTCCACCAGCTGGCCGTTGTCGGTGAAGACCTTCACCTGTTCCTCCAGCTCCCGGCGGATCTCGCCGATGGCCCTGTCCATCTTGTCCTTGGTGGTGACATAGTGGCTGGCGGGGTAGATGGCGATATGGTTGAGCACCCGGTTCACCCCTCCAGTGACGGGGTCGAACTCGCTGATGCGGTCGATCTCGTCGCCGAAGAACTCCACCCGGATGGCCTTGCCGCGGTAATAGGCCGGATAGATCTCCACGGTGTCGCCCCGGACGCGGAACATGTTCCGCTCGAAGGCGATGTCGTTGCGCTCATAGCGGATCTCCACCAGCCGCCGCAGCAGCTCGTCCCGATCCCACTCCGCCCCCACCCGGAGAGAGACCACCATCTTGGCGAAATCGTCCGGCTCGCCCAGACCGTAGATGCAGGACACAGAGGACACCACGATCACGTCCCGCCGCTCCAGGAGCGCGCAGGTGGCCGAGAGCCGCAGGCGGTCGATCTCGTCGTTGGTGG
The DNA here is from genome assembly GCA_944387055.1 of uncultured Oscillospiraceae bacterium. Taxonomy (GTDB): domain Bacteria; phylum Bacillota; class Clostridia; order Oscillospirales; family Oscillospiraceae; genus Oscillibacter. The sequence goes on from CALXDL010000093.1 coordinate 8,216, forward strand.
CGGCGTCTTTGGCGATATAGGTGTCCGGATGAGGGATATAGGCCTCCGGCTGGTAGTAGTCGTAATAAGACACGAAGTACTCCACCGCGTTGTTGGGGAAGAACTCCTTGAACTCGGCACACAGCTGGGCGGCCAGGGTCTTGTTGTGGGCCAGCACCAGGGTGGGCCGCTGGACCGCCTCGATGACCTTGGCCATGGTGAAGGTCTTGCCGGAGCCGGTGACGCCCAGGAGCACCTGCTCCTTCAATCCGCTCTCTATGCCCTCCGCCAGCTTGGCGATGGCCTCCGGCTGGTCGCCGGAGGGCTGATAGTCCGATATGACCTCGCATCTCGACATGGCGTGTTCATCCCTCCGCGTACCTGTCGGAGGCGCGCCGTCCCCCGTCGGGAGGATCTTAGCACAGCTCCGGCAAAAATGCAACGTTTGTTCGATACCGTCCTCACACCAGATATCCGGAATCGCTCAGCGACACGAAGTCCCCGTCCGCCACGATGATGTGGTCCGCCAGCGCCACATCGATGGTGGCCAAGGCCTCCCGTGCCAGGTCCGTGGTCCGGTAGTCGTCGTTGGAGGGCAGCGCGATGCCGCTGGGATGGTTGTGGGAGAGGATGACGGCGCTGGCGTTGGTGAGCAGCGCGTTGGATATCAGCTGGCGGACGTTCAGCTCCGCAGAGGACACGCCGCCCTCCGTCAGCCTCTTGCAGGCCAGGAGCTTCCCCTTGCGGTCCAGGCAGAGCTGATAGATGACCTCGTTCTTCTCTCCGGCGAAGCACTCCAGCAGATACGCGCCCGCTCTCTCCGCGGAGTTGAGGATCGTCTCCCGCGCGGCCTCCGCCATGCGGGTCTTGCGCCAGAGCTGCGGGATCAGGCGCAGCAGCACCGCTGCGTTCTCCCCGACGCCGGGCACTTGCTGGAGGTCCTCCACCGGCGCGGTCATCACCGCGGAGAGGGAACCGTACCGCTCCAGCAAACGGTGGGCCAGCTCATTGGTGTCCCGCCGGGGGATGGCGTAGTAGAGCAGCAGCTCCAACGCCTCATGGTCCGCGAACGGCTCCAGCCCGCCGGTGAGGAACCGGCGGCGCATCTTCTCCCGATGTCCGTCATGGATGCCCACGTCTCCGCCTCCCCTCACGCCCCCATGGGGCCAAGTCCGCCAGGGCTGTTTGGAATGGTATATTATAGCACTTCCTGCCCCGCTCTTCAAGGGCATGGCCTGGATCCGCTCCAGGCGGCGCCGGGCCTCTGAAGCGGACGGCACACGGGGCGGTGGACGCAGGAAGAGCGCGGCGCCCGCGGCTGCCGCGCTCTTTCCCGGTGTGAGCGGATCTCGAGCTGTGTGTCACGTCTGCTTCTCCGCCGTCAGGAAGACAGACGGATGCGCTTTGTAGGTAGCCAGGCTCACGAAGATGAGCGCGAGGCCGCAGGCGATCGTGCCGGGGACCGCCGCGCCCAGTCCCAGCGGCTGGCCGGCCAGCTTCCATCCCACGCAGACAGCGAACCCGCCGATCATCGCCGCGAGGATGCCGGCATTGGTCGCCTTCTTCCAGAACAGGGCGGCAAACGCGGGGATGCCTGCGGCGGCGGCATAGAAGCTCCAGGAGAACATGAGGATATCATAGGCGTTCTGGATGTACAGCGCGATGACCAGGGCCCCCAGGGGGAGGATGATGGAGAACACCCTGGAGAGCAGGATCTCGACCCGCTCCGTCATCTGCGGGCGCAGCGTCTTGCCGATGTCATGCACGCAGGTCTGCACGGAGACCAGGAGGTAGCTGTCCGCCGTGGACATGATGACAGACAGGATGCCTGCCAGCGCCAGCCCGGTCAGGCCGATGGGGAGGATCTGGATCGCCAGGGCGGGCACCACGGCGTCGGTAGAGCCGTACTGCGCCAGGACATCGTCCCCGATGATCTGACGGGCGACCACGCCCATGAAATACACCAGCACGATCGTCACGCCGTATACGGCCGTCCCCAAGAACATGCCGCGCTTGGCCGACCGGCGGTCCTTGGCCGCGAAAGCCCTCTGCCACATCTCCGCACCGGCCATGGTGAACACCAGATACGTGATGATGTCGCCCAGGATGCTGCCGTCCACGTAAGGCCGGACGAGCGCCGGATCCAGCTCCGCCACGAACGCGGAGAACCCGCCCACGCTCCGCAGCGCGCTGACGGGGATCAGGATGTACACGAAGACGATCAGCATATAGAACTGGAGGACGTCCGTGTAGACCACGCCGAACAGCCCGGAAGTCGCGGTGTAGACCATGAACACGATACAGGCGATCAGCGCGCCGACCTCATAGGACAGGCCCACTTCTCCGCCCAGCATCTGGATGATGGTGGCCGTCGCCGTGACCTGAGAGGCCACCGTCCCCATCATCGTGAAGGCGATCAGCACAGAGAGGATGAGCTTGGCGGTTTTCCCGAAGCGCATCTCGAACAGTTCCGGGATGGACGTGATCCCATACTTCATGCCGATGTCCGAGATCCGCCCGGCGATGCCGGAAAAGATGAACATGCCCAATAGATACGGCACGGCCGTGATGATCGCCTTGAAGCCGTCGGTATAGGCCACGCCGGCGCGGCCCATGAGGCCGCTCCCGCCGATGATGGTGGCGCAGACCGTAGCCATGAGGACCAGCGGGCCAAACGACCGGCCGGCCACATAGTAATCGCCGGTATTCTTGATGCGCTTGACGGAATAGACGCCCACCAGGACCAAGATCACCAGATACGCGCCGATGATCAAGAGGTCCCACGTGCTCAGTTGACTGTGATCCATCAGATCATGCCTCCTTTTCCAGATGTGCCGCGCGGAACAGCGGGCCGGACCGCCGCGCTCGCCGGAGGGACCGGTCCATTCCCCGCTGGGCGCATGACTGCCCCTGCACGGTCCGCCGCACCCTGCGGGGGACCGCGCTGTCCGCCTCCTCTATGCCGCGCTTTCACATGTTACTATGTTAAAACCATGATACAGGAAAAGGATGGATCTGTCAAATACTGAGTATCTGGTCCGGTCCAAGAACCGTCCCCAAGGCGCGATGGGGCCCGAAGGAACGCACAAGAAAGATGCCGCCCATAAGGGCGGCATCTTGTATCTTCCGGCGATATGATCAGCGCTTGCTGAACTGAGGAGCCCGGCGGGCAGCCTTGAGGCCGTATTAAACTCCTTTGAGCGCCGATTTTCCTTGGTATTCCGGGCTTTTCCGGCTTTTCAATGTTCAGTTGTCCTATTCCTTAACCAAGGAAAATGGTGCATTTTCAATCA
>CALXDL010000094.1 GCA_944387055.1 uncultured Oscillospiraceae bacterium
TTCCGCAATGAGATCACGCCGGGCAACTTCATCTTCCGCATCCGGGAGTTTGAGCAGATGGAGCTGGAGTTCTTCTGTAAGCCGGACACGGATCTGGAGTGGTTCCAGTATTGGCGGACCTATTGCCATGACTGGCTGGTCGGTCTGAACATCCAGGAGGAGAACCTGCGGCTGCGGGACCATGAGCCGGAGGAACTGGCCTTCTATTCCAAGGCCACCACGGACTTCGAATATCGCTTCCCCTTTGGCTGGGGCGAGCTGTGGGGCGTTGCCGATCGGACCGATTACGACCTCAAGCAGCATCAGGAGCACTCCGGCCAGGATCTCACCTACTTCGATCAGGAGAAGAACGAGCACTATATCCCCTATGTGATCGAACCCTCTCTGGGCGCGGACCGGATGACGCTGGCGCTGCTGGTGGAGGCTTACGACGAGGAGATCGTGGATCCGGCGAAGAACGATGTGCGTACGGTCATGCATTTCCATCCCGCCATCGCGCCGTTCAAGGCAGCGGTACTCCCCCTGTCCAAGAAGCTCTCCGACAAGGCGCGGGAGATCCAGGCGGAGCTGAGCAAGGATTGGATGGTGGATTTCGACGACACCGGCTCCATCGGCAAGCGGTATCGTCGGGAGGACGAGATCGGGACCCCGTACTGCATCACTGTGGATTTCGACACAGTGGGCGACGCGGAGAAGGCGGGCGACGGGTGCGTCACCGTCCGAGATCGGGACACCATGGAGCAGGTGCGTCTGCCCATCGATGGGCTCAAGGCCTATCTTGCAGAGAAACTGGCTTATTGAGCCGGACAGGCTAAAATAGACATCGGATCCTAGAGAGGAGGAGCGCTATGAGCGCTCCTCCTCTCCGCTCTGGTAAGAAATCGGATGGCGGCGGATCTGATCTAGACGATCGGTGAGGATGGGACTTGCCTTTTTCCAGATATTCCCGTATCATAAGAGATGAGGGAGCCCCTCCGGATGGAGCGGCAGATATGAAGAAGAGAAAGGAAAAGGGAGGACCATATGGAACGATTTTTCCACTTGCGTGCGCATGGCACCACCGTGCGCACGGAGATCATGGCGGGTTTCACGACCTTCATGGCGATGGCTTATATCCTGATGGTCAATGCCGGGATGTTCGCAGAGCTGGAGGACGTGACCTATCAAGCCGTCTACATCGCCACCGCGATCTCCGCTATCATCGGCACAGTACTCATCGGCCTGCTGAGCGATCTGCCCCTGGCGCAGGCCTCCGGCATGGGGCTCAACGCCTATTTCGTCTACACGGTGTGTTTCGGACTGGGACTGAGCTATGCCAACGCCCTGGTGCTGGTACTGGCGGACGGCATCATCTTCATCATCCTCACGATCACAGGGCTGCGGCGCAAGATATTCGATTCCATCCCGCCAGCAGTCCGCATGGCCATCCCAGCCGGCATCGGATTGTTCATCGCGTTCCTGGGTCTCCAGAACGCGGGGCTCATCGTGGACAACGGCTCTACCCTGGTGTCGCTGGCGTCTTTCAATGTGTACTCCGGCGGAGTGGCTTGGGGGACCATCATGCCCATGCTGGTGACCTTCTTCGCGCTGCTGGCCATCGCGATTATGACGAAGCGGGGCGTCAAGGGCAGCGTCCTCTTCGGGATCCTGAGCGGTACGGCCGCCTATTATCTGCTGGGCTTCACAGTGCCCGGGTTCTATGACGGCTTCGCCAGTAGTCTGTCCTTCGACCCCTTTGCGGCGTTTGGAGAGTTCGCAGCGCTGTCCTTTGGGAAGGTATTCACAGAGGGATTCGATTTCAGCGCCTACATCGCGGCCAATGGCATCGGCGGTTTCCTGGTGATGTTTGCCACCACGGCCATGGCCTTCTGCATGGTGGATATGTTCGACACCCTGGGGACACTTTACGGCGCCTGTGCCCGGGGCGGCCTCTTGACGGAGGAGGGGGAGGTGCCCAATATGGACAAGGCCATGCTGGCGGACGCCATCGCCACCGTTGCCGGTGCGGTATGCGGCACGTCTACTGTCACCACGTTCGTGGAATCCTCCGCCGGCGTGGGAGAGGGCGGGCGGACTGGCCTGACCTCCATGGCTACGGCCGCCTTCTTCTTCATCGCCATGTTCCTCTCTCCTTTGGCACAGCTAATCCCATCCTGTGCCACAGCGGCGGCGCTCATCTATGTGGGCGTGCTGATGATGGACTGTGTGCGGCGGATCGAATGGACCTCTGCCGAAGTGGCGGTGCCCGCCTTCCTGACAGTGGCCATGATGCCCTTTACGTATAGCATCTCTTTCGGCATCGCCTTTGGTCTCATCTCCTATGCGGTCATCGCCCTCTTCACCGGGAAGGCACGGGAGATCAAGGCCACGACCTGGATCATCGCGCTGCTCTTTGCGCTCACCTTCTTCCTGACACACTGAGGGCGGACAGGCGCCCTGATCGGCCCATCGGGTCCCAATAAGACAGGCCGCCCATCTGGGCGGCCTGTCTCCTTTTCCACCTTCCATGGGAGTCTCACAGGATAGTTCCTGCTTCTTCCTGTTCCGCCTGCCACTGCTCCAGAAGCTCTGCTGCCGGATGCACGTAGGCCGCAGGGACGAAGGGATATCTGGCGAGGGCCGCCCGCCGCCAAGGTGCGATATGGCAATAGCCGCGGGGGTGTCTGTCCAGATAGCGCTGATGTTCTTTTTCAGCGGGATAGAAATTCTGCAGAGGTCCCTGTTCCACGGCGAAGCAGGGCCGACCGGCGGACTCTACGGCGAAGACGGCGCGGATGACCGCTTCATCGCTGGAATCGGTCCAATACACGCCGGTCTGATACTGGCTGCCGATATCCGGGCCCTGCCGGTCAGGGATCTCTGGGTCGATGACGGCGAAGAACGAGAAGAGCAGATGCATCAGAGAGAGGACCGCAGGGTCGTATCTCACCTGGACTGTCTCCCGGAAACCGGTGATGCCGGTACACACGATGTCATAGCGTGCGTTTTCCGCACGGTCTCCATTGGCATAGCCCACTATCGTGTCCAGGACACCGGGCAGGGCGCGGCAGAGGGCTTCCATGCCCCAGAAGCACCCGCCGGCCAGATAGAGCATTCTCTGTTCCATAGCAGCCCCTCAGGAGAACATGCCCAAAAGACCATCGGGCTGTTCTGCGGCCTGGTCCCAGATCGCTCGGAACACGCCTGGGGCGATGGAGCGGGCCATCATCTCCCCAGGGACGTTCAGTGTCCGCACGTCTTCAGGGAAAGGGGTGGGGGAAAGGGCTTCTTCCCGGCCATGTTCCTGCCCGTAGGCGAACCACAGTCCGTTGGGGTAGATCTCCACCCGCCGGGTCTCACGGCCTTCCTGATCGACTTCCGAATAGATCAGCCGCGCTTCATCTTCTTGAGGGGCTTCATATTCCAGCAGGAGATAACGCATGATATCGCACCTTTCAGATAGAGTCGTGGAAAAACGCCCGGATATCTGCCTTGGAGGCCTGGACGCTGCCCTGGGCGAAACCGCCGCGTCCGCCGCCGCGCCCGTGCAGCGCGCTGTTGAGGGAGCGTACCAGAGGAGCGATATCCACCCCGTCTGCGCGGACGAGCGCATAAGTCCAGGCAGCTCCATCACCAGCGAACACTGCCGCAAGCCCTCCGCACGCGCGGGCCACGGCATCCGCCAGTTTCCGCGCGCTGTCTGAGCGCAGGGGGGGCTGGAAGAGCACCACATCTCCGCGGCCGGCCATCTCCGCAGCGATGTTGGAGAAGACTTGCTCCTCCAGCTGTGCTGCCCGCTGCTTGGCGGCGGCCAGTTCCTCTGTCAGCCGTCCAACGGCTGCGGCAGCGTCCAGGGGCTTGACGCTCAGGCGCTGGCCGATGGCATGCGCTTGCTCGTAGGCAGCGGCGAGATACCGGTAAGCCCGCTGGCCGCAGAGGATCTCCATGCGGACGCCAGACCGGAACTTCTGACAAGAGAGGACTTTGACGATGCCCACTTGGCCTGCCCGCAGGACATGGGTGCCGCAGCAGGCGCAGCAGTCTGCGGAGGGGAAGGTGACGATGCGCACCTTGCCTGTCAGCGCTTTTTTGCTGCGGTAGTCCAACGCATCCAGATCTGCCGGGGAGGGGTAGGTGATCTCCACCGGCCTGTCCGCCCAGATGACGCGATTGGCTTCTTCTTCAGCGGCGAGTACCTGTGCCCAGGTGAGTGGGGCGTCATAGTCGATGGTGACAGTATCCGCCCCCATGTGGAAGCCCACGTTGTCACAGTGATAGTCCCGGCACAGGATACCGGAGAGGATATGCTCTCCAGAGTGCTGCTGCATATGGTCGAAGCGGCGGGTCCAGTCGATCGCAGCGGTGACGGTCGCACCGATCTCCACCGGCCGTTCGACCGTGTGGACGATCGTCCCGTCTTTTTCGTGGACGTCGGTGACGGCGGCTCCATCCAATGTGCCGTGATCGGCGGGCTGTCCGCCCCCTTCGGGATAGAAGGCAGTGCGGTCCAGCGTCACCAGATACCCAGTGGTGCTTGGCACGCAGGTCAGGACCTTGGCGGTGAAGGTGCGCAGGAAGGGGTCATCATAATAGAGCTTTTCTGTTTCCATTGTGGAAAATTCCTTTCTCATCAAAAGATCGAGACGATGGAGTGCCAGACGGGCTCCAGGATTGAAAGCCCTAGGACGGCGGAGCAGACGTTCGCGGTGAGCCCGTAGGCGAAGGCCCGCCTCCGGCTCTGTCCGGTGAGGAAGCGGACATAGAGTCCGCTCTCCACCAGCGCGATGATGATCTCGATGGGGACAAAGAGGAAAAGGGACCACCAGCTCACACCGTTTTGGATGGTAAAGACAGAAGTGCACACTGCCAGCGCCCCCTGTGTCACCAGATTGGTCAGAAGGAAGGGCCTGCGCGCTTTTTTCCAGGAAAAACCGAAGAGCAGCAGCACCAGCCCTTCGATCGCCAGCGTGGGCAGCAGCGTACATAGGGTCTGCAGCACATAGCTCATCCACACCGGAGGGACCTGGACCGATCGGCTCCCCCAGTCTACCGTCACGGAGGACTGGAGCACCGTCCGGGAACAGGGCGGGAAGAGATGGATGTCACCGCTCTCCGTGGCGATGAGGATGCGGTAGGTGTCCGGCAGGCCGACGTAGCCGAACGTGTGGAGACGCACCCCCTGAAGACCGGTGTCATGCCCCCCCAGCTCTCCCCACATCGGGGCGCCGCCGGTACCCTCCGCCGTGCAGGCATGCCACCCATCCGGGACGGCAGCACGCAGTGCGGCGAGGAGGTCCTGGTCCAATGCGGCGGCCTCCTCCGGGGAGTAGTTCCAGTCGATGCCGCTGTATCCGCTCTCTGCGTCCTCCGCAGGACTTGCCTCATACGTTCCCTCTGCCAGCAGATCCAGATAGTAGAGCTCTTCCGGCGCATTCTCCACGCGCACGGTCAAAAGCGGCTTTGGACCGGTATCCGCCAGAGCAGAGACGCTCAGGAGCGTGATGGTCAAAGTGGTGAGCAGCCAGATGCGCAGGCCCTGTTTCATGGGATCCCTCCTTGTCTGGTCCTTTGAGATCGATACCCTCTATGAGAAGAGACGAGGAAAAGGGCATCTGCGTTTCAAAGGAGGCCCAGTGCCTGTTTCCAGGTCAGGACCCGGCGGCAGGCGCTGTCGATGATGTCCATGGGAAGCGTGCCATCTTCCACAGCGGCGATGACTTTGGGGATCTGGGTGCGGTAGTCGGTGGTGATCACCAGGTCATTGCCCGCCTGGAGCGCCATCACTGCCACAGCGCCATCGCTGGAATAGGCAGCGACCGCCTCCATGGCCAGGTCGTCCGTCATCACCACACCGTCGAACTCCAGTTCCGTTCGCAGCAGGTCGTGGACTGCAGGGGAAAGAGAGGCGGGCAGCTGTCCATCCACCGCTGCCATGATGTTATGGCTCACCAGTACAGCGGTCATCCCGCCGCCGGTCTGCATACCTGCCTGGAAGGGGAGAAAATCAGCGGTTTCAAAGGTCTCCAAAGGGCGCTCATCCACGGCAATGCCGGTGTGGGTGTCCACATTGTTTCCGTAGCCGGGGAAGTGTTTTAAGACGCTGCCCATGCCGTCTTCCGCCATCTGGGCGGTCACCTGGTCCACATAGTCTGCTGTGGCAGCGGCGTCCTGGCCGAGGGATCGGTCGTAGATGAAATCGTTGGGATCTGTAGACACATCTGCCACTGGAGCCAGGTTCACGTTGAAGCCCAGAGCGGAGAGGAGCCGGTCTTTCTCCCGGGTGTCCGCCAGCACTGCATCCATGCCGCCGGAAGCGTACAGCTTCTGAGGCGAGGAGAATCTTGAGGAGCGCAGATGGGGATCGGAACTCACCCGCACCACGGTACCGCCCTCCTCATCCACGCCGATCAGCAGCGGAATGCCGGCGTCTTCCGCCGCGGCGTCCTGATAGCTGTGGATGGTCTGGATCAGATTGTTGGCGGTCTTGTCCGCCGTGTCCCGACCAAAGAGGATGTAGCCGCCCAGGTGATATGTACGCACATCGCTGGCTGCATCCGTCTCTGGCACGCGGACGAAGAAGAGTTGACCGACTTTCTCCTCCAGTGTCAGGGAAGAGAGCAGGCGGTCGATCTCCTGGGCGGCCAGCTCCTCCGGTGTGGGCTCCGGCGGCGTCTCCGGCTCCTGGGGCTGGACAGCGGCAGCCCCCTCCGGGGCCTCCTCTGCCGGAGAAGCGCCGCAGGCGGCCAGAGACAATAGGAACAGGGCGGCCAGCACCGCCATGAGAGATGTCCGTTTCATGGGGCCTCCTTTCCAGTCGAACAGGGAGTAGGTACCAGCAGTGTACCACATCCTGTCCGGAAAGAAAAGGGCGGGACTGTTACCGCTTTGTGGTGGAAAGAGATCTGATCCCAGGATATCCTGGGGTCAGATCACATGAGGACAGAGAGGAGTGGGAGCGATGCGGATGGCAGCGATGGTGTTGGCGGTATTGTCCCTGTTGGGCGTCCCTCAGGGTCAGGAGGCAGACCCAGAGATCACTTGGGGGACTGTGACGGTACAGATATTGGAAGAGTCTCCGGAAACGGCGGCCCGGACGCTGCTGGACTGGGCGGAGACCGGACAGACAGCGCCGGAGGCGGAGGTGCTGTCCCTTCTGGAAGAGCGGCCGGAGACGGCGGTCAGCTCTGCAGCGGCCTTTGCCGCCGTTCTGGACACTGCAGACAGCCTACGGGCGGCAGGGGAATCACCGGAATTGGAGGAGGAGACCTACCGGGAAGCGGTCCGCTCCCTGTCGCCCTTCTTTACCCGGCTTTTGGAGACGGAGACTGCGCCGTGGAAAGGGGGACCCTCGGACTGGCCCACGGATCTGGCGACGTTTGACGGAATCTGGTATGACAGCACGATGCGGGAGCTGCTGATCTTCCGGGACGGCACCTGCCGGGTGGTGATCCCCTGGCTGGGCTATTATGGGGAGACGGCGCTCAGCGCCCGGCTCCGAGACCGTAGCGGCGTGGGCTACTGCCCGTCTCTGGAGGTGGACATCCACGAGAGCGGCAGTTTTTCCGGCCCGTTGGCCTATTATGTCTCCGGGATCGACGAGAGCCGCTTTTGGAGCAATACCCAGGCCCAGCAGTTTGAGAAGCTTTGGCCGGTAGAATGAATGTCCGAAACAAGAATAAGTAGGCGGACCGTATTTTACGGTCCGCCTGCTTTAGCGTTTTCTAGCCTGTTCAGATCAGTCTTCCGGCTTGACGATGGCGATGTGCAGCTCGTCCAGCTGCATCTGCGTGAGCCCCATGCGGCGTGGCCGCATGGGGGCCCGGGATCGAAAAAAGGCCGGACAGGCAGAGCCCGTCCGGCCCAAGGTTTTGCTGCGCAAAACGCTTGAACGCGCTCACGCGCGGCGCGCCGCTGGCGCGCTGCGAGGTCACGCGGGGAAATTGCGGAGA
>CALXDL010000095.1 GCA_944387055.1 uncultured Oscillospiraceae bacterium
CAGTGCTGCCGCCGGCTGCCCCGGGGGTCGCCCAGCGCGGCGGCCCGCTGCCGGAGGTGCGCCCCGCGCCGCTCCGCTGGGGCGCGCCGCGCTTTGCGGATAGTCTCGGGGGAGACGTTGTACTCCGATGCCATCACCGACCGGCCATAGATGCGGCTGCCCTCCGGCAGGTCGCCCTTGGCTATCCGCGTCGCCAGATCCAGCGCGATCTGCAGGTACTGGGCGGGTATGACTGCCTCTCTCACAGCCCTGCCTCCTTCTGTGGATCGATGTCCATGGGCCCATTATACACTGCCAACCTTAAAATGTAAAGAGGGATGGCAGTTAAGGATCTGTGAACGGATGCCCTGCTCCGGAGCTCTTATCCGAAAGGTAGGGATCTATCCGGGGCCGCTCCCGCCACGCTAGAACGAGGCCTGACGTCCATGGACGCCAGGCCTCGTAAAGTCTTAGATATCCATTCCGCCCGGGGATCATAGGGCCTTGGACGCATTCCCCGCTGCACTTCGTTTGGCGAGCCGCCTCTTGCTGCTTGGCAGGACGGCCCCGGGGCCGTTGGTGCGGGGCGCGCAGGAGGCGGTGGACGGCAGGCCGCCTCCCGGTGGGCGGACGGGGCGTCCGCCCGCACGTCCGGTCCGGCGGGGGACGGTCAGGCGTGCTCCGCCTCGTACTTCTTCAGGAACGCCACCAGGGCCTCCACGCCCTCCTTGGGCATGGCGTTGTAGATGGACGCCCGCAGGCCGCCCACGCTCTTGTGGCCCTTGAGGTTGTCGAAGCCGGCGGCCTTGGAGGCGGCCACCACGTCGGCGTCCTGCTCCTTGCTGGGCGTGACGAAGGGCACGTTCATGAGGGAGCGGTCCTCCTTGCGCACGGCGCCGGTGAAGAACTTGCTCTGGTCCAGGAAATCGTAGAGCACGGCGGCCTTCTCCTCGTTGCGCTTGGCCATGGCCTCCAGCCCGCCGTTCCTCAGCAGGTACTGGAACACTTTGCCGCAGCAGTAGATGGCCCAGCAGTTGGGGGTGTTGTAGAGCGAGTCGTTGTCCGCGTGGGTCTTGTAGTCCATATAAGTGGGCACGAACTGCGGCAGGTCGTCCCGCAGCAGGTCCTCCCGGATGATGACGATGGCCATGCCGGCTGGCCCCACGTTCTTCTGCACGCCGGCCCAGATGAGGCCGTACCGGGACACGTCGCAGGGCCGGGAGAGGAACATGGAGGACTGGTCGCTCACCAGCACCTTGCCCTTGGTGTCCGGCAGGCGGTGCCAGGTGATGCCGTTGATGGTCTCGTTCTCGCAGATGTAGACATAGTCCGCATCGTCGGGGATATCCAGGTCCGAGCAGTCGGGGACATAGGAGAAGTTCTTGTCCGCGGAGGAGGCGATGACCTTCACTTCGCCATACTTCTGGGCCTCTTTGATGGCCTTCTTGGACCAGTTGCCGGTCTCCACGTAGCAGGCCACGCCGTTTCGCATCAGGTTCATGGGCACCATGGCGAACTGGATGGTGCCGCCGCCCTGGATGAAGAGGACCTTATAGTTGTCCGGGATGCCCATGAGCTTGCGCAGGTCCGCCTCCGCCTCGTCCCGGATCTGCTGGAACGCCTGGGAGCGGTGGCTCATCTCCATGACGCACATGCCGCTGCCGTGGTAGTTCATCATCTCGGCGGCGATCTCTTCCAGCACCTCTTCCGGCATCATGGCGGGGCCGGCGGAGAAGTTATAGGTACGGCCGTATTTCATCCTGTATTCCTCCTATCGTTGGGATGTGGTATCGATCGATGGATCGTTGGCTGTGCTGTGGACGCGCAGTCTTTGTCCCAGTATACCATACGGCAGGGAATAATCAATCGTGGACCCGCACGAAAAAAGCCCGGTCAGGGGCGCGTACATCCGGCGGAAAGGGGTTGCAAGGCTTTGCCGGGGCGCCGTATAATGGAAGATAAAGACCGGCGCGGCGGCAGGCCGGACGCCGGAGAGAGAGGACCGAGACGAGGGGAGAGAGAACGTGATCAGATCATATTGGGAGGGATCCGTCCAGTGGTGCCGGCGGGCGGGGCTGTATCTGCGCACGCTGGGCAAGTGGCTGGCGCTGGCGGCCGTCACGGGGACGTTCTGCGGTGTGGTGGGCTCGGTGTTCCACATCGGCGTGCACTATGCCACCGAGCTGCGGGGACAGTGGCCCTGGCTGCTGTTCTGCCTGCCGGCGGCGGGCCTGGTGATCGTGCTGTTCTATCAGGTCACAGGCACGCAGGGGCAGGGGACCAATGACATCATCGACGCGGTGCACCTGGGCAAGCCGCTATCCATCTGGCTGCTGCCGGCCATCTTCCTGGGCACCGTGCTGACGCATCTGTGCGGCGGATCCGCGGGCCGGGAGGGCGCGGCCCTCCAGATGGGCGGGACCATCGGCTATCACACGGGCCGCCTGTTCGGCCTGGACGACCGGGACATGCGCATCGCCACCATGGCGGGCATGGCGGCGTTCTTCTCCGCCCTGTTCGGCACGCCGCTGAGCGCCGCGGTGTTCGCCATCATGGTCATCAGCATCGGCGTGATGTACCACGCGGCCTACATCCCCTGCCTCACGGCCGCGCTGGTGGCCTATTGGATCTCGCTGGAGATGGGCGTGGAGCCCACCCGCTTCACGGTGCAGGCCCCGGCGCTCTCCGCGCTGATGATGCTGCGGGTGGCGGGGCTGGGGGTGCTGTGCGCCCTGGTATCCAGCCTGTTCTGCCACACCATCCACTTCGCCGAACACCAGATGGCCAAGCGGCTGCCCGACGCCCGCGTGCGGGTGGTGGTGGGCGGCTGCGCCGTCATCGCGCTGACGCTGCTGTGCGGCACGCGGGACTACAACGGCGCGGGCATGGAGATCATCACCGCCGCCGTGGAGGAGGGGACCGCCCATCCGGCGGCCTTCCTGCTCAAGCTGCTGTTCACGGCCGTGACCCTTGGGGCGGGCTTCAAGGGCGGCGAGGTGGTGCCCTCCTTCTTCGTGGGGGCCACGTTCGGCTGCGTGGCAGGGCCGCTGTTGGGCCTGCCGGCCACGTTCGCGGCGGCGCTGGGCCTGGTGAGCGTGTTCTGCGGCGCGACCAACTGCCCGGTGGCCTCTGTGTTCCTGGCGGTGGAGCTCTTCGGGGACGGGGGACTGCTGTATTTCGCCCTGGCCTGCGGCATCAGCTACCTGCTCTCCGGCTACAACGGCCTGTACTCCAGCCAGACGATCTTGTATTCCAAGCTCAAGGCCCAGTATATCAACGTCCACACCAACGCCCACCACGCCGGTGAGCATCAGGAGGGCGCCGGAGAGGTGCCCTCCTCCAGCGGCGTGTGAGCGCCCGGCGGGAAAGAAAGAGAGGAAGAGACCGGCCAGCTCATCCGCTGGCCGGTCTCTTCATGTCTCGTCTTTCGGGGCGCCTCACTGCTCCAGCAGCCGCCGGGCGACCTCCACGTTGCGCTGCTCCATCTCCTGGAGCCGGGCCACGGCGGCCTCCTGGGCCTGGGGCTGGTGGACCTGGGCATAGGCCTGGTCGATCAGCGTGCGCAGGTTCTCCTCCGTCAGGGCCTGCAGGTCCACGAACAGCTCCTGGCCGATGTAGCGCAGGAACGCGGAGACCTTGGGGTCGTACACCACGCCGGCCAGCGGGATGCCCTGGCCCGCGGCGAAGATGAGGGCGTGGAGCCGCATGGACACCACCACCTCCATCCGGGAGAGGACGCCGATGATGGTGCCGGCGCTGCCGGGGTCGTCGATGGAGTAGCAGGGGATCGTCAGCTCCCGGGCCGCCAGCGCGCCGGCCCCGGGGTCCAGGTGCTTCTCCACCGCCAGGAACACCGGCGTCAGGCCGTAGGTCTCATAGGCATACCGGGCGGCCGCGCCGAACAGGGGGGCTTTCTCCTCGAAGCCCTTCCACCGGCGCAGGGCAAAGCAGATGTACCGGCCCTGGAGGGGGATGCCCGCCCGCAGCAGCACGCTGTCCGTCTGGTCCCTGGGCGCCTGGCGGAGCGTGAGGGCCGGATCCGCCGTCAGCAGGATCTCCGGCTCCGTCACGCCCATGGCATGCAGCTCCTCCAGGGAATCCGGCTCCCGCAGCGTGATCACGTCCACGCTGCGGTCCAGGACCTTCGCCGCCAGCTTCCGGTGGCTCTCCCGGGTGACGGGGCCGATGCCGCAGCCGTACATCTGGACCTTACAGCCGCAGCGCTTGGCGGCGGAGATGTTGGCCAGATAGAACCACAGGGACCGGCGGGAGGTCACGTCCTGGATGAGGCTGCCGCCGCCGTTGATGTAGAGCTTGGCCCGGCACATGGCCCGCAGCCACGCGAACAGGGCCGTGCGGCTGACGGAGCGCACCCGGTACGTCAGGCGGGTGCTCTTGGGATCTTTGGAGAGCACGGTGATGGGCATGTCCGGGTCGATCGAGCGCATCTCCTGGAGGATGGCCTCCAGGATGGCGTCGTCCCCGGCGTTGCCCCGGCCATACGCGCCGCAGATGACCACGCCGTCCCGGGCGCGCCGGGGACGCCCATGGCGGCGCAGGATGTCCTGATAGATCTGCAGCTGCGTGTCCACGGTCCGCTGGATGGAGAACTGGGTCGAGGCTTTCTCATAGAGCTTCTCGCCCAGGCGGCGGCGCAGGGCGTCGTCGTTGCCCAGGGCCGCCAGATGCTCGCCCAGGGCCTGCCAGTCCCCCGGCTCGATCAGATAGCCGTTGACGTCCTGGTCGATGAGATAGGGGATGCCGCCCACGGCCGTGGCCACCGTGGCCAGGTGGAAGCGGGCGCCCTCCGTCAGGGCGTAGGGGAACGTCTCGGACAGGGAGGTGAGGACGTTGATGTCCAGCGCGGCGTAGAACGCGTCCATGCCGCCGCTGATCCATCCGGCGAAGGTCACCTGCCCCTCCACGCCCAGCTCCCGGGCCAGGGCGGCGAGCTTGCCCTTCTCCTCGCCGTCCCCGGCGATGACCAGCCGCAGCCTGGGGCAGCGGGCGTGGGCCGCGGCGAAGCCCCGGATCAGGGTGGACATGTCCTTGACGGGGTTCATCCGCGCGGCGATGCCCACCACCACGCTCTCCTCGTCCACGTCCGCCCCCAGGGACCGCAGATAGGCGGCCCGGTCCCCCTGGGGCGGGGCGGGCGTGAAGTCGATGCCGTTGTAGATGGTATAGGCCCGATCGGGCGGGAAGCCGCGGGAGATCAGCAGGTCCACCATGGCGTCCGACACGCCGATGCGGTGGTCCAGGTGCCGCAGGGCCCAGGCGTTGATGGTGCCGAAGGTCAGGTGGCTGAGGGGGCGGCCCATATAATCCAGCCGGTAATCACTGTGGACGGTGGTCACCACGGGCACGCCCGTGGGGCGGCGCAGCAGGGCGCCGATCATGTTGGCCCGGGACCCGTGACAGTGGATGATCTGATAGCCGCCCTCCCGGATATAGCGGGCCAGCTCCCGCCGGATCCGCAGCACGTCGTTCCCGCCGCAGATCATGGTGGGGATGCCCAGCCGCCGCGCCTCCTGGGCGAAGGGACCGTCCCGGAAGCAGACCAGCTGGGCGGTGATGGTCTGGTTGAGGTGCTCGAGCAGGCTCAGCACGTGGGTCTTGGCGCCGCCGGAGTCGCCGCCGCTGATGAGATGGATGACCTTCATGGAAACGCCTTTCTTTCGTCAGAGTTGGAAATGATACTTGTATCACAACGAAAAATATTATACAATGACTTTCGACCAATGTCTATACGGCAAGGAAAAACCGGGCGCCGCCGCGCCCTTCACGGAGGAGACCATGGAACAAAAAGCAAAGCGCATCGGAAAACTCAACATCATCGATCTCATCGCCATCATCCTGATCGTGGCGGTGGCGGCGTTCGGGGCCTGGCGGCTGCTGGGCGACGGCGGCGGAGAAGGCGCCCAGGCCGACATGGTGAAAGTCACCTACACGGTCCGGTGCGAGGGCGTCCCCCTGGAGCTCTATGAGAACTGCCTGGAGCATCTGCCCTCTCCGCTGATGGCCTCCGGCGAACTGGTGGGCGGCCAGATCGAGTCTGTGGAGAAAGTGCCCTATCACGTCCTGGGGCCGGACGGGACGTGGGTGGAGGACCCGGAGCATGTGACCCTCTACTTCACCGCCTCCACCGAGACGCCCGCAGGCGCGGTGATGACCACCAAGGTGGGCGATCAGGAGGTCCGCATCGGCAAGACGGACTACATCCTCAAGAGCGAATATATCGAGCGCTCCGGCGGCACGATCGTGGACGTGACGTGGGAGCAGTGATCCCCGGCGACAGCGAGCGGCCCGGTCTCTTCAGACCGGGCCGCTCGTCTCGTCTATCCGTCCCGCCGGAGCCGTCAGTCCTGGAGGGCCAGCATAGCGGCCTTGACGGCGTGGATCTCGGTGGTGTCGAACACCGGCAGGGCCGTGTCGGCCTGCTTGATCAGCAGGCCGATCTCCGTGCAACCCAGGATCACGCCCTGGGCGCCCCGGGCGGCCAGCTTGTCGATGACGGCCAGATACCCCTGCTTGGAGCTGGGGGAGATCACGCCCAGGCACAGTTCGTCGTAGATCACATGGTCGACGAAGCGGATGTCCGCCTCGTCCGGGACCAGCACGTCGATCCCGGCGGCAGTGAGCTTGTCCTTGTAGAACGCCTGGGTCATGGTATACCGGGTGCCCAGCAGGGCGACCTTGGAGATCCCCCGCTGGCGCAGCGCGTCGGCGGTGGCCTCCGCGATGTGGACCAGGGGGATGTGCACCCGCTCCTGGATCTGGGGCGCCACTTTGTGCATGGTGTTGGTGCAGATCACCAGCAGGTCCGCCCCCGCCCGTTCCAGGCTCTGGGCCGCCTCCGTGAGGATCTGAGCGGAGCGGTCCCACTCGCCCGCGGATTGGCACGCCTCGATCTCCGCGAAGTCCACACTGTAGAGCAGGACCTTCGCCGAGTGCAGTCCGCCCAGCTGCCGCTTGACGGTCTCGTTGAGGATCTGGTAATAGGTGACGGTGCTCTCCCAGCTCATCCCGCCCAGCAGTCCGATCGTCTTCATATCCTGCACACCTCCATCTGCTTCGCCGCCTCTCACAAGGCCCGCTTCCCTCTAGCCATATACCGGCCCTGGGGCACCTGCGCCAGCACCCGGCCGTCCTCTACGGACAGCGTGCCCCGCAGCCACACCTGGCGGATGCCGCCGGCGGTGACGAAGCCCTCATAGGGGGAGTACCCTGCGTTGGACACACAGTCCTCCGCCTGGATCACGTGGCTGGCGCCGGGGTCGTAGACCACGATGTCCGCGTCGCTGCCCGGCTGGAGGATCCCCTTCCGGGGGAACAAGCCGTACAGCCGGGCCGGGGACTCGCACAGCAGCCGGCACATCTGCGCGGCGGAGATCCGCTTTTTGGCCACGCCGTAGGACCACATCAGTTCCCCGCGGGTCTCCACGCCCGGCAGCCCGCCGGGGATCTTCGTGAAGTCGTCCCGTCCCAGGTCCTTCTGGGCCAGGGTGAAGGCGCAGTGGTCCGTGGACACGGTGTCGATCGCGCCCCGCCGCAGGGCCTTCCAGAGATAGGCCTGCTGGTCCTTGCTGCGCAGGGGCGGCGCGCACACGTACCGGGCCGCGGCGCTGTAGTCCTCGCTGGTATAGAGGCTCTCGTCCAGCAGCAGGTACTGGGGGCAGGTCTCCACATACACCTTCTGCCCCCGCCGCCGGGCGTGCTCCACCTCCTGGAGCGCCTCGCGGCAGGTCAGGTGGACGATGATCAGCGGACAATCCGCCGCCTGGGCGATGCGCAGCGCCCGGCTCACTGCCTCCGCCTCCAGATAGGGCGGCCGGGTCACGGGATGGGAGGCGGGGGAGAGCTCCCCGGCGGCCTTGCGCTCGGCGATGCGGCCGTCGATGACCCCGGCGTTCTCGCAGTGGATCCCGGCGATGCCGCCCAGCCGCCGCAGTTCCTTCAAGGCCCAATACAGGTCCCGGTCGCCCAGCATCATGGCCGGATAGGTGAGGTACATCTTAAAAGAGGAGATGCCGGCGGCGAACATGTCCGGCAGCTCCGCCCGGATGGACTCGTTCCAATCGTCGATGGTCATGTGGAACCCATAGTCGCAGAACGTCCGTCCGTCCGCCTTCTGATGCCACAGGTCCAGCCCGTGGTGCAGGCTCTCGCCCTTTTCCGGGCAGGCGAAGTCGATGACCGTGGTGGTGCCGCCCCGCAGGGCCGCCCGGCTGCCGGCGGTGAAATCGTCCGCGGTGGTGGTGTTCGCCACATCCAGGTCAAAGTGGGTGTGGGCGTCGATGAAGCCGGGGAAGAGGAAGC
>CALXDL010000096.1 GCA_944387055.1 uncultured Oscillospiraceae bacterium
GGAGAGATTGGAGGCGCTGAAAGATGGCAAGGGCGATTGATGCAATAGAATTACAGCGAAGAATGTGCGAGATCTGCAATCAGGATTATTCTGATGAACCTTGCGACCCGAGCGACTGCGTTTTTGTTAGGGCGATAAATGAAACGCCCACCCTCACCCCGCCGAACGAGTTTATCTCCCGCGCCTTAGAACTCGATGAACTGTACACAAAGCTCCAGGTCGTTACAGGCTTTACAGCAGAGCAGCTGCTAGAAATGTTTGCTGCTGGGTATACGATGGAAAAACAGGATCGCTCAAAAGATTTCGCAGAAATGGCAAATCTAGCAAACGAAGGACCAGGAATGTCAAAAGAACGAGCGCTAACCCTTGCCCGGACCTGGGAACAAGGACATGTGTGCAGCCTCCGAGATGGCGAGGCAACGGAGTATCATGCGATGTTTGCCAAAATGCTGATGGAAGCCATGCCGAACGAGCCGCCGGAGGGAGAGGCATGAAAGTACTGGTTGCTTGTGAGGAGTCACAGGAGGTCTGCAAGGCGTTCCGGGCGTTGGGACATGAGGCTTATAGCTGTGACGTAGAGCCGTGCAGCGGGGGTCATCCTGAGTGGCACTTACAAGTGGACGCGCTCGAACTGCTCAAGCTGAAGTGGGATTTGATTATTGCGCATCCGCCTTGTACTTATCTGTCCAACGCTGGTGCAAATCGATTAAGAGTTAACGGTGTTATCGATTTGGAACGGATGGAGAAAGCGAAGAAAGCTAAGGAAATGTTTATGCGTTTTTATACTGCGGATGTTGCAAGGATTTGCGTGGAGAATCCTGTTCCGGGTAAAATACATGGACTTCCGCCTTATTCCCAGATTATCCAACCGTATATGTTTGGGGAACCATGGCTCAAAAGGACATGCCTTTGGCTGAAAGGACTCCCCTGCCTTATGGCAACAGATATTGTGGTGCCAGAGGGGAAATGGGTCGAAACAACGCCGCATGGACGTGCAGCATATCCGGGAGAATGGGCCAAAAAAGGGAAACGAGGCCCAAGGGATAGAAGTAAGACATTCCCCGGGGTGGCCCATGCGATGGCAGAACAATGGGGCAGGATATGCCCGCCGGAGGGAGAGGAGGACACATGAAAGGTTGCAAAAATTGTCCAGCATACGCAAAATGCACCGTGACATATAGAGGGTCAGCCTGTGCCGCTCTGCGTGGTACATATGGCATTGACAGCGACCCGGAGATTGTGACCAACGCCGACCGCATCCGGGACATGAGCGACGAGGAGCTGGCAGAAATCATTGCATCGGAAATTTTGAATTTTGAGCGGGATATGATGCCGGACGATTATTGCAGCGTTGGCGAGCGAAAGGAGGCAAAATACACAACACTTTGTGATGTACAGACGGCTGATCATATGTCAAAATAAGAGTGTGGGGGCATAGCCTTCGCGCTCCTCTCTTCCCCTTATCCCCCGGCGGTGATCCTCCTTCCGCCGGGGGCCACATGCCGCAGGTCGTACCAGCCCGCCATAAGGGCCGGAGGGTCGTGCCCTCCATGCGGCGCAAGAAATGACTACTGAGGTGGTGATATGCCGAATGAGCGGAACCTTATACCGATGGAACAGAGAACCCCGGAAGAAGCCCGAGAGATGGGGCGGAAAGGCGGGCGTGCGTCCGGCGTGTCCCGCCGGCGGAAGAAAAGCCTGAGAGAGGCGGCGGATCTGTATCTATCTCTGCCGGTGGCAGACAGACGGATGTGGAACAAGATATCCAGAGAGGGCGTCGACCCGGAAGACATCGATAACCAGATGGCCATGGTGGTCGGTCTGACTCAACGAGCGATACGGGGCGACGCTAAGGCAGCCAAGATCATCGTGGATCTGATCGGGGGGCAGACAGCAGGACGGGACGACATGGCGGTGGAGGATGACCCTATCACCAAGAGCCTGAAAGAGGAGGCAGAAAATGGCCTTTTCTGAGAAGCAGAGGAAGATATTCCGCTTCCCGTACACTGATTATGATGCCATCATATGCGACGGCGCTGTCCGGTCGGGCAAGACATCCATCATGTCCCTGTCCTTCTTCCTGTGGGCGATGGGGAATTTCAACAACTGCGCATTCGCGTTCTGCGGGAAGAGCGTAGGGGCAGTGGAGCGCAATATCGTGACGCCCCTTCTTTCCATCGTCTATCTCCAGCAAAATTTCGATATCCGCTACAACCGCGGTGGTCATGTGATCATTGCCCGGCGAGGGAAACGGGAGAACCGGATATATCTGTTCGGCGGAAAGGACGAGAGCAGTTATACGCTGATCCAGGGGATCACTCTGGCGGGGGTCCTGCTGGACGAGGTGGCGCTGATGCCCCGGTCATTCGTGGAGCAGGCGCTGGCCCGATGCAGCGTGGCCGGAGCGAAATTCTGGTTCAATTGCAATCCGGAGAATCCTCTCCACTGGTTCCGGCAGGAATGGATCCTGAAAGCTCCCGAGAAGAATGCCCTGCATCTGCATTTCCTCATGGATGACAACCCAGGATTGGATGAGGCGACTCGACAGCGCTACAAGCATATGTACAGCGGCGTATTCTATCAGCGGTACATATTGGGCCAATGGGTCATGTCTGAGGGGCTTATCTACGACATGTTCGACCAGACCGAGAACACCTACCGGGAGCCACCGCCGGCCATGAAGTCTACGTCTACCCGCTATATCGCCTGCGACTACGGGACCAGCAACCCAACGGTCTTCCTCGACATCTACGACGATGGCGAGTGCATCCGGATAGACCGCGAATATCGATGGGACAGCCGGAAAGAACGGCGGCAAAAGACTGACCAGGAGTACGCCGATGACTTTATGGCATTCATGGGAGACGATCCATGCACAGTCCTGGTGGACCCGTCTGCGGCGTCCTTCATCGTTGCCCTGCGGCAGCGTGGGGCCTACGTCCGGGAGGCAGATAACGACGTGCTGGACGGGATACGCAAAACAGGGGTACTGTTCCAGCGAAGGACGCTCCTGATCAACGAGAACTGCGCCGGCCTGCTGGACGAGCTTGGGACTTATATGTGGGACGACAAGGCCGCCATGCGCGGCGAGGAACGCCCAGTGAAACAGCAGGACCACGGGCCGGATGCCCTGCGGTATCTCGTGAATCATCTACCGGATTGGAGGTTCGAATAAGTGTCCAGACGCCATAAGGACCGCCCGGCGGGCGTACAACCGAATACCGAGGCGGCGGCCGTCAACGACGCATTCTCCAACCCCCTGTTCCGCCTGGGATGGGGGTCCCAGTCTCCGATGGAGGCCACGGAGTACCCGCTGACAAGATTGACGGACAACTACGCCCTGCTCAACTCTCTGTATCGGGACAACTGGGTGGTGCAGAACGTGGTGGGCCTGATGGTGGACGACATGCTGCGGGAGTGGTACAAGATCAAGGGAGCCTCCCCAGAGCAGCAAGAGGCCCTCCGGAGGGCAGAGCGACAGACGAGGCTCCAGTCTTGCCTGAATGAGGGGCTCCGGTGGGGACGCCTTTACGGCGGCGCCGCGGGGCTGATGATGATCAATGGGCAGGAGGACCTCTCCAAGCCGTTGGATCTGGAGATGGTCTATCCGGGCTCTTTCCAGGGACTTTACATACTAGACCGCTGGCAGGGCGTGACGCCAAACCTCGCGTTGGTCTTTGAGGGCGGCGAGGAGGTGCCGGAGAGCTACTCCATCACGGATGGTGAGGGGCATACGGTAGCCAAGGTCCACCACTCCCGAGTGGTGCGCTTTACAGGGCGGGAATTGCCCCGCATCGAACGGCAGGCGGAGCTCTACTGGGGGGAATCTGAGGTAGAGGCGCTGTACAAGGATGTGGTGGCCCACGACAATGTGAGCGCCAATATGGCGGCCCTGACCTTCCAGGCCAATGTGAACACCATGGAGATCAAGGGGCTGGAACAGCTTTTCTCCATCGGCTCCGGCCAGGCACAGCGACGATTTTGGCAGGTGATGCAGGCCCAGAGCGTGCTGCGGTCCAACTACGGCACCCAGCTGGTGGAGCAGGGGACCAAGCTCACGAACCAGCAGTACAGTTTCACGGGGCTGCAGGAGGTCTATGAGTCCATGTGCCTCAACCTCTGCGGCGCCAGCCACTACCCAATGACCAAGCTGTTCGGCCGCTCCCCGGCGGGCATGAACGCCACCGGAGAGAGCGACCTGAAGAACTACTACGACTATGTAGACAGCCAGCGGGAGGCGAAGCTCCGCCCGGCCCTGCAAAAGATATTCCCGGTCTTAGCCATGAGCACCTGGGGATATGTGCCGGGCGATCTGGATATCACCTTCCCTCCGCTCTGGACCCCCACGGCCAAAGAGGTGGCGGAGATCGCGAAGACGAAGAGCGAGACCATCGCGGCAGCCTATACGAACGGGCTGATGAACGTGGATACCGCCCAGAAGGAGCTGAAAAAGCTGGAGGACGAGACCGGGATGTTCGGGAGCCTGACGGACGAGGAGATCGCGGCCAACGCGGGGAAGACCTATCAGGACATGACCGCACTGCGAGATCCGCTGATGGGCCTGGAGCTGGGAGAAGAAGAGGGACCCGACCCTTTTGACGGGGCTGCCCGGGACGCGGCGGTGATGGATTATCCAGGGCAGCCAAGAGACCCACACGGGCGTTTTGCCGGTGGGAAGATGGATGCGGAGGCATATAAAAAGCCCATCGGTTTTACAACGAATAAAAGAGGCGAAAAGACCCTTGACAAGGTAGAAAGAGAACGATATGATAATCTACTTCGCGGAGATCGGACCGGAGATGGGATGACTGTGCATGCCTTGCGCGAACATGCTTATGACCGGTCGGCCCAAAGAGGCATCTCCCCGGGGCAGATACATGACGCGATACAGTCGAGACCCACTCGATCAATAAAAGACCCTACTTGTTTTGAGTACGACGGCGGCGGGATCCGTGTTGTGATAAACAGCAAGGGAGAGATCGTGTCCGTGATGAAAAGGAGAGGGGCAAAATGAAATTCACAGCGGCAGAGGTGGACTTTATCCGCACAGAGCTAGGGATCCCGGTATCTGCAGAGGAAAAAGATGAGGAGACATTGGAAAAGATATGGGAGGCCGCATGCGAAATCGAGATAGAGGAATCTAATCGCTTAGATGAATTGACCGAAAAGGGAAGGATAGCGGTAGACCTGGTGACAAAACTGGGAGAACAGTAATGCCCACGCTGAAGCGCGCGCCCAATGAGAAAGAGCTGCAGAAGCTCATCTCGATCTTCCTGAAGGCGGAGACGGACATCATCAACGAGATCGGACGGCTGCGGACACAGGGGGACGTGGACTAC
>CALXDL010000097.1 GCA_944387055.1 uncultured Oscillospiraceae bacterium
AGGATCGGCCCGCTGTTTCCGCCCGGCGGCCGGAGCCGCCGGGACAGTTCCCTCATTTTAGGTCCGGATAGGCCTTGGCCACATAGGCGCCGATCCGCCGGACAGCCTCTTTCAGGTTCTCGTCGGAGTTGGCGAACACCAAGCGCAGATAGCCTTCGCCCATGTCGCCGAAAGCGGAACCGGGGATCACCACCACGCCGGCGTGCTCCAACAGCTCCTCTGCAAAGGCCTGCGAAGTCTTGCCGAAAGCCTTGATATTCGGGAAAGCATAGAAACTGCCTGCCGGCTTCTTACAGGTGATGCCAGGGATGGCGTTGAGTCCGTCCACCAGGATGTCCCGGCGGCGGGTGTAATCCGCCACCATCTGGTCCACACAGTCTGTGCGCTTGAGCGCTTCAGCTGCGGCCACCTGGGAGAATGTAGACACACAGGAGGCGATACCCTCCTGCAGCTGGGCCATCTTCTTGACATAGCTGGCCTCAGGCGCCAGCAGATAGCCCACTCTCCAGCCCGTCATGGCGTAAGACTTGGAGAAACTGTTGAGTACGAACACCCGGTCCCGGACCTCAGGCAGCTGGGCGATGCTGAAAGGCTCTACCCCATCATAGATGATGCTGTCATAAGGCTCATCAGAGAGGACCCAGAGATCATGCTTCTTCACCACTTCCGCGATGGCCAGGATGTCCTCCTTCGTCAGCACCGCACCGGTGGGGTTGCAGGGAGAGTTGAGCAGAAGGGCCTTGGTGCGGGGCGTGATCGCCCGTTCGATGTCGGCAGCCTGGATCCGGTAGTCATAGGCTTCATATGTAGGGACGGGCACTGCCGTCGCTCCAGCGAGACAGGCCTGCCCGAAATAGTTGGGGAAGCAGGGATCCGGCACCAGGATCTCATCACCAGGATCCAAGAGGAGCATCATGGAGAGGGTCAAGCCCTCCATGGCGCCCACAGAGATCATCACATGATCCATCGTGTATCCATCCCAGTAGTGATGATACTTTTCTGCGATCGCTTGCCGGAGCTCGAACATGCCCGCATTGGGGGCATAATGGGTCTGGCCCTCGTCGATGGCCTTCTTCGCAGCCTCTTTGATGTACGCGGGCGTGTCGAAATTCGGTTCCCCCACCGTCAGCTTGACGGCGTCAGGGTACTGGATGGCCAGATCGAACATCTTCCGGATGCCGGAGGCCGGATAGTTCATCGCTCTTTGCGACAACTGCATCGTTCGTTCCATGGAACATCTCTCCTTTATCGTGTTTTTATCGACAACGCGATCCCAGTGGATCCGCTTGAGATCGGATACGCTGCGGCGCGATGAGGTACGTTCTTCTGTGGGCTGACGAAAGCTGCCTGGATGCGTAGGCGGCCGGAGAAAGCGAGAAGACATGGCCGCCCCAGCCAGAGCCGTGACGCTGCGCGCCGGCTGGACAAAAGGACCATGTCCTCCACGAACGGACGGGTGACACAGGACATGGCGGCTGATATGCCAAAGATGGCTCGATGATGGCCGGGACTGCACGGGGCAAGGGGACTTGCACGACTGGTCTGGATGCGGAGGGCGGCAGTGTCTGGACTGGAAACACCAAGTTTCCGATATACGGAAATGTTTTCCGAAAAACAAACACAAAGAACACCGCTTACGCAGTGGAGACAGTCAAGATATAAAATGTCCGTGTGAGTTTTTGTTTACTTTTACTAATACCTATGATATAATACAAATGCAGGTTTGTCAAGTGTGTGTTTCACTGCTCCGTGGGGGGCGGACACAGTATGGATAGAGGAGTTCATAGGATATGGCAAAAGAGCAGATAACGAGCATCTCCCGCGCGCTGGATATCTTGGAGTGTTTCATGGACGCGAACACGGAGTGGACACTGAAGAACTTGGTCCTCCAGCTGGATATGCCGACCACTACTGTACATAGGCAGCTGTCGACCCTGACGGAGCGCGGATATCTGGTCCAGGATCCGATCCGGAAGAGCTATCAGGTAGGTCCCCGGCTGTTGCTGCTTTCCAGCACCATCCTGAGCCATTCCGACCTTCGGACAGTGGCCCGGCCAGAGATGGAGAAACTGTCTGCCACCGTGAAGGAGACCATCAACCTCAGTGTCATGATGGGACGGGAGATCTTTTATTTGGATAAAGTGGAGACGTTCCGTTCCGTGGTCTGCAACACGAAGGTAGGGACGCGGGCACCGGCCCATGCCACCAGCGGCGGCAAGATCATGCTGGCCTATCAGAGCGAGGAGTTCGTGGAGGCCTATTGCCGGGACCTGCCCCAGATGCCGCCCCTGACAGAGCGGACCATCACCTCGCCGGACCGGCTGCGGGCAGAGCTGGCGCGGACCCGTCAGCAGGGATATGCCATCGATGACGGTGAGATCGAGCCGGGACTGATCTGCGTGGGCGCGCCGATCTTCGGGTTGGACCGTGTGCTGGGCACGGTCAGTATCGCCGGCCCCACGTTCCGTATGAAGGCGGAACTGGAGACCATGACGCGTGAGGTCATGACAGCCGCTGCCAATATCACCCGGCTGCTGGGCGGGCGGCCCTGAGAGCGGGCCTTGCCCCTTGAGGCGTGGAGGGGAAGGCGGCACGGATCAGGCACCCGGGTGCTTTCTGCCGTCCCAGTTCGGCCGGGGCGAGCGAGGAGCGGAGAGGGCCCCGATCCGCATTTTATCCATAGGATCTCCCAAACAGCAGCGGCCCGCCGCAAGACGCGGCGGGCCGCTGCTGTTTTCTATGCAGAGAGGTTCACAGGGCCTCCACCCACTGCTTCAGGGCATCGGCAGAGGGGCTGCCGTTGAGGAGCCTCCACGCTCGGATGGTGGCGCCGGGACAGCTGGGGGAGAGCGAATCGACCGCCTTTCCGAAGCCACTTCCTCCGGAGGTGGCGAAGAGGAGGATGGTCTTGCCGGAGAAGTCATACTGTTCCAGGAACGTGTTGATGATGGTGGGGGCCACATACCACCAAATGGGGAAGCCGAGGAAGATGGTGTCATAGGCCGCGATGGGGGCGTCATGGTCGGCCAGCTCCGGACGGGAGGATGGATCCCGCATCTCCAGAGAGCTGCGGGACTTCCGGTCCATCCAGTCCAGGTCCGCCTGTGTATAGGGTACGGCGGGCCGGATCTCATATAGATCTGCGCCAGCGGCCTGGGCCAGGTCTCTCGCGGCTTTCGCAGTGGTGCCGCTGGCAGAAAAATAGGCGACTAAGGTCTTTCCCATAGGGGTCCCCCCTGTTCTGTCATGTTGTCGTTCCGTCTGGTCTGCAGCAATGGCCTGGATGGGGCCACGCTGCCGAGGAGACTGCGGCCTCTGTTTGAAGAGGATGATCATAGTTTAGGACGATCGTATGGGGAAGTCAAATACTTATCATGGATCGTGGACGATGCCTATCAGGAATCGTCCGCCGGACTGGAAAGCCGCTGTGCAGGAGCGGCAGGCCGTCTTGGCGGCGGGAGCGACCACGCTCCCGTGTTTGAGTCGTTCCGGGGTACGGCTCGGCAGACAGATATTGGGCTCACTTCAGCGGGACAAAGACGTCTTCGATCCGGATGGAAGCTGCCTGCTCCAATGTCACTGGGACCTTCCATGTGTAGTCGATGACCCAGCGGCTGGCCTCTGCCTCTCCTTCCCAGGATGCGTGGGCTGCGCTGGTCCCGATCTCTGTTCCATCCGTCAGGACCAGTGCCACGTCCGTCCATAAGGGAAAACCCGCATATCGCCCGTCACAGATCAGCTCCATGCCGGTCGCTGTCACCTGGGCCTCTTGGAAGTCGATCCCATCTGTATGCTCCAGCCCGGGGATGGGAAGCGCCACATGCTCCAACTCGATCGCAGGAAGAGGCTCTGCCTGCTGCAGGCTGAAGGGGATATCCCACTCTCCTTTCAGGACCAGCTCCCGCTCCATCAGAAGGTCTTCCAGATGCAGGCAGAACTCGCCGCCTGCTGTCAGATCTGCATTGGGATCAGGGCTCTGGTACTGGGCTAGGATCTGCAGGCTGCCATCTTCCAGGACTTGGCATCCGGCCCGTGAGAAAGAGAGGCTCTTCCCGATCTTGATCCCAAGATCGGTGTACACTTTCTCTGGTGCTCCGATGAGTTCTGACCGTTCGAATGTGTACATCTTTCCAGGCTCGAACGTCCCGCTGACATGGAGCAGTATCCAGAGATGCTTTTCTCCAACTGTGGCCGACTCTAATGTGACTGCGATCCCGGCTTCCGCAGCAGGCTTATCCGCTTCTGCGATCGCTCCGGTGCCATTGGGGATGCTCTCTGCTCCTCCCGCCGCTGGCTCCTCCTCAGGCTTATCGTTTTCGGCTGGTGTACTGTGTCCAGCAGCTGGGCGTCCTCCCGCTTTCGGCGTTCCTACCTCTGTTCCCTCTGGCCGTGCGGAAGTATCGACAGACTGTGTCATTTTTCCTATGGCGTCCTCCTGGACCTGTGTCATATCCGTCCGACCTGTGGCTTCCTGCCAGTACTGGCGGAACCAGTCTTGGAGCCCCGGGACACTCACTGCCACCGCCGTCCCCGCCAGCACCAGGATGATCAGCACGGCGATCAGCGCGGTCTTTGGGATGCGCCTGCGCAACATCTCTTTGTCCTGCCTTGTCATCGTAAGCACCTCCTGTTTCAGCCGGTCGGAGGCGGTGACATGATCGAAAGCTCTCTGATATCTCGTACGCATCTCTCACGCCTCCTCCAACTGGCTTTTCAACATGTTCCTTGCACGGGACAACCTCGTGCGGATGGTAGATGGGTTCGTTTTCAGCAATTCGCTGATCTCCTGGATAGAATAGCCTTCATAATGGAAGAGATACAGCGGCACACGGTATCTCTTCGGCAAGTGCATGACTTCATCCAGCACCTCTCGGGACTCCGTATCCGAAGGATAGGACTTCGCCGAAGCTTCCGTGAGTGGGACCATGTGCAGCCGCCATAGAGAGCGGGATAGGTCCTTACAGACATTGATCGTCACACGGACCAACCAATAGCGCAGATGCGCCTCTTCCTCAGGGACAGACTCGCTTTTCCACAGACGGAGCATGACTTCCTGTGATGCATCCTCCGCATCGTGGACATTGCCGAACCAGTTGAGTGCGATACGATAGACCATATCCAGGTATCGTTCCGCCGCGATGTTGAATTCCTGTTCTCCCTGCATGTTCGTCCGTCTCCCATATATCTCTTTTCTTTGAAAAGCTTTTCACCTATAATACTGCGCCTCATCCCCAAAAGTCCCATGCAGGAGGATCTTTCCTCCTCGGTTCGGTCAGACAGCATGGCTTGACCCTGATCTGGGATGCCATGCTGCTGAATGGCCGGGATGCAGTCCGGATCCGTGAAGCAGACAGTTTTCCTCTCTGCTGGATGCAGAGCGGTCCTTGTACATCAGCGGAAGAGACGCGCGGAGCAGGACATATCTCATTGGCGGAGAGGAGGGCGTCCTGAGGAAGCAGCGCCCGGCCGCACAGGGGCTGCTCGACGCCGGTGCGTGGGTATAGAGCAGGGGCCCTCCGCGGATATCCCTGCGCTTTTCAAAAAAATTTCGTATTTTACATAGACTTTACATTGCGGCGGTGTCGGATTTTACGTTGGCCTGTTTATACTAGGACCGTACTACAGAGCGACTGAACGCACACATATCACAAAAAGGAGATCATTTCGATGAAAAAAGTTTTTTCGACTCTGCTTGCTCTGACGATGGTCATGGCATTGCTGGCTGGCTGCGGCAGCAGCGACACTGCTGGCGATACGAGCGCTGAAGGAGATGCCGCCGGTACGGAAGACACGCTCAGCGGCACTGTTGCCACCGACGGTTCTACCTCTATGGAAGAGGTTATCGGTGCTCTGGGCGAGCAGTTCCAGGCCGATACCGGCGTGTCTGTCACCTACAACCCCACCGGTTCCGGCGCAGGCATCGAGGCCGTGTCCAACGGCAGCTGCGATATTGGTCTGGCCTCTCGTGCGCTGACCGATGAAGAGAAAGCTGGCGGCCTGACGGAGACCACCGTGGCTCTGGATGGTATCGCGGTCATCGTCAATGCCGAGAACTCTGTCACCAATCTGACGCTGGAGCAGATTGCCCAGATCTATACCGGTGCAGTCACCGACTGGTCCGAATTCGGCAGCGAGGCGGGGGCTATCGCCGTCATCGGCCGTGAGTCCGGTTCCGGCACCCGGGACGGCTTCGAGTCCATCACCGGCACAGAGGATCAGTGCGTATTGGCTCAGGAACTGAGCTCCACCGGTGCCGTCATCGAGGCAGTCCGCACCACTCCTGGCGCCATCGGCTATGCCTCTCTCTCCGCTGTGCAGGATCAGGAAGGCATCACGGTCCTGACGGTCGGCGGTGTGGCTCCTTCTGAGGAGTCCGTCCTGGACGGCACCTATGCGATCCAGCGTCCCTTCGTGTTCGCCACTCGCAGCGACGAAGCTCTGTCCGACGCTGCTCAGGCCTTCTTCGACTTCGCCACCTCCACCGCCGCCAACGACCTGATCGCCAACGCCGGTGCTGTGCCTGTGGCCCAGTAAGCACTCTCTATCAGATATATACACGCGGTCAGCCGCCGTGCCCATGATCGGGTCGGCGGCCGTTCCGCTGAGACCGGGACGGACGCTTCGTCCAGAGACAAAGGAGGACCTTATGGAACATGAGATCGTGGGCCAGGCCGTCGAGGCTGCCGTGGGCGGGGCATTGATCAGCGCCGCCGGCGGGAAAAAAGAGCCTATGACTGGGAAAGCGGCCCGCAAAGCCATGGAGCGGGTGATGAACGCCGTCTTTTTCATCTGCGGCATGGTGGCTGTGGCGTTCGTGCTCCTCATCAGCATCTATCTGATCATCTCCGGTCTGCCGGCTATCGTCGAGATCGGGCCCATCAACTTCTTGTTCGGGACCCGCTGGTATGCCTCGACCAATGACTTCGGCATTTTCGCCATCATCCTCACTTCTTTCGCAGGCACGGCTGGGGCGATCATCATCGGCGTGCCTATCGGCCTGATGACCGCTATCTTCCTGTCTAAAGTAGCGCCCCCTAAGTTCGCTGCGGTGGTCCACACGGCAGTGGAGCTGCTGGCCGGCATCCCCTCCGTGGTCTATGGCCTGGTGGGCATGATCTTGCTGGTGCCCGCCATCCGAGTGGCATTCGATCTGCCCTCCGGCGCTACGCTGCTGGCTGCCATCATCGTGCTGGCAGTGATGATCCTGCCTTCGATCGTCTCCGTGTCTGAGACAGCACTGCGGGCCGTCCCCCGGGAGTATGAGGAGGCATCCTTGGCGCTTGGTGCCACTCATATCGAGACAGTGTTCCGGGTAAGCGTGCCCGCTGCCCGCAGCGGCATCGCCACCGCCGTCGTGCTGGGCATCGGCCGCGCCATCGGCGAGGCCATGGCCATCATCATGGTGGCGGGCAACGTGGCCAACATGCCCGGACTGCTGACGCCGGTGCGCTTCCTGACCACGGCCATCGCCTCCGAGATGTCCTACGCTTCCGTTGGATCTCTCCACCGCAATGCGCTGTTCTCTATCGGCCTGGTGCTGTTCCTGTTCATCATGCTGATCAACGTGTTCCTCAATGTCTTCATCAAACGGAAAAAGGAGGACTGACTGCTGTGGGCTCTCATACCCTGTCCCCCCGGCGCCAGCTGTATGACAGAGGGCTGCGGGTGCTGCTGTATTTCTGCGGCTTTCTGACCTGCGCGCTGCTGGTACTGATCATCGGCTATATCTTCTACCGGGGCATCCCCCACATCTCCTGGGAACTGCTGTCCACCCAGTCCAGCTATATCAACGATACCATCGGCATCCTGCCCAATATCCTCAACACGCTTTATATCATCCTGCTGTCCATGGTGATCGTGCTGCCCTTGGGCGTAGGCGCCGCCATCTATCTGACGGAGTACGCAGCCAACCGCCGTCTGGTGGCGGTCATCGAGTTCGCGACTGAGACGCTCACCGGCATCCCCTCCATCATCTTCGGCCTAGTGGGCATGTTGTTCTTCATCCAGCTGATGGGCCTCAAGACGGGTGTGCTGGCGGGCGGACTGACCCTGGTGGTGATGATCCTGCCCACCATCGTCCGCACCACGCAGGAGAGCTTGAAGACGGTGCCAGACTCCTATCGGGAGGGCGCGCTGGCCCTGGGCGCTGGCAAGTGGCACATGATCCGCACCGTGGTGCTGCCTAACGCGGTGGACGGCATCGTCACCGGCTGCATCCTGGCGGTGGGCCGCATCGTAGGAGAGAGCGCAGCATTGCTGTATACCGCCGGCTTCGGTCTGGTGCTCAACGATTTCCTCACCGCTCTGGAATCCTCCTCCGCCACGCTGACAGTGGCGCTGTACGTGTACGCCAGCGAGCGGGGCGAGACAGACATCGCCTTTGCCATCGCCACGATCTTGATGCTGCTGACGCTGGTGATCAACCTGTCCGCCAACCTGGTCGGCAGGAAGCTGAAGAAAAATAAATAGGAGAGAGGCAAATGTCCACCATCATTGAAGTGAAAGACCTGAACCTATGGTACGGCGCTCACCATGCCCTCCACAGTGTGAACATCGATATCCCAGAGCATGAAATCACCGCCCTCATCGGCCCTTCCGGCTGCGGCAAGTCCACGTTCCTGAAGACCTTGAATCGGATGAACGACCTGGTGCCCGATGTGCGCATCAAGGGCGAGGTGAATTACGCAGGGGAGAACATCTACGATCCGTCTGTGGATACCACTTGGCTGCGCAAGCAGATCGGCATGGTGTTCCAGAAGGCCAATCCCTTCCCCATGAGTATTTATGACAACGTAGCTTACGGTCCCAGGACCCATGGCATCCGGTCCCGTGCCAAGCTGGATGAGATCGTGGAGAATTCTCTCCGGTCCGCCGCCATCTGGGACGAGGTGAAAGACCGGCTGAAAAAGAGCGCCCTGGGCCTCTCCGGCGGCCAACAGCAGCGGCTGTGCATCGCCCGGGCCCTGGCAGTGGAGCCGGAGATCCTGCTGATGGACGAGTCCACCAGCGCCTTGGACCCCATTTCCACCTCCAAGATCGAAGACCTTGCGGTGGAGCTGAAAAGCAAGTATACTGTGATCATGGTGACGCACAACATGCAGCAGGCCGCCCGTGTTTCCGACAACACCGCTTTCTTCCTGCTGGGCGACCTGGTGGAATTCGGAAAGACGGAGACGCTGTTCTCCACACCCACAGACAAGCGCACCGAGGATTACATTACTGGCCGGTTCGGCTAAGGAGGACGCAAGGTGAGAAACAAGTTTGGTGAGCAGCTGGAGCGGCTGCATGTGGAAATGATCCAGATGGGCGCCCTGTGCGAGGACGCCATCTCCGCCGCGGCCAAGGCCCTGATGACCGGAGACGAGTCCCTGGCCCAAGCAGCCAAGGACGCGGAGCGGGAGATCGATCAGAAAGAGCTGGAGGTGGAGGACCTATGCCTGAAGCTGCTGCTGCAGCAGCAGCCCGTGGCCAAGGACCTGCGGGAGATATCCTCCGCCCTGAAGATGATCTCCGATCTGGAGCGTATCGGCGATCAGGCGGCGGATATCGCTGAGCTCACGCGCTATGTCCGGCTGCCGGCAGAAGATGGCGGACGGCTGCACATCGCTGACATGGCCCGGGCGGTGATCGGCATGGTCACGGACAGTGTGGATTCCTTCGTGAAGCGGGATCTGGCGCTGGCCCGGGCGGTCTGCGCGGCGGATGACCAGGTGGATGCGCTCTTCGACCAGGTGAAGCGGGAACTGATCGCACTCATCGCCCGGGATCCCAACTGCGGTGAGCAGGGGCTGGACCTGATGATGGTGGCGAAATATCTGGAGCGGATCGGTGACCACGCCACCAATGTGGCGGAGTGGGTGGAGTATTCCCTGACAGGCAACCATCCCTCCAATAACTGACGACCATGGGCCGGCCCCTCCGGCGCACTTCCAAACCGCCGGAGACGGAGAGAAGGGAGGACGTCTATGCTGACATATGAGGACGTGAAGAACGACCGTGCGATCCGGACCTATATCCAGCGGGCGGATGAATCCCTCACCGCCCTGGGCTTCACGGAGCACAGCTTCGCACATGTGGCGGTGGTGGCACAGAACGCCGCCTATATCCTAGAGACACTGGGGTATCCGGCACGCACAGTGGAACTGGCGAAGATCGCGGCCCATCTCCACGACATCGGGAACCTGGTCAACCGCGTCGACCACTCCCAGTCGGGGGCTGTGATGGCGTTCCGGATCTTGGACAATCTAGACTGCGATCCGGAGGAGATCGCCACCATCGTCACGGCTATCGGCAATCATGACGAGGGGACGGGGCTCCCAGTGAACGCTGTGGCGGCGGCGCTGATCTTGGCGGACAAGTCTGATGTGCGCCGCAGCCGTGTCCGCAACCAGGACATGACGTCTTTCGATATCCATGACCGGGTGAACTATTCGGTGGAGCGCTCGTGGCTGGAGATCGATGCGGAGCGCACGATGATCATGCTGCGGCTGACCGTGGATACGCAGTATGGGTCCATCATGGATTATTTCGAGATATTCATGGGCCGCATGCTCCTCTGCCGGAAAGCGGCAGAGAGACTGGGGCTGCAGTTCAAACTGACGATCAATGGACAGATGCTCATCTGATGGGCCGGGCGAAGAGCCCGGTCCATGGGACCCATCCCATCGATCGAAGGAGGATAGGACATGATCTACTTACTGGAGGACGACGACAGTATCCGAGATTTCGTCATCTATACGCTCAACAGCCAAGGCATGGAGGCGCGTGGCTTCTCCAAGCCCTCGGAGTTCTGGGACGCTATGGCAGAGGCGATACCATCTCTGGTGCTGCTGGACTTGATGCTGCCGGAAGAGGATGGGCTCTCCATCCTGAAAAAGCTCCGTACATCCATCCGCACCGCCCGGCTGCCCATCATCCTCCTCACCGCCAAGGGCACTGAGTATGACAAGGTGCTGGGGCTGGACGGCGGTGCCGATGATTACGTGGCAAAGCCCTTTGGCATGATGGAGCTGCTCTCCCGGATCCGGGCGCTGCTGCGGCGGACCGAAGCGGCGGAGGGCGTTTATCGCTGCGGGACCTTGACGGTGGATCCGGGACGGCACGAGGTGGAAGTGGGGGGACAGAGCGTGGCGCTCACCCAGAAGGAATTCGAGGTCCTCTGCCTGCTGCTCAAGAACCGGGGGCAAGTCCTCTCTCGGGAGCAGCTCATCGAGAACGTGTGGGGCTACGCTTTTACGGGCGAGAGCCGCACAGTGGATGTCCACGTGCGGACCCTACGCCAGAAACTGGGCGAGGCGGGCGCTTACATCGAGACCGTCCGAGGCTATGGCTATAAGATCAGTCAGGAAGGATGAGGAGGGCACGACATATGACGAAACGCATTTTCCGCTCCATCCTGGCAGTGACGCTGACGGTGCTGGTGGCGAGCCTGGTGTTGATCGTGGGGGTGCTCCACGGATATTTCCAGGACCGAGTCCTGGACGAGCTGGCCAGCCGCACCGCGTATATCGCTCATGGTATGGAGCAGATCGGTATGGACTATCTGACAGAGGACCTGCCTGGCGGGTGCCGGGTCACCTGGGTGGACAGTGACGGCACCGTCCTCTTCGACAACCAGGAGGATGCCGCCAACATGGAGAACCATGCCGACCGGGAGGAGATCCATGAGGCCATGATGCTGGGCCAGGGCCATTCTTCCCGGTATTCGGATACTCTGTCTCAAGAGACGCTCTACTATGCCCTGCGGTTGACTGACGGTTCGGTGCTGCGGGTGTCGGATACCCAGTACTCTGTCTGGATACTGGTGCTCCAGGCGCTCCAGCCAGTGGCGATCATGCTGCTGCTGGCCTTCGTGCTGGCCATGGTGCTGGCCTCCCGGGTGGCCAAGGATCTGGTGCGGCCCATCAATGCGATCGACCCGGGTGATGTCACCGCTATGGACGTCTATGAAGAGCTGGCACCACTGGTGGGGAAGATCCGCAGCCAGAACCGGCAGATCCAGCAGCAGATGCTGGACCTGCGCCGGCGGCAGGAGGAGTTCACAGCCATCACCGAGAACATGGAGGAAGGCCTGCTGGTCATCGACCAGGAGACCCGGCTCTTATCGTATAACTCTGCCGCGCTGCGCCTGCTGGGAACAGAGGCGCCCACGGAGGAAGGGGAGAGCGTGTTCGCCCTCTGCCGGGAGGCGGGCTTCCGCCGCTGTGTGGAAGAGGCCTTAGCGGGCCGCCGCCATGAGGAGCTGCTGGAACACAGAGGCTGTCAGCAGCTGATCGCCAGTCCCGTGGAGCGGGACGGGACCGTGGCCGGCGCGGTGTTGGTGCTGCTGGACGTGACTGAGAAAGAGCAGCGGGAGGCCCTGCGGCGAGAGTTCACCGCCAACGTGTCTCACGAGCTGAAGACACCGCTCACTTCGATCCTCGGCACGGCTGAGATCCTGGAGAAGGGCATGGTGAAGCCTGGAGACATCTGCCATTTCGCGGGGAACATCCACCGGGAGACAGAGCGTCTCATCGGGCTGGTGAACGATATCATCAAGATATCCAGACTGGATGAGGGCGGTGCCACCTCCCAGTGGGAGACAGTGGACCTCTATACGCAGGCCCAGGCCGTGTGCCAACAGCTGGCCGCGGCAGCGGAGCGCAAGCAGGTGACCATGGCCCTGGAAGGTGAGGAGGCCCTGACCAAAGCCGTGCCGCAGATCACTGAGGAGATCCTCTATAACCTCTGCGACAATGCTGTGGCCTATAACCGGCCAGGCGGTACCGTCACCATCCGGGTAGAGGACACGGCAGAGGGTGCCCGTGTCACAGTGTCCGACACAGGCATCGGTATCCCGCGGGAGGACCAGGAACGGGTGTTCGAACGGTTCTACCGGGTGGATAAGAGCCACCCCAGCGGCGGGACGGGCCTGGGCCTGTCCATCGTCAAGCACGGAGCTGCTTATCTGGTGGCACAGATATCCATGGAGAGCACGCCGGGGAAGGGGAGTACCTTCACGGTGCTGTTCC
>CALXDL010000098.1 GCA_944387055.1 uncultured Oscillospiraceae bacterium
CGCGCTGGGCATCTCCGGAGCGATCCAGCACAAGGCTGGCATGCAGGACTCCGAGTGCATCATCGCGGTGAACAAGAACGACACCGCGCCGATCTTCGAGATCGCGGACTACGGCATCTGCGGTGACCTGTTCAAGGTGACGCCGATGCTGATCGAGGCCATCAAGGCCGCCAAGGCTGCGAAATAACGAGCGCGTGCTGGAAGGCCGCTGCGGGGATCTCCCCGCAGCGGCTTTCGCCGTTTCCGCGGCCGGACGCGCAGATGGATGCACAAGATCGAAGAGATCGGCTGGCCTGATCCGTATCATAGGCAGCGGGAGGGGCGGCCGGGCCCCGGCAGCTTCTGGGACAAGGAGCGGAAAGTATATCTACTTTTGATGTCGATCTGCTTGACAAGTCCGCAAGATCGTATTACTGTATTAATTAGATAATACAATCAAACCTTAAACAAACTGTAAGATCTTTGTGAACAGGCTTGACAAATCGTCCAAGCTCATACATACTAACTGTACTAGTACAATTAATACAGAAGAGAGGACTGTCCGCCGGGCGATCCCGGCATAGAAAGGAGCGTCCTATGAAGGTCTTGATCACGACAGATTGGTATGCCCCCACCATCAACGGAGTGGTGACCTCTGTGCTGAACCTGCGGCGTGAACTGGAGGCGCTGGGACACGAGGTACGGGTGCTCACGCTGTCTCAGACACCGTACTCCCGCCAGGAGGACGGCGTCACCTACATCGGCGCCATCAGCGCCGGATCGATCTATCCGGGCGCCCGCCTGCGCACCGCGCCGGGCCGGGAACTGCTGATGGATCTGGCGGTCTGGCGGCCGGACGTGGTCCACTCCCAATGCGAGTTCTCCACGTTCTTCATAGCCCGCAAACTGGCCGCCGCCGTGGGTGCCCCCTTGGTCCACACCTATCACACGGTCTATGAGGACTACACCCACTATTTCTCTCCCAGCCGCCGCTGGGGACGGGCGGCGGTGGCCGCGTTCTCCCGCTGGGTGGTGGGACAGACCGCCTGCGTCATCGCGCCCACGGCCAAGGTCCGCAGCCTGCTGGAGGGGTATCGGGTCGGCCGCCCCATCCATGTGGTGCCCACGGGCATCGACCTCAGCCGGTTCGCCGCGCCCACGCCGCCCCAGCGTCTGGCGGCGCTGCGCCGGCGCTTGGGCATCCCGGACGGGGACCTGGTCATGGTATCCGTGGGACGCCTGGCGGAGGAGAAGGGCCTGGACGAGCTCCTGGCCCACACGGCGGCGCTGGGACGGCAGGACGTGACGCTGCTGCTGGTGGGGGACGGCCCCTACCGGGCGGCGCTGGAGCGGCATGTCCGGGCGCTTGGATTGGAGGAGCGCGTCCGCTTCGCGGGCATGGTGGCCCCGGAGGAGGTGGTGGACTATTACCGCCTGGGAGATGTGTTCGTGAGCGCTTCCACCAGTGAGACCCAGGGCCTGACGTATCTGGAGGCGCTGGCTGCCGGCGTACCGGCGCTCTGCCGCCGTGATCCGTGCCTGACCGGCGTGGTGGTGGACGGCATCAATGGCTGGCAGTTCCAGGACGGGGCGGGCTTCCGCACCGGCATCGCGCGGCTGCTGAAGGACCCGCAGCTGCGGGAGGAGATGTCCCGGGCCGCGGCGGAGCTGGCCGCGCGGGATTTCTCCGCTCAGACGTTCGCCAGACGGATGGCGTCGATCTATCAGCAGGTCCTCGGCGCCCCGCGGCCGAGGGCCGCGGCGTGAGACCTGGGAGGGCCGCCATGCCGAAGCCTATCAGCAAAACGGTCATCAATGCCTGCACTGCCCTGGGGATGGCCCTGTGCATCCTGTTCGTGTCCTTCGGCATCCACCAGCGCATCTTCACCTCGCAGGAGGCCCTGCAGGCCTTCGTGGAGGGGGCCGGGCCCTTCGGCGCGGCCGCGTTCATCCTGTTCCAGGCGGTCCAGGTGGTGCTGCCCATCCTCCCGGGCGGGCTGGGATGCCTGGCGGGCGTGCTGCTGTTCGGTCCCTGGTGGGGCTTCGTGTACAACTATACGGGCATCTGCCTGGGCTCTGTGGCGGCGTTCCTGCTGGCCAAGCGCTATGGCCGCCCCATCCTGGGGCTGCTGTTCCGGCAGGAGACCATCCGGAAGTATGAGGTGTGGACCGGCCGCCACTTCACCCGGTTGTTCGCAGCGGCCATCTTCTTCCCGGTGGCGCCGGACGACTTCCTGTGTTGGCTGGCGGGCACCACGCCCATGTCCCTGCGCACGTTCAGCGCCATCATCCTGCTGGGCAAGCCGGCGGCGATCGCGCTCTACAGTCTGGGCCTCACGGCGGTGTTCCAGTGGGTGGCCGGGACGATCTTAGGATAGAAGAGAGGAGGCCCATCATGGGCGTACAGCTATATTCCGGTTCCCTGGCCCTGGTCCGGCGCAGCGGTGTGGGCAGGGCGGTGGAGCATCAGCGCCAGATGCTGGAACAGATCGGCGTGCATGTCACGCAGCGGGCCAGTCGGGACGCCCGCGTGGTCCACTGCAACACGGTGCTGCCGGACTCTGTGCTGGCGGCCCTGTGGGCAAAGCTCCGGGGCAAGCGGGTGGTGTTCTACGGACATTCCACCATGGAGGATTTCCGGGCCTCCTTCCGGGGCTCTGACCGTCTGGCGCCCCTGTTCCGCCGGTGGATCCGGCTTTGCTACGGCTGTGGGGACGTGGTGATCACGCCCACGGCATATGCCCGCCAGCTGCTGGTGCGGGACGGGATCCGCAGACCGGTCTATGTCCTGAGCAACGGTGTGGACACGTCGTTCTTCGCGCCCAGTGCCCAGCGGCGGCGCGCGTTCCGGGAGGCGTACGGCCTTGCGGACACGGACAAGGCCGTGCTCTCCGTGGGCCACTACATCGCCCGCAAGGGGCTCTTGGAGTTCGTGGAGCTGGCCCGCTCCATGCCGCAGGTGCGGTTCTTCTGGTTCGGCTATACGGACCTGGCCCTGGTGCCCCGCGCCATCCGGGAGGCGGTGGCCTCCGCGCCCGCGAACCTGGTCTTCCCCGGTTTCGTGGAGCGGGAGGCGCTGCGGGACGCCTAATGCGGCTGTGACGCGGTCTCCATACTCCCACATGAGGAGACTGAGATAATAGTGGTTCTAGAGGCCGTGGCCTGCCTGATCCCCACACTTATGAGGGACATAACGGTCAACCTAGAC
>CALXDL010000099.1 GCA_944387055.1 uncultured Oscillospiraceae bacterium
CGGCCGCGGAGCTGCGCTATATCCAGAACTTCGTGACGCTGACGCCCACCGTGGCCATGCGGGCCACCGTCCGCCAGGAGGCGGACGTGGACAGCGTGGCCCGGGCCATCGAGCGCAAGCTGGAGGAGGAGTTCACCGCCAGCGCGGAGGGGGTGTACGTATGAGCTACGGGATGTATCTGATCACGGCGGCGGGGGCGGAGGTGCCCTTCCCCGTGCTGCCGGAGACGCTGAAGGTCTCCAGCCCCGGCAAGGACGAGACCGTGGACGTGCTGGGCCTGGGCGAGGTGCTGCTGCTGCGGCCCAAGGGGCTGCGCACCCTGGCGTGGGACGGGCTGTTCCCGGTGCGGGCCATCCCCGCCGTGACGGGGAAGCTGACCGCCCCCATGGAGCTGGTGCGCACCATCCAGGCCGCGCGGGAGAGCCGCCAGGCCCTGCGGCTGCTGCTGCTTGGCACGGACCTGGACGTGAACATGGCGGTGGGCGTGACCAGCTTCGACTATGAAGAGCGGGGCGGCGAGCCGGGGGACCTATACTACTCCATCGAGCTGACGGAGTGGAAGCCCCACGGCGCGCGGCGGCTGGTGCTCTCCCCCGACGGGGAGAGCGCCGTGGACACGCCCCCGGGGCGCACCGGCGCGCCGGAGACGCCCAAGCGCTATACGGTGGCGGCGGGCGACTGCCTGTGGACCATCGCCAAGCGCTTCTACGGCGACGGCAGCCAGTGGGGCAGGCTGTATGAGGCCAACCGGGGCGTGCTGGGGCCCGACCCGGGCCTGATCTATCCGGGGCAGGTGATCGAGATCCCATGACGATCCAATACCAAGACATCGAGACGGGGGCGGCCTTCGACATCACGGAGCTGGTGAGCGCCGCCAAGTGGACCACCGTGCGCCGGGGCAGCCCCGCCAAGCTGGAGCTGACCGTGCTGGACACGCCGGACGTCACCTGGACCCTGGGGGGCATCGTGACCTATCTGGAGGACGGGGCGGGGCGGTTCTACGGCTATGTGTTCCGGATCTCCCGCTCCCAGGAGGGGACGGTGGAGATCACCGCCTATGACCAGACCCGCTATCTCAAGAACCAGGACACCTATGTGTTCCAGGATCTGCGGGCCGACGAGATCCTGCGGCAGATCGCCGAGGACTATGCCCTGCAGGTGGGCGAGCTGCCCAACACCGGCGCGCCGATCGCCTCGCTGGTGGCGGACCGCAAGGCGCTGTTCGACATCGTGCTGGAGGCGCTGGACCGCACCCTGACGGGCGGCGGGGCCATGTTCTATCTGTGGGACGACTTCGGCACGCTGCAGCTGAGCCAGGTGGCCCTGCCCAAGGAGCTGCCCGTGGTGGGCGAGGGCAGCCTGGCCACGGGCTTCACCCATGAGCGCAGCATCGACGGCGAGACCTATGACCGGGTGGAGATGGTGCGCGAGGACGAGGAGAGCGGACGGCGCCAGGTGTACGCCGCCCAGGACGACGAGGCCATCACCCGCTGGGGCGTGCTGAAGCTGCAGGAGGACGCGGACGAGGGCCTGGCCCCGGAGGAGATCCGCGCCCGCTGCCAGGAGCTGCTGGACTTCTATGACCGGCCGGAGGAGACGCTCTCCCTCTCCGCCCTGGCGCTGCCGGGGCTGCGGGCCGGGCAGGTCATCTTCTGCGACCTGCCGGGCAGCGGCATCCAGCAGGCCTTCCTGGTGGAGGAGGCGGCCCAGGACTTGATGGAAGAGACGATGGAATTGAAAGTGAAGGTGGTTTGATGCTGGAGATCATGAAGAAGGTGGCGCGCCAGACCGCGCGGGCCGACGCGCCCGCGTGCTGGATGTTCGGCACGGTGACGGCCCTCGCGCCGCTGACGGTGTGCGTGGACGGGCGGTTCTATCTGTCCGGGGCGCCGCTGGTGGTGCTGCGGGAGCTGCTGGGCCACAGCCACGGCGTGGCCGCCCACCAGGTGGACGCCGCCGGGGAACACGGCCACACCGTGCCGGACCACGAGACCCAGGCGGCCCAGGGGCACAGCCACGCCGTCTCCGCCCTGGCGGCGCAGGCGGCCGGCAGCCACAGCCACGGCGTGCCCGCCCGGGAGACCGAGACCGCCCAGGCCCTGGCCGTGGGCGACAAGGTGGCGCTGCTGCGGGACCACGGCGGGCAGCGCTATCTGCTGCTGGGGAGGGTGTGAGCCATGCTGACGCCAGAGACAGGGAAGGCCCGGCTGGGCACACTGACGGTGGAACGGGCGCGGGAGCGGCCCTCCCGCACGTATCGGGTGGACTGGGCGGCCGGACGGGTGCTGGGCATGACCGACGGCCAGGAGGCCATGGTCCAGGCCGTGCGCAAGCTGCTGTGGACGGAGCGGTTCGCCTACCTCATCTACTCCTGGGACTATGGCATGGAGTGGAACGCCGTGCTGGGCAAGAGCCGGGCCGTGGTGGAGAGCGAGCTGGCCCGCCTGCTGCGGGAGGCGCTGGAACAGGACGAGCGGATATCGTCCGTGGAAGAGGTGCACGTGACGTGGACGGACCGGCGGTCGTGCCGCGTGACGTGCACGGTGGAGACGATCTTTGGAACGGTGAGAGAGGAAGTGGATGCAGATGTATGACGAGATGGACCAGACCTACGAGGCGATCCTGGCCCGGTGCCTGGACCGTGTGAGCGCCCCCGTGGACAAGCGGGAGGGCTCGATCCTCTATGACGCGCTGGCCCCCGCCTGCGCGGAGCTGGCGCGGCTGTACATGTCGCTGAGCACATTGGTGGACCGGGCCTTCCCGGACACGGCCACCGGGCAGGACCTGGACCGCAAGGCCGCCGAGCG
The DNA here is from genome assembly GCA_944387055.1 of uncultured Oscillospiraceae bacterium. Classification (GTDB taxonomy): domain Bacteria; phylum Bacillota; class Clostridia; order Oscillospirales; family Oscillospiraceae; genus Oscillibacter. The sequence continues at coordinate 2,808 of CALXDL010000099.1, forward strand.
CGCCATCAGCCGCCGGGCGGCCACGGCGGCCGTGCGGCAGGGGACCTTCACGGACGCGCAGGGCGCCCCCTTCCCCCTGGAGGCGGGGGTGCGCTTCTCCGGCGGGGGGCTGAACTACGTGTCGGTCCAGGCGGCGCAGGGGGGCGTGTGCCCCATGCGCTGCGAGACGCCGGGCGCGGCGGGCAACGCCTGGTCCGGCACGCTGCTGCCCATCGGCCATGTGGAGGGCCTGGCCGGGGCGGAGCTGGGCGAGGTGCTGGTGCCCGGCGAGGACGAGGAGAGCGACGAGGCCCTGCGGGAGCGGTACTTCGGATCCTTCGAGGAGCAGGCCTTCGGCGGCAACCGCGCCGACTACCGCCAGCGGGTGCGGGAGATGGCGGGCGTGGGCGGCGTGCAGGCCGAACGCACCCCCGACGGCGGCGGCACCGTGGGCGTGACCATCGTGGCCAGCGGCATGACCGCCCCCACCGAGGAG
>CALXDL010000100.1 GCA_944387055.1 uncultured Oscillospiraceae bacterium
TCATCATAGGCACGGGCAGAACCTTGGCGTTGACGCCGCCAATGTAGTTGTACAGGGAGGTGCCCAGGCTCTCGGCAGCAGCCTTGGCGCAGGCCAGGGAAGCGCCCAGGATGGCGTTGGCGCCCAGACGGCTCTTGTTGGGGGTGCCGTCCAGCTCGATCAGCGCCTTGTCGATGGCGGGCTGGTCCAGCACGTTCATGCCCACCAGGCACTCCGCGATCTCGGTGTTGACGTTCTTCACGGCGTTCTCGACGCCCTTGCCCAGATAGCGGCTCTTGTCGCCGTCCCGCAGCTCGCAGGCCTCATAGATGCCGGTGGATGCGCCGGAGGGGACCGCAGCGCGGCCCATGGTGCCATCCTCCAGATAGACCTCCACCTCTACGGTGGGATTGCCGCGGCTGTCCAGGATCTCCCGGCCGACGACGTCGGCGATCTCCAGGATCTGTTTCATAACATCGTGCTCCTTCCACTGCTCATTTTATCAGATCTCAGACCCATCTCCCCCCGGAGACGGGCCGCCGGATTTTCGCATCTATTATATCGGCAAACGATTACCTTGTCAAGCGACCCGGGTATTTCCGTGTGATCAGGCAGCAAACGCCTTCCGTCCGCTCTCCTCTATCCGCCTTTTTCCCCCAGTCCCGCCTCCCATCAGGCATCTGTCCAGTCGAAAGGCGCCTCCCGCACAGGCAGGAGGCGCCGGGTCGATCGCTTACAGGAAGTTCATCAGGTTGAAGGCCAAGATCAGCCCGGAGAACACGATAGATACCGTGGAGCAGAGCTTGATCAGGATGTTCAGGGACGGGCCAGAGGTATCCTTGAAGGGATCGCCCACTGTATCGCCCACCACAGCGGCCTTGTGGCATTCAGAACCCTTTCCGCCGTGATGGCCGCTCTCGATATACTTCTTGGCATTGTCCCAAGCGCCGCCGGCATTGGACATGAACACGGCCATGGCAAAGCCCGTCACGGACACGCCGCCCAGCAATCCCACCACGCCGGTGGGACCCAGGACCAGCCCGGTGGCGATGGGGACGATGATCGCCAGCAGCGCCGGGACCACCATCTCATGGAGCGCGCCCTTGGTGCACAGCGCCACACACGTGGCGTAGTCCGGATCCGCCTCGCCAGTCATGATGCCCTTGATCTCCCGGAATTGGCGGCGGACCTCCACCACGATGGACTGGGCCGCTTTCTGGACCGCGCTCATGGTGAACGCGGAGAACACGAACGTCAGCATGGAGCCGATGAACATACAAACAAGAACCGTGGGGCTGGTCAATGTGAAGTTGAGCACCTCGTCCGTATTCTCTTGGACGATGTTCACATAGCTCACCAGCAGGGCCAGCGCCGTCAAAGACGCGGACCCGATGGCGAAGCCCTTGCCCGTAGCGGCGGTGGTGTTGCCCAGGGAGTCCAGTGCATCCGTGCGCTCCCGCACAGTCTCCGGCAGGCCGCTCATCTCGGCGATACCGCCGGCGTTGTCGGCCACTGGCCCATATGCGTCGGTCGCCAGGGTGATACCCAAAGTAGAGAGCATCCCCACGCCTGCGATGCCGATGCCGTAGAGCCCTCTGTTGAACGCCTCGGTGAAAGCGCCGGACCCATCCACGATGACGGTGGACCCGCCGGCGGCGAAATAGCTCACCAACACCGCCACGGCCACGATCAGGATGGAAGTCAGCGTGGATCGCAGGCCCAAAGACAGGCCTCCGATGATGATGGTGGCGGACCCCGTCTCAGAGGCGGCTGCCAGTTCCTGCGTGGGCTTATATGTATCAGACGTATAGTACTCGGTGAAATAGCCGATGGCGCAGCCGCCGATCAGGCCGCAGAGGATCGCCACATAGACGCCCATCTGGCCGTCCAGGATGAAATATGTCAGCGGCGCGGCCAGCACCGCAGAGAGGATCGCAGCGGTGTACGTGCCGGTCCGCAGGCTCTTGAGCAGAGACTGCTGGGTGGCGTCCTCTTTGGTCTTGACCAGGAAGGACCCGATGATCGAGCAGAGGATCCCGCACACTGCCAGGGCCACCGGCAGCAGCAGTCCGCCCCAGCCGTAGCCGCCCACGGCCCCCAGCGCGAAAGTGGCCAGGATGGACCCAACATAGGACTCGTACAGATCTGCTCCCATACCGGCCACATCGCCCACATTGTCGCCCACGTTGTCCGCGATGGTGGCAGGATTGCGGGGATCGTCCTCGGGGATGCCAGCCTCCACTTTGCCCACCAAGTCCGCGCCCACATCAGCGGCCTTGGTGTAGATCCCGCCGCCCACCCGGGCGAACAGCGCCATGAAGGAGGCGCCCATGCCATTCATGACCATGATGTTCCCCAAGGTCGTGGGGTCATCGATGCCGAAAGCGTAGCGCAGCAGGAAAAACCAGAGGGTGATATCCAACATGCCCAGGCCCACCACAGTGAAGCCCATGACCGAACCGGAGGAAAATGCCACCCGCAGTCCCTTGTTCAGGCTCTCTGAGGCAGCCTGCGCCGTACGGGCGTTCGCGTTCGTGGCGATCTTCATCCCGATGAAGCCCGCCAGCATGGACCAGATCCCACCGGTGACGAACGCAAAGGGGGTGAACTGGGAGAGCATCCTGCCATCGCTGGCGAAAGCGATCACCAGGAGCACGACGAACACCACCACGAACACTTTGGCCACCGTGGTGTACTGGTGCTTCAGATAGGCGTTGGCGCCCGCGCGGATAGATGCTGCGATCTTCTGCATCCGTTCCGTCCCCTCGGAATAGGTGAGCACTTTCTTCGCCTGTGCGAGCGCGAACGCGCCGGCGACGAATGCGCCGAGGAAACCGATCCAGAACAGATCTTCCATGGACTCTCACTCCTTTTTCGTTTTGGTTTGACGTGGTTTTATTTTAGCATATTCATCCAAAGATGCAAGAAAATATTGGGGGATATCGGCCTGCGATCCAGCATTTTTTCTAATCTTCACCCATGCCACATGACAGCGCTGTCCATGCCGCACTGTCCAGCGCGGTACAAGGGACAAAAAAGCGGCCCGCTGTCTAGCGGGCCGGGCCACACCCCAGTCTCTTTCGATCCTCAATAGACCAGCCGGAAATCCGTGAACACCCATCGTCCATCCACGAACTCATACGGGAAGGCCCAGGACTCCACGCCAATGACCGTGACCTGATCCTCCTCCAGCAGGTCCAGCGTCACCGCGACCTCATAGTGGGTGTCACTGTATTCGATCACCTCGGTCTGGATGTTCCCCTTATGCAGGTCCTGGCTCCGGCGCTCTCCCGTGGTGTACAGCGCCCCATCCACGTCCTGATAGAGGGGATGCTCTTCTCCAGTGGCCAGCAAGCGCTCTGTCACCCCTTCCGAAAACAGGGTCAGCAGATATGTCCGCAGCTCGTCCAACTCTTGGAAGCCCGGGTCATCCACCCGGTAATAGCGTGTCCCATCCACTTCCCGAGGCTCACCGGTATAGGACAGTGTCCCCAATTCGAACCAGCCGTATGCCTGCACCGCCCGGTCATAGGCGTCTAAGATCTCCTCCTCAGCCAACAGGCGGGGCCGTGTTGCCGTCTGAGCAGTGGACAAGTCCATGCCCGCCCGCTGCGTCTGTCCATCGTCTCCAGCGGAGCATCCAGACAACAGTGCCGCCACCAGCACGAGCAGCATCCACTTGTGCATATCGCACCCTCCTCTTCCGCGCCGCGACGCGCAACGATCGTTGGGGGCCTCTCTTTATTGGAGTATACCACGTTTTTTAACAAAACGCCATGTTTTTTCCCAATTTCGTCCATTTTTTGGAGATCTTTGGCCTGTTCCATATCTCTACGCATCTGATATACAGGATGCCCGGATATAAAAATACCGTCCGGCGATACCGGGCGGTCTCTCTGCCGGCGCTGATACCGGCGATAAAATAAAAGACCCACGCCCTGCCGGCGTGGTCAGCGTCCCTCAGCGTTCACTGCGGTCCCAAGTGGTGTCATAGAAGATCAAGTCATCTACGTCTCCCACCGGCATACGAGTCCACTCCATCATGCGGCATCCCTCCTTTCTTTTTCTATTCGTAGGATAGCATATCTGTCCGCATTTTGCAATCCATCTTTTTATATATTATATAAAATTTTTGTGAATTTTTGTTTGATGTAACAGATCTTAAGGGCCGTCATATCGATTTGCTGCCCACAGCGGGGCCATTGGCACAGTCACATCCTGCCGATACCTCTTTTCCCTGGAAAGAAGATCTTTTTCTGCCTCACCCGCTTCTTTCGTGTATTTTTTATCTCGCCATGGGAACCCTCTCTATGTTATAATCATGTGCGATCGAGCGCATATCTTCATGAGTGGTCCGATCGACTGCTCTGACACGTCTCATACGTGTTCCCATCTTGCCGCAGGGAGGCTGCCACCGAGATGCAACGACCTGTCAAGCGCCGCGTTCCGTGGCCGATCCGCTCTCTCCTGCTTCTGTGCCTGTTGGGAGGCTTCCTCTGGTGGGGCAACACCGCTCTTCAGGTCACTTCCTTCGCCCCAACGTTCTCCGACCTGCCCGATGGGTTCGATGGGTGCCGCGTGGTGGTGTTGGGCGATCTGCACACTGCCTATTTCGGTGAGGACAACGAGCGCTTGTTGGAGGCGGTCCGCGCACAGGAGCCAGAGTACATTTTCTTCACCGGAGACCTGCTGGACGCTTTCAAATCCATCCCGCCGGATTACGCCGGGCAGATCGGGGCGCAGCTTTCCGCGATCGCCCCCACCTATTATGTCACCGGCAACCACGAGTGGGCCATCGGCGATGTGCCCGCATTGAAAGCCGCACTCACCAGCAGCGGCGTGACCGTCCTCTCCAACACCTGGGTCCCGCTGGAGCGCAACGGGGACACGATCTTCCTGGCTGGCATCGACGATCCCAACGGCTATGCAGATCAGACCACGCCCGAGGAACTGGCTGCGGAGCTCTATGCCGCCTGCGGCGACCCCTTTTGGATCCTGCTGGCCCATCGGAACGACCGGTTCGCAGACCAATACAGTCTGCTGGGGGCGGACCTGGTCGTGTCTGGGCACGCCCACGGCGGCATCATCCGCCTGCCCTTCACAGATGGGCTCTTATCGACTGACCGAACGTTTTTCCCCGCCTATACGGCGGGACTTTATGAAGCGCATGGGTCCGCGCTCTTCGTCACCCGTGGGCTGGGCATCACCCAGCACATCCCCCGGCTGTTCAACCGGCCGGAAGTGGCCGTGCTGACGCTGCACCGGGCATGAACTTTTCCTATGAGGCTGTTTCCATGACTGAATTCCATGCAGGACAATTCGATATCGCCGTGATCGGCGCGGGCCACGCAGGGATCGAGGCAGCCCTGGCAGCCGCCCGGCTGGGGTTGGAGACCATCGTGTTCACGATCAATCTGGATGCGGTGGGCAACATGCCCTGCAATCCCGCCATAGGCGGCACCGGCAAAGGACATCTGGTCCGGGAACTGGACGCCCTGGGCGGCGAGATGGCCCGGGCGGCAGACGAGTGCTGCATCCAGTACCGGCTGCTCAACCGGGGCAAGGGCCCTGCTGTCTGGTCTCTCCGGGCCCAGGCAGACCGGCGGCGCTATCAGGAGCGGATGAAGCGCGTCCTGGAGCGCCAGCCCCACCTGACGGTCCGCCAGGGCGAGGTGGTAGCCGTGCGGACCGATGGCGGCGCAGTCTCCGCGGTGGTGCTCTCCACTGGCGCAGTGTTCTCCGTGCGGGCGGTCATCCTGGCAACGGGAACGTACTTAGCCGGGCGGACCATCGTGGGCGAGTGTGTGGAGGACTCCGGTCCCGATGGGATGCATGCGGCCAGAGCGCTGGGGGCGTCACTGCTGGCCCTGGGCCTGCCGCTGCGGCGCTTCAAGACCGGGACGCCGCCTCGGGTCCACGCCCGCAGTGTGGACTTTGAGGAGATGGAGCTCCAGCCAGGGGATGCGCTGCCCGTCCCCTTCTCCTATCACACCAAGGTGCAGCCGGAGAACCGGGCCGTCTGTTATCTCACCTGGACCACCCAGGAGACCAAGCGCATCGTCCTGGAGAACTTGGACCGCGCCCCCATGTATTCCGGCATCATCGAGGGCGTCGGTCCCCGCTACTGCCCCTCGTTCGAGACGAAGATCGTCCGTTTCCCGGATAAAGAGCGCCATCAGCTCTTCGTGGAACCGATGGGGCTGGAAACGGAGGAACTGTACATCCAGGGCTTCTCCTCCTCTCTTCCGGAGGACGTCCAGATCCAGATGCTCCACAGCGTACCGGGACTGCGCCGGGCCGTCATGACCCGGCCCGCCTATGCCATCGAATACGACTGCATCGATCCTTTGGCGCTGCGGCCGACGCTGGAGTGCAAAGCCGTGCCGGGGCTGTACGGCGCCGGTCAGTTCAACGGCTCCTCCGGATACGAGGAGGCAGCGGTGCAGGGGCTCGTGGCCGGTGTCAATGCCGCCCGCAAGCTCTTGGGGCAGGAGGCGTTCGTCCTCTCTCGATCGGAGAGCTACATCGGCACGCTCATCGACGATCTGGGGACCACGGGCACCAACGAGCCTTACCGGATCATGACCTCTCGGAGCGAATACCGTCTGCTGCTGCGGCAGGACAACGCGGACCAGCGCCTGACCCGCCGCGGCTATGAGATCGGTCTGGTGCCGGAGGCACGGCTGCGGGAAGTAGAGGCAAAGTATGCCGCTGTGGACCGGGAGCGGCATCGGCTGGCTCATACCGGCGCATCCCCCTCTCCCGCGCTCTCGGCATTCCTCGCGTCCAAGGGCACGGCAGACGCACCTGACGGCTGTCCTCTGGCTGCATTGTTGCGGCGGCCCGGAGTCCACTATGCCGAGTTGGCTCCCTTCGACCCAGACCGCCCGGCGCTGCCGGAGGATGTGGCCGAGCAAGTGGAGATCAGTGTGAAGTATGAGGGATATATCCAGCGGCAGAACAAGCAAGTGGAAGACTTCCGCCGCATGGAATCTCACAAGCTGCCGCCGGACCTGGATTATCGTGCCATCCAGGGGCTTCGGCTGGAGGCGCGGGAAAAGCTCGCCGCCGTCCGGCCGCTGGATCTGGGACAGGCCTCTCGGATCTCCGGCGTGTCCCCGGCAGATATCGCGGTGCTGATGATCCATCTGGGCCGTTGACCGCCCTGCGTCCCCATGATCTCACCTCATGTCTCTCCAGCCGCAGCGGCGCGGCATCGAGACGGATCAGCCCACAGGTGTCCGTCCATATTCCATAAGTCCATAAGGAAGGTTTTCAATATGATCATCGATCTGACTCACACCATCCAGCCGGAGACGTTCGTCTATCCCGGCACTCCCGCCCCCTCCTTTTCTGCCACCCGCACCATCCCCCGGGATGGCGCCCGGGAGACTCTGCTCCAGATCGGCTCCCACACCGGCACCCACATGGACGCTCCCCGGCACATCCTATTGGACGGGTTCGGTCTGGACAAGCTCCCCGTCTCGCAGTTCTGCGGCCGGGCCGTCGTGCTGGACGTGTCGGGCCTGGGCTGCGGCGGCATCATCACCGCGGAGTATCTGCGGGCCCAGAATGGGAGCCTGCGCTCTGCCGACTTCGCGCTCTTCTATACCGGCTGGGAGAAGAAGTGGGGCACCGAGGCGTTCTTGAACGAGCCCTTCCCTGTCCTGGACAGCGAGGCCGCCCGGTATCTGGTCAGCTGCGGGCTCAAGGGTGTCGGGACGGATGCCATCAGCGTGGATGCTCTGGCGGAGAAAGAGTTCCCCGCCCACCATGTGCTGCTGGGCGGCGGATTGGTGATCGTGGAGAACTTGTGCCTGAAGAAGCTGGTGGGACGGCGGGACATCATGTTCTTCGCCCTGCCTCTGAAATTCGAAGACGCCGACGGCGCTCCCGTGCGGGCCGTGGCAGAGTTCCGGGACTTCCCGGAGGAAACGGAGATGGAGACGGCATGAGGAAGTTCCTCGCCATCCTGGTGTGCAAGCTGGGCCGCTTCGTGGGCAAGCTGGTGGGCAAGGGCAGCTCCATGCCCGGAAAGGCGGCGCTGAAGCTCTGTCCGGACATCCTGCGCCGCATCCAGCTCCCCCAGCATATCATCGCAGTCACCGGCAGCAATGGCAAGACCTCCACTGTGGAGATGATCGCAGCCATCCTCCGGGCGGATGGCCGGACCGTGGTGTACAATGCAGAAGGCGCCAACCAGACTGAAGGCGTGACCACCGCACTGCTGACCCATGCCACCCTCGGCGGGAAAGTGCGGGCGGACGTACTGCTGATCGAGTCCGATGAGCGCTATGCCGCCAGGAGCTTCCGCTACTTCCAGCCCACGGAGTTCGTGGTCACCAATCTCTATCGGGACCAGCTCACCCGCAATGGTCATCCGGAGTGGGTGTACGACGCCATCCTGCCCGCCATCCACGAGGACACCGCACTGATCTTGAACGCGGACGATCCGCTCTCTTCCTGCTTTGGCCGAGGCCGTGCCCATGTGAAGTGGTTCGGGCTGGACCGCTGCCCCTCTGACACGGACGTCCCCACAGGGATGTATCACGATGGGGCTTACTGTCCCGTGTGCAAAGCGCCCATGACGTATGCGTACGTCCACTTCGACCACATCGGCGCCTATCGCTGTACCCAGTGCGGGCACGCCAGACCCGCCACAGACTATACTGCCACCAGCCTGGATCTGGAGGAAGGGCGGCTGACCATCGACGGCGATGTCGACATCCACCTGGCATTCCGCAGCATCTACAATGTGTACAACATCCTGGCAGCCTATGCTGCCTGTCGGGAATGCGGCGTGGCGCCAGGGACTGCCGCTGGAGTCATCAACGACTATGTCCTCAAGAACGGGCGGATGCAGGCCTTCCGTTTGGGCAGTCATCACGGTGTGCTGCTGACCAGCAAGCACGAGAATTCCATCGCCTATAACACGAACCTCCGCTATATCCGCTCTGTCAAGGACCCCTGTACGGTGTTGGTCATCGTAGACGCGGTGAGTCGGAAATATTTCACCAGTGAGACCAGTTGGCTTTGGGATATCGACTTCGACCTCTTGGACTGCCCCCAGGTGAGGCGCGTGGTCCTTGCCGGCCGCTACTGCAACGACCTGGCCATGCGCTTCTCCTTCACCGCTCTCCCCCAGGAGCGGTGGTCGGTCCAGCCGGATATCCGCGCGGCTGCGGCAGATCTGGCATCCAATGGCGATGAAGAAGTGTTCGTTGTGACCTGTTTCTCTGACCGGGACAAGCTGCTGGATCTCCCCGCCGTGCAGAAGGAGGCGCTTTGAGATGGAGCTGAAGATCATCCACTTCTATCCGGATCTGATGAGCCTATATGGCAGCTATGCCAATGTCTGGGTCCTGCAGCGGTATCTGGAGGCCCTGGGCCACACTGTGACGGTGGAGCCCGTGGTCCCCGGTGAGGAGAAGGACCTCGTCGGTGCGGATCTCTACTATATGGGCGCAGGCACGGAGCGCAGTCAGACGGCTGCGCTCACAGATCTCTACCGGTATGGCGAGCTGTTGAAAGACGCCGCCGCAGCGGGAGCCGCTATGCTCTTCGCGGGCACCGCCCTGGAGCTGCTGGGCGCCTCCATCACCAGCGCTGACGGGACGGAGCGCCCCGGCATCGGCCTGGCCTCCTTCACTTCTGTCCAGGGGCAGAAGCGGATCGTGGGCGATGTGTACGGTACCACGGACCTTTTCCCCGACGCCGTGGTGGGGTTCATGAACAAATGCACGCTGCTCCACGGGGTGGAGACGCCATTGCTGACCGGATGTGCCCTGGGGTTCGGCAATGAGACGGAAGGCGGCCCTGAGGGCTTCCATTGGAACAATGTGCTGGGATCGGAGCTGACCGGTCCGATCCTGGTGAAGAATCCCCGCCTGTTGGAGAAGACCGCAGCGGCGATCTGTCTGCGGCGGGGCGCAGACTGGCCGCAGGAGCCGCCCCGCTGGCCCTTCGAGGAGGAGGGCTATGCCATCACGGCAGAGCAGCTGCGTCTGCGCTGCAGGAAGTGATCCGAAAGATGAAAGACGCCCGGTGCGCTGGAACTGCGCACCGGGCGTCCTGTTTCTCTGTCTGCTACTCGGTCTGGCTGAGGATCTCGTCGTGTTTATCCACCACGCGGATGTTCAGCTCGCCCGGATCTACCGTCTCCGGATCCTCCTCCAGGCGCAAGATCCTGGGCGAGACGTATGTGGTGTCCAGCTGGCCGCCGCTGTCCCGATAGACTTGACAGTATGGACTGAAATTCTCCCCCAGCAGATACCAGCCCTCTCGGTCCTGGATGATCGCCCGGATGACGATCGGCGACATGCCCATCTGCATATCCGTCGGCGCATAGGGGGACGCTCCCCCATAGAGATAGTCCGCGCCGTAGAGCACGTCGTACTGGAGCATCCGCTGGTCCGCCCAATAGGTGGGCTCTCCCCGGCAGGACTGGTGGAACGCGTTCATCATGCCGGTGGTGATCCCGATGCGCCCCAGCGCTTCCGCCCCCAGCTGATAGGCATAGAGATCCTTATCTTCTTTCTCCAGGCCGAAGTTGTCCCAGATGATGTATTCCGTCTTATAGAGGATCCCGGAGGCCATATCCTCCTCTTCCAGGTCCAGTGCCGGCAGATGGTCACCGTAAAGGACCAGGATCGTCTTCTCCTCCCGGCGGGAGAGGGCCGTGATCAGGTTCCGGATGAAGTTGTCCATCTGCCGGATCTGATCGACGTAATATTCGAAGGCATAGCGCCCCTCCTCGTTGGGACAGGAGAGGACCTGGATCTCCGGATCCTGGAGCAGCGGAGTGGAGGGATACTTGCCATGCCCCTGGACAGACACCGTGAACACCAGGTCAGACTGATCCGGCGTAGTGTCCATCGCCTTGAGGATCTGACTGGTCAGGATGTAATCCTTCGCCCAGTTCCTGGGCGTCATCTGCACCTGGGGCATGTACTCCAGGGCCGTGAAATCATCGAATCCAAGGTTCGCATAGACCTCGTTGCGCCCATAGAAGGCAGCGCGATGGTTGTGGATGGCGTGTGCCGCATAGCCGTTGGCCTTGAGATCATAGGCCACGGACTCCACCGCCTGGTCCTCCAGGCAGGTCTGATAGGGATACTCACCGGGGCCGAAGAGACGGGTGCTCATGCCGGTGAGGACCTCATACTCCGTGTTGGCAGTCCCCGCGCCCACCACGGGGACGGTCAGATAACCGGTGGAGAACTGCTCGGTCAGTGCGTTCCAAGTGGGGGCCGCCGGCTCAGAGAGCTCCAGTCCCTCGATCTCCGCGGGATCGATGAAGGATTCCAACTGGACGAACAGGACGTTCACATCCGTCTGCGGTGTGGTGGCAACGGCGTTCTCCTCTATGGTCTGACGGACCTTCTCCACAGCTTCTGCGCTGTAGTTCTCCGGCGGTCGGATCCCACGGTTCAGCCAAGTCTGGAGGAAGCAATAGGCGAAGCCGTAATCCTCATAGGCGAACGCCAAGTTGGAGAACACGCTGCTCAGATGGCCCTGCTGGAACGCCAGCGTCCAGCTGCCGGCCAAGGCACCGCCGCAGAGGAGCAAAGCCGCCGCGCCCGACAGCAGGCGCCGCCGCAGGGGGATGGAATTTTTGGGTCCTTTCCAGAACAGCAGCACCAGGGCCGCTGCGATCCCCAGCAGCCCCACCACCAGCAGCACGATGTAAGGCGGGGCGAGATAATTCGGCAGAGTATCGATGCCCGTCTGGAACACCGTGAGATCCGACACGGTGAAGGGCGTCATGCGGTTGAGCAGGATGAAACCGTTCACCGCGCCGCCCAGCAGCCAGACAGCGGAGACCAGCACACACCAGAACGTCCGGCGCCGGAGGAAAAAGGCTGGCACCAGCGTCACCAGGACGATCAGCGTATCCACCAGCAGCGCCAGCGGCGCATCGGCCACGAACTCCAAAAAGTCTGCCATGCCGCTGGTGAAGGCTTTGTGGTTGAACAGCTCGACGACGAGCGTATCCAGCAGCGCCAGCAGCGGGACCTTCAGGAACGCGAAGCGTTCCTGCGGATGCTCCTTATCCGCGCCCACCGGCGTAGTATCCTGTCGCATAATGAGATCCTTTCTATGTTTATCATAGTGATCTCATCATTATAGGCTCTTTCCCCCACCTGTTCCAGAACTTTTTCGCAAATTCCATTCGGCAGGATATATAAAATTTTAACGCACTTTTGATACAAAACCGTCGGATCGCTCCATCCTCTCCGCATATCATCCACATAGATCCAAGCGAGGTGCCTCAGCTGTCCAGCTCTCTCTTTGCCTGCGGCAGGTCCCACCGGAAATGTGCGGACAGCCCTCGGATGGCCAGCACCGATCCCGTCCCCGCCAAGACAGCCGGCATCTCTCCGACCAGCTTCCACGTCCCCGCACAGAGCAGTGCGCCTGCGAGGGAGGCGGACGCATAGATGTGTTTGCGGAAGATATACGGCACGTCTCCGGCCATGATATCCCGCAGGACACCGCCGCCCACGCCCGTGACCACGCCCACGAATGCCAGCAAGAACCAGGAGGGCGACTCCACACATCCGTAGGCGGTCTGGATGCCGACCACTGTGAAGACTCCCAGGCCCAAGGAGTCCATCATGAGCAGCATCCGGTCGTACAGCCGCGGATCTCGCATCAAAAGCCGGCGCACCTGCTCCAAGGGCTGCCCGATCACTTTCCCCACAGATATCTGCGTGAGACGGAGCGCGGCCGGGTTCATCACGGTGATCCTCCCATCCCGGTCGATGGCGATGAATGCCTCCTTCGTGGTGGAGAGGATCGTATGCAGTTCCTCCTGCTTGCGGGCGTTGCGCAGGACAGAGCCTGCGATGACCTCTGCTTGGTGATACGCCTCCATCAGTGGATCCTCATAGAGGTCCAGCAGCACATGGTGCAGTCCCAGCTCTCCGGCGATCTCCACCTGCTGATAGCCGCCGATGATCGCATCGCACCCCATGGCTTGGAGCCCCTGGATGGACCGGCGCGTCTCTTCAGCCGACCTGGCCACCTTCTGGGATATCTCTCCATCCAAGATGGGATTGAGTTCCTCCAGATGGTTCAGGAAGTTCCCGTATCCCACAACGCCTATACGGGGGCCATATTGCCTGGCCTGGAGCAGTGCCGCCGCAATGTCCTGGAACATGATGGGGATATCGACCACGGGGATGTCCACTTGCTGCCGCAGTTCTTCCGCCGTCCCGCCCCGCGCCAATAGGGCCAGATAGCCCCGCCGCGGCAGTTCCTGGACAGTCTCCTTCGAATACACTAGGATATCTGCGTCTATGCCGTTTTTGGCGAATATCTCCTCTGCCCGCTTCTTGAAATACGCTCGATATGCCACATAGCAGATGACCTCTGTGCCCGGTGCCGTCCGCCCAGGCGTCCCCTCCCCCATGCATCGAAAAAAGGACACGGGCCTGATGGCCCGTGTCCTTTTTCATACTATGACTCTCTGCGCTCAGTCGGCGTACATGGCCTTGAGCTTGAGCAGGTGCTGATAGCGTTCCATAGCAGCCTTCTCGTTGCGCTCGAACAGCTCCGTGGCACGCTCGGGGAACTCGCGGGTCAGACGGCTGTAGCGAGCCTCGTTCATGAGGAACTCCTGATAGCCGCCAACGGGCTCCTTGGAATCCAGCGTGAACTTGGCGCCCTCAGCAGCGGGATTGAACCGGAACAGGTTCCAATAGCCGCACTCGACAGCCTTCTTCATCTCCTTCTGGCAGTTCATCATGCCGCCCTTGATGGAGTGCATCTCGCAGGGAGCGTAACCGATGATCAGGGACGGGCCGTGATAGGCCTCGGCCTCCTGGATAGCCTTCAGGGTCTGGGCCGGGTTGGCGCCCATGGCCACCTGGGCCACATAGATGTAGCCGTAGCTCATGGCGATCTCCGCCAGGGACTTCTTCTTGATTTCCTTACCGGCAGCGGCGAACTGCGCCACCTGACCGATGTTGGAGGCCTTGGAGGCCTGGCCGCCGGTGTTGGAATAGACCTCGGTATCGAAGACGAAGATGTTCACATCGTTGCCGGAAGCCAGGACGTGGTCCAGGCCGCCGAAGCCGATGTCGTATGCCCAGCCGTCACCGCCGAAGATCCACATGGACTTCTTGCTCAGGAACTCCTTGTCGGCCAGGATGGTCTTGGAGTACGGGCAGTCGGGATCCGCCTCCAGCAGAGGCAGCAGCTTGGCGATGGCAGCCTGGTTGGCCGCATAGTCCTCCATGGTGGCCAGGTATTCCTCGCAGGCAGCCTTCTTCTCGGCGCTCTCGGTCACGCCGGCCAGCTCACGGATCTTGTCCGCCAGACGGTCACGCGTGGCCTTCTGGCCCAGATACATGCCCAGGCCGTGCTCGGCGTTGTCCTCGAACAGGGAGTTGGACCAAGCGGGGCCATGGCCTTCCTTATTGGTGCAATAGGGAGAGGTGGCAGCCGGTCCGCCCCAGATGGAGGAACAGCCAGTGGCGTTGGAGATATACATATGGTCACCGAAGAGCTGGGTGATGAGACGGGCATAGCTGGTCTCAGCACAGCCAGCGCAAGAGCCGGAGAACTCCAGCATGGGCTGGTGGAACTGGCTGCCCTTGACGGTGTTGTCCTGCATGTCCTTCTTCTCCGCGACCTTGGAGACACAGTATCCCCAGACTTCCTGCTGGGCAGCTTCCTGCTCCTGGGGCACCATGGTCAGCGCATCCACGGGGCACTGGCCCACGCACACGCCGCAGCCCATGCAGTCCAGCGGAGAGACGGCCATGGTGTACTTGTACACGCCCTTGCCCTTGCCAGCCTTGATGTCCACGATCTTCGCGGCCGCGGGAGCGTTCTTGGCCTCTTCCTCGGTCAGCGCGTAGGGGCGGATGGTGGCATGGGGGCAGACATAGGCGCAGTTGTTGCACTGGATGCACTTGGTGGCATCCCAGGTGGGCACAGAGACCGCCACGCCGCGCTTCTCATAAGCGGAGGCGCCCAGCTCGAACTGGCCGTCCACATGCTTGACGAACGCGGAGACGGGCAGGCTGTCGCCGTCCATCTTGCCCACAGGATCCAAGATCGTGGTGACCTGCTCCACCAGAGCGGCGGGACCCTCGTGCTTCACGGGCTCGGTCTCATCCACGGCATTGGCCCAGTCGGCGGGAACGTCGAACTTCTTGAAAGCGGTGGCGCCGGCGTCGATGGCCTTGTGGTTCATGTCCACGACATCCTGGCCCTTCTTCAGGTAGGAGTGCGTGGCGGCGTCTTTCATGTACTGGATCGCCTCGCTCTCTGGCATGACCTTGGCCAGGGCGAAGAACGCAGACTGCAGGATGGTGTTGGTGCGCTTGCCCATGCCGATCTTGGCGGCCAGGTCGATGGCGTCGATGGTGTAGACCTGGATGCCGTTCTTGGCGATATAGCGCTTAGAGGCAGCGTCCAGATGATGGCCCAGCTCCTCGTCGTTCCACTGGCAGTTGATGAGGAAGGTGCCGCCGGGCTTCACGCCGCGCACGATGGGGAAGCCCTTGGTGATATAGGCGGGCACGTGGCAAGCCACGAAGTCGGCCTTGTTGATGTAGTAAGAGGACTTGATGGGCTTGTCGCCGAAGCGCAGATGGCTGACGGTCACGCCGCCGGTCTTCTTGGAGTCATACTGGAAGTACGCCTGGACATACTTGTCGGTGTGGTCGCCGATGATCTTGATGGAGTTCTTGTTGGCGCCCACGGTACCGTCGCCGCCCAGGCCCCAGAACTTGCACTCGATGGTGCCCTCGGGAGCCACGCTGGGAGCGGGCTTCTCCTCCAGGCTGAGGTGGGTCACGTCGTCCACGATGCCGATGGTGAACTGGCGCTTCATGTCGTCCTTCTTCAGCTCGTCATAGACAGCGAACACAGAGGCAGGCGGCGTGTCCTTGGAGCCGAGGCCATAGCGGCCGCCAATCACGGCGATGTCGTTCCGGCCGGCGTTGGCCAGAGAAGTGACCACGTCCATGTACAGAGGCTCGCCCTGGGAGCCGGGCTCCTTGGTGCGGTCCAGCACAGCGATCTTCTTGACCGTGGCAGGGATGTCAGCGAGCAGCTTGTCCGCACGCCAGGGCCGATACAGACGGACCTTGATCAGGCCGACCTTCTCACCGTTGGCGTTGAGATAGTCGATGACTTCCTCCGCCACGTCGCAGATGGAGCCCATGGCGATGATGATACGGTCCGCGTCAGGTGCGCCGTAGTAGTTGAAGAGCTGATAATCCGTCCCCAGCTTCTCGTTGATCTTGCCCATGTACTTCTCCACCACGTCGGGCAGAGCGTCGTAATAGGGGTTGCACGCCTCACGATGCTGGAAGAAGATATCGCCGTTCTCGTGAGAGCCGCGCATGTTGGGGCGCTCGGGATTGAGGGCGTGCTTGCGGAACGCAGCCACGGCGTCCATGTCGCACATCTCCTTGAGGTCCTCGTAATCCCACACAGCGACCTTCTGGATCTCGTGGGAGGTACGGAAACCATCGAAGAAGTTCAGGAAGGGGACGCGGCCCTCGATGGCAGCCAGATGTGCCACGGGCGCCAGGTCCATGACCTCCTGGACGCTGCCCTCTGCCAGCATGGCGAAGCCGGTCTGGCGGCAGGCCATGACGTCAGAATGGTCACCGAAGATGTTCAGGGCGTGGGTGGAGACCGTCCGGGCGGAGACGTGGAACACGCAGGGCAGCAGCTCGCCGGCGATCTTGTACATGTTGGGGATCATCAGCAGCAAGCCCTGAGACGCGGTATACGTGGTGGTCAGCGCACCGGCGGCCAGAGAGCCGT
>CALXDL010000101.1 GCA_944387055.1 uncultured Oscillospiraceae bacterium
CCTCCTCCTGCGCGCGGCCGTGAAGCCCACGCCGTCCATCGCCCGGCCCCAGCGGACCGTGGACCTCTCCGCCGGCACGGAGGCGGAGCTGGCCATCCATGGCCGGCACGACCCCTGCATCGCCCACCGGGCCGTCCCGGTGGTGGAGGCCGTCACCGCGACGGTGCTCCTGGATCTACTTTTGGAGGGATAGTATGGAACTTTCTGAGATCAGAGACAAGATCGACGCCCTGGACGACCAGCTGCTGGCCCTGTTCCTGGAGCGCATGGCCCTGTCGGAGGACGTGGCGGCCTATAAGAGCGCCCACCACCTGCCCATCCTGAACAAGCAGCGGGAGCGGGAGGTCCTCGCCCGCATGATGGACAAGGCCGGCGAGCAGGAGCGCTATGCCTACCACCTCTTCTCCACGCTCTTCGAGCTCTCCCGCTCCCGCCAGGCGGAGCTGCTGGACGCCCCCACCCGGGTGGCCGCCCAGGTGAAGGCCTCCTTGGAGCAGGGCAGCGCCGTGTTCCCCCAGACGGGCCTGGTGGCCTGCCAGGGCATGGAGGGCGCCAACTCCCAGATGGCCTGCGACCGGCTGCTGCCCCGGGGCAACCTGGTCTACGTCAAGACGTTCCAGGCGGTGGTCTCCGCGGTGGAGTCCGGCCTGTGCCGCTTCGGCGTGCTGCCCATCGAGAACAGCTCCAACGGCTCCGTGCGCGCGGTGTACGAGCTGCTCCAGGACCACCGCCTCTCCGTCGTCCGCTCCACCCGCCTGTGCATCCGCCACGAGCTGCTGGCCCTGCCCGGCGTGAGGATGGAGGACATCACGGAGATCTACTCCCATGAGCAGGCCATCGGCCAGTGCAGCCGCTTCCTGGGCGGGCTCAACGGCGTGCGCGTCATCCCCTGCGACAACACCGCCGTGGCCGCCAAGCTGGTGGCGGAGCGGGGCGACCGCCACGCGGCGGCCATCGCCTCCCACCCCTGCGCGGCCCTGTACGGCCTCCAGCCCGTCCGGGACGACATCCAGGACAGCGACAACAACTACACCCGCTTCTTCTGCGTCACCAAGGACCCCGTCATCTACGCCGGGGCGGACCGCATCAGCCTCATCATCGCCTGCGACAACAAGCCCGGCGCCCTGTATGAGATCCTCTCCAAGCTGGCGGCCCTGGGCATCAACCTGACCAAGCTGGAGAGCTGCCCCGTCACCGGCCGCAACTTCGAGTTCATCTTCTTCCTGGAGCTGGAGGCCTCCGTCCAGGCGCCCGGCGTCCTCCCCATGCTGGAGGAGCTGGAGCGCAGCTGCCAGAACTTCCAGTTCCTGGGCAACTACGCGGAGGTCTGAGCCATGGAGGACGGCAAGGTCTACGGCCTGCTGGGCCGGACGCTGGGCCACAGCTGGTCCGTGCCCATCCACCAGCGCCTGGGCTGCCCGGGATACCGCCTCATCGAGCTGGAGCCCCAGGCCCTGGGCCCCTTCCTCCGCCGGGAGGACATCGGTGGGCTCAACGTCACCATCCCCTACAAGCGGGACGTGATGGCCTGGTGCGACGCGCTGGATCCGGCGGCCCGGGCCATCGGCAGCGTCAACACTCTGGTCCGGCGGCAGGGCCGCCTGCTGGGCTTCAACACGGACGCCTTCGGCCTTCGCTTCATGGCGGAGCGGGCGGGCATCTCCTTTGCCGGGCGCAAGGTGGTCATCCTGGGCAGCGGCGGCGCCTCGCTGACCGCCCAGGCCGTGGCGGCGGAGCAGGGGGCCCGGGCGGTGGCGGTCATCTCCCGCTCCGGCCCGGACGACTATGCCCACCTGGACCGCCACGCGGACGCGGAGGTAGTAGTGAACGCCACGCCGGTGGGCATGTATCCGGATACGGGCGTCTCTCCGGTGGATCTCACGGCCTTCCCCGCCTGCCGGGGCGTGCTGGACCTCATCTACAATCCCCGCCGCACGGCCCTGCTGCTCCAGGCGGAGGCCCTGGGCATCCCCTGTTCGGACGGGCTGCCCATGCTGGTGGCCCAGGCGGCGGCCGCGGAGGAGCACTTCTCCGGCCGCTCCATCCCGGGGGCGGAGACGGAGCGCATCCTCTCGGATCTGCGGCGGGAGATGCGCAACATCGTCCTCATCGGGATGCCCGGCAGCGGCAAGAGCACCGTGGGCGCCTGTCTCGCCGCCCTGTCGGGGCGGGAGGCCATCGACATCGACGCGTGCATCGAAGCGCGGGCGGGCCGTTCCATCCCGGAGCTCTTCGCCTCCGGCGGCGAGGCGGCCTTCCGCCGTCTGGAGCGGGAGGAGACCGCCCGGGCCGGGCGCCTCTCCGGCAAGATCCTCCTCACCGGCGGCGGTGTGGTGAAGGATCCCGCCAACTACGCCGCCCTGCGTCAGAACGGCCGCATCTATCACCTGGTGCGGGACCTGTCCCTGCTGCCCACCGAGGGGCGGCCCCTGTCCCAGGGGGCGGACCTGGCCGCCATGTGGGCGCAGCGGGAGCCGCTCTACCGCCGCTTCCGGGACGTGTCCATCGAAAACAGCGGCACCGTGGAGGACGCGGCCGCCGCGATCTGGAGGGATCATCTATGCACATCCGAGTGATCAACGGTCCGAACATGGACCTGCTGGGCCTGCGCCAGCCGGAGCTCTACGGCCGGGAGACCTATGAGGACCTGTGCGCCATGCTGCGCGCCGAGGCCGCGGCGCTGGGCGTCCAGGTGTCCTTCTTCCAGTCCAACCATGAGGGAGCCCTGGTGGACGCCATCCATCAGGCCTACTTCGACCATGTGGACGGCATCGTGATCAATCCCGCCGCCTACACCCACACCAGCGTGGCCCTGCTGGACGCGGTGAAGGCCGTGGGCATCCCCACAGTGGAGGTCCACGTCACGGACCCCGACAGCCGGGAGCCCTTCCGGCGGGTGTCCTACATCCGCGCCGCCTGCGTGGCCACCATCAAGGGCCGCGGCCTCCCCGGCTACCAGGAGGCCATGCGCCTGCTGTGCGGCAAGTGACGGACGGCCTCATACAGCGCGGGGAGCGGCAGAGCCTGATCGGCTCTGCCGCTCCCTGTTGTCGGGATAGGGAAGAAAAGCGCGCCGCCGCAGGGGGGCCTGCGGCGGCGCGCTCTATCAGAAGGGATGGGAAAGGAACGATCCGCTCACTTGTGGGCGGCCAGACGGTTGACGCGCTTCTTGCCGTACCAGAGGATGACGACCACATAGGCCACAGCGGCGGCGATGCCGATGCCGTAGGCCACGGGCCAGCTCTGACGGAAGCCGATTTGGGCGTTGGTGATGTAGGTCACGGTGATGAAGGCGTACCAGGCGCCGGGCAGCAGAGGCATCCAGACCCACTTGCTCTTGCCGTTCTCGAACATCCACACGGAGATGCCCAGGAACGCGAACAGGGACAGCGTCTGGTTGGACCAGGCGAAGTAACGCCACAGGGTGTTGAAGCCGTTGGGATCGCTCTTGGCGTACACCAGGATCACGGCCACCAGGGCGAAGATGACGGCGGACAGGCCCAGGCGCTTGGCCTTGGAGCTCTGGTCGATGTGCAGGGAATCCGAGATGGACAGCCGCAGGGAACGCAGCGCGGTGTCGCCGGAGGTGATGGGCAGCACGATGACGCCCAGCAGGGCGATGATGCCGCCCACGTTGCCCAGCAGGTCGCGGCAGATGATGCCCACGGTGCCGGTGGCCAAGTTGGCGTTGACCTCCTGCAGGCCCAGGTTGTACACGCCCATGGCGGCGGCAGCCCAGATCATGGCGATGAAGCCTTCCAGGATCATCATGTTGTAGAAGGTCATGCGGCCCTGCTTCTCGCTCTTCATGGTGCGGGAGATGATGGCCGTCTGCGTGGAGTGGAAGCCGGAGAGGATGCCGCAGGCCACGGTGATGAAGAACACCGGGATGAAGTGCTGAGCGGTGAAGTAATCTCCATAGCTGAAGGCCGCCTGTGCGCCGTCAGTCACGGTGTAGGCGTTCAGGAAGGGGGTGGACCAGTCGTCCCACAGGTTCAGCAGGGGATAGCCCTTGATGAACATGCCCGCGAACACGCCCACGGCGGAGAGCAGCAAGATCGCGCCGAAGACCGGGTAGATCCGGCCGATGATCGCGTCGATGGGGAAGACGGTGGCGACCAGATAGTACACGAAGATCACACCGTAGATCACCCAGGTGGAGACGGAGGTGGCCGCGCCGTCGAAGCCGAACACCTGCGTGGCGGCGATGTCGCCGGGCGTGTAGATGAACACGGCGCCCACCAGCAGCAGCAGCACGCTCAGGAACACCTGATACACGGAGAAGACGCCCTTGTTGGAGTACTTGCGGATCATGTCGGGCATCTGGATGCCGCCGTCGCGCAGGCAGATCATGCCGGAGAAATAGTCATGCATGGCGCCGCCGATGACGTTGCCGATGGGGATGGTGATGAAGGCGATTGGCCCGAAGAGGATGCCCTGGATGGGCCCGATGATGGGGCCGGTGCCCGCGATGTTGAGCAGGTTGATCAGGGCGTTCTTCCAGCCCCGCATGGGGACGTAGTCCACGCCGTCCTGCTTGGAATAGGCCGGCGTCTCCCGGTCGTCAGGCCCGAAGACCTTCTCGCAGAACTTGCCGTACAAGGCGGCGCCCACGAACAAGATCACCAGACCCAGGATGAAGGTTGCCATAAACACACACTCCTTTTGATTCCATTGAGTCGTTCCGTCCGCCCGCAGGCGGACATGCGCAAGCCGAAGTGTCGGACCGGCTTGCAGGGTCCACGTCATGTCCTTTTGCTGTTGATGCTTCCCCCGATACGCTCCCTTCTCGTTCGACCGGGAGAGACGCGCTCTCCCCCTGCCGGACCATAGATCCTCTCCCCCGGCGGTCCGGGTGAGAGAGGGCCGAAGATCTCTCCCGCGCACGTCTGCTCCCAGGCATCCATCCGCGGGGACGGCCGGACCGGTCCCGCTCCTGTCCGGCAGCCGCGTCAAGATCATCGCGCTATCCGTTCAGGAAGTATCAAGAAATCGCTCTCAGCCACAAAGGCATTATACACGTTCCCGCTCTATTTGTTAAGAGGCCGATATGAAATTTGTGTACAATTTGTGAATGACGACGAGAGGATCGAGCATCTTGCCGGATCTTTCCCGTCGTTTTCCTGGTCCGCCCCGTCTTTTTGGCCGGGGATCCCATCCTCTTTTTGTGGAGATCGCACACATCGGACGGCAATGCCGTCTCTCCCCTCTCCCGTCCGGAGCCAAAAAAACAGGCCGCCTGACCGGCGGCCGCGGCCCGGGCCCGGACAGGACCGTCCGGGGAGGGGCCGCTCACTCTTGGAGGATGTAGATGAGATGGCGCATGTGGACGCTCATGGCGTGGCGGGCGCCGGCCTCGTCCCGCCGGCTCAGGAACTCCAGGATCGTCCGGTTGTCCGCCAGGGCCGTCTCCTGCATCCGCAGGCGGTTCTTGGAGATCTGCAGGATCTCGTTGACCGCGTCGTTGATGATGGGATAGAGCCTGCGCATATATTCGTTGTGGGACGCCTTGATGATCGCCCAGTGGAACTCCTGGTCCGCCAGAGGCCAGTCTCCGCCCTCCGCAGCCACCTGCTCCACCCGCTCTCCCTTGCGGGCGATCTGCTGGAGCTCCTCGTCCGTGGCGCGCTGGCAGGCCAGGGCCACCGTGGCCGGCTCGAAGATCAGCCGCATCTCGAACAGGTCCTTGGCCCGCACGCGGGAGCGCACCCCCGCCAGGGACGTCAGGTCCAGCACGTCGCTGGGCAGGTGGTCCACCACGAAGGTGCCCTTGCCCCGGCGGATCTCCAGCACGCCCTGGGCCACCAGGAAGGAGATGGCCTCCCGCAGCGTCGTGCGGCTCACCTGCAGGATGGCGCTCAGCTCGTTCTCGTTGGGCAGCTTGCTGCCGGGGCGGTAGCGCCCCTCGTCCACGATCATCTCATACAGGCGGTCCGACGTCCGCTCCGACAACTTCACTTTCTTCGTCTCTTCCATGGCTCCCTCCTTGCTCCCGGCGTCCCGTCCCGGGCGGCCGTGTCCGCCCCAAGAACTCCTTGACATCATATTTCTTTTGGAGTACAATGACATCATACAACAGATGACGAAATAATACAATAGAGCGACAGAAATTTTTCCATGTGCGAGGTGGTTCTGCTTTGGTCGCCGACCGTATCTGTACCCATCGGGTCTCCATCATCACCGGCCATTACGGCACCGGCAAGACGGAGTTCGCCGTGAACCTGGCGCTGGACCTGGCGTCTGGGGAAGGGCGGCGCGTGATGCTGGCGGACCTGGACATCGTCAACCCCTATTTCCGCTCCCGGGAACGGCGCCCCCTGCTGGAGGCGGCGGGCGTGCGGGTGATCTCCTCGTCCCAGGCCTGTTCCGACGCCGACGTGCCGGCACTCCCTGCGGAGCTGCTGACCATCCTGGAGGACCGGGGCGTCACCGGCGTGCTGGACATCGGCGGGGACCCTGTGGGCGCCCGGGTGCTGGCCCGCTTCCGCCCGAAAATCGTCCAGGAGGACTACCAGCTCATCTATGTGGTCAACGCCAACCGCCCCGAGGTGCGGGCGGTGGACGACGCCGTGCGCTACCTGCGCGGCATCGAGGCCACCACGGGGCTCACCTGCACGGGCCTCGTCAACAACACCCATCTGTGCGGCGAGACCACGCCGCGGGACATCCAAAAGGGCGCGGACCTGGCGCAGGCCGTCTCCGCCCAGACGGGCATCCCCGTGCTCTGCCATGTGGTGGAGGAGCGTCTCGTAGACCCATCGTCCGACCTGGGAGCCCCCGTGTTCCCGATCACCATAAAAATGAAGAAGCCGTGGGAGTGAGCCGCGGCCACTCAAGGGGAAAGGAGGAGCGAACCATCATGACTGCGAAGGTGACTTTCAACTCCGACCGGTGCAAAGGATGCGAGCTGTGCACGACCGTGTGTCCCAAGCACATCGTTGCGATCGACACCAGCGTCATCAACCGCAAGGGCTATCATCCCGCCCATGTGACGGACATCACGCAGTGCATCGCCTGCGCCAGCTGCGCGAAGATCTGCCCGGATTCCATCATCACTGTGGAGAAGTTCTGAACAAGGAGGTCGTCAACTGTGGAGAAAGAACTTTGGAAAGGCAATGAAGCCATCGCCGAGGCCGCCATCCGCGCGGGCTGCGACTGCTTCTTCGGTTATCCCATCACCCCTCAGAGCGAGGTCCCTGAGTACATGTCCCTGCACCTGCCCCAGCACGGCGGCGTGTTCGTCCAGTCCGAGTCCGAGGTGGCCGCCATCAACATGGTCTACGGCGCCGCCGGCGCCGGGATGCGCGCCATGACCTCCTCTTCCTCCCCCGGCATCAGCCTCAAGCAGGAGGGCATCTCCTACATAGCCGGCGCCGAGCTGCCCTGTGTCATCGTCAACTGCATGCGCGGCGGCCCGGGCCTGGGCACCATCCAGCCCGGCCAGGGCGACTACTACCAGGCCACCCGCGGCGGCGGCAACGGCGACTACCGCACGCTGGTGCTGGCCCCCTCCAACGTCCAGGAGACGGTGGATTTCGTCCAGGAGGCCTTCGACATCGCCGACCAGTACCGCAACCCCGTCATGATCGTGTGCGACGGCCTGATCGGCCAGATGATGGAGCCCATCGAGTGGCGCCCCGTCCCCAAGCGGGACCTGCCGCCCAAGGACTGGGCCACCAGCGGCCGCAAGGGCCGGGACCACAACAACGTGATCAACTCCCTGTACATGGATCCCGACGAGTGCGACCGGCACAACGCCCACCTGGCAGAGAAATACGCCGCCATGGAGCGGGACGAGGTCCGCTGGCAGACCTATCAGTGTGAGGACGCCGAGATCGTCATCTCCGCCTACGGTACCCCCGCCCGGATCGCCCTGACCGCGCTGGAGACGCTGCGGGCCAACGGCGTGAAGGCCGGCCTGTTCCGCCCCGACACGCTGTAGCCCTTCACAGAGAAAGCGCTGCACGACATGGACGCAAAGGGCAACGTGAAGGCGTGACTGGACGTGAAGAT
>CALXDL010000102.1 GCA_944387055.1 uncultured Oscillospiraceae bacterium
GCCGAAGAGGAACCGCTTGCGGACGAGACGGAGCCGCCCGCCGCCGAAGAGGAACCGCTTGCGGACGAGACGGAGCCGACCGCCGCCGGAGAGAAGACGCCCGCGGACGAGACGGAGGCGCCCGCCGGGGAGGAGACGCCTGTGGACGAGACGGAGGCGCCTGCCGCCGGAGAAGAGCCGCCCGCGGACAGCGGACAAGACGCGGCATGAGGAAGATACGAGCGCGCCGCCCAGCCTGAGGATCGGGCCGGGCGGCGCGTGTTCGCGGTGCGCACGTGCGAATGGTGGTTTACACGGGCGGAAAAAAGGAGTACACTCGTGGATGTATGCGAAGGAGGTGAGGCCCAGTGAGTCGGAGGACGGTCTTGAAGGCGCTGCGGGCCCATGAGGGGGGGTACCTCTCCGGCGAGGCGCTGAGCCAGCAGCTGGGACTGAGCCGCGCCGCCGTGTGGAAGGCGGTGGCCGCCCTGCGCAAGGAGGGCTATACCATCGAGGCCCAGGCGGGCCAGGGATACCGGCTGACAGCGGCGCCGGACGCGCTGACAGAGCCGGAGATCCGCAGCGCCATGGGCGAGACGGCGGTGGTGGGCAGGAAGCTCCTCTGCTTCCCGGAGCTGGGGTCCACCAACGACTATGCCAAGCAGCTGGACCTTTCCGGCGGAGAGGACGGCACCGTGGTGGTGGCCGACCACCAGACGGCGGGACGGTGACGCATGGACCGTAGCTTCCAGTCTCCCCGGGGCAAGGGCATCTATCTCACCGCGCTGCTGCGGCCGGACCGGCCGCCGGAGCAGCTCATCCAGGTGACCGCTCTGGCCGGAGTGGCGGTGTGCACTGCCGTGGAGCGGGTGTGCGGGGTGCGCCCCGGCGTGAAATGGCCCAACGACCCAGTGCTGGATGGACGCAAGCTGTGCGGGATCTTGACGGAGATGACCCTGGAGGCGGAGTCCGGACGGCTGCGGTCACTGGTGGTGGGCATCGGCGTGAACGTGGCCCAGACGGCGGAGGACTTCTCCCCGGAGGTGCGCGAGGTGGCCATCTCCCTGGCGCAGGCGCTGGGCTGGCCGGTGTCCCGTCCCGTCCTGGCCGCGGCCATCATCGAGGAGCTGGACCGGCTCTATGCCGCCCTGCTCTCCGGTGACACGGGGGCGTACCTCACCGCCTACCGCAGGGACTGCGTGAACCTGGGCCGCCCTGTGCAGCTGCTCTTGCCCGGGGGCACGCGGGAGACGGCCCAGGCGCTGGACGTGGATGAGCAGTTCGGCCTGGTGGTGCGCACCGCCGGGGGAGATGTGCGGACCATCCGCTCCGGCGAGGTGTCCGTCCGCGGGATGTATGGGTATGTATGATCTGACGAGAAGAGGAGCGTGAGCGCGTTGAAAGAGCTTTGGGATTTATTCTGGACGTTTGCGAAGATGGGAGCGGTGACCTTCGGCGGGGGCATGGCCATGCTGCCCATCCTCCAGCGGGAGGTGGTGGACAAACGCCACTGGACCACGGAGGAGGAGATGGTGGACTATTATGCCATCGGACAGTGCACGCCGGGCATCATCGCCGTGAATACGGCCACGTTCGTGGGCCAGAAGCGCCGGGGCGTCGCCGGGGGCATCGTGGCGACGCTGGGGCTGGTGTTCCCCTCCCTGGTGATCATCACCATCCTGGCGGGCCTCATCACCAACTTTTCCCATCTGGCCTGGGTGCAGGACGCCTTCGCCGGGATCCAGGTGTGCGTGTGTATCCTGATCTTCAACGCCGTGCTGAAGCTTTTCAAAAGCTCCGTGGTGGATAAGCGCACCGCCGCGATCTTCGTGGCGGTCCTGGTGGGCAGCGTGATGCTCTCGCTCTCTCCGGTGTGGTTCGTCCTCATCTCCGCCGCGGCGGGGATCGCATTGAAGACGCTGGAGGGGAGGGCCGCGAGATGAGCGTTTTCCTCCAGCTTTTCTGGGAGTTCTTCAAGACCGGCCTCTTCGCCATCGGCGGGGGCATGGCCACGCTGCCCTTCCTGCAGGACATCGGCGAGACGACCGGCTGGTATACATACGGCGAGCTGATGAACATGCTGGCGGTGTCGGAGTCCACGCCCGGCCCCATCGGCATCAACATGGCCACGTATGTGGGCTTCACCGTGGGCAGCGCCCAGGGCGGGCCGCTGCTGGGCGTGCTGGGAGGCGTGATCGCCACACTGGGCGAGGTGGCGCCCTCCATCATCGTGATCTTGATCATCGCCGCCATGCTCAAAAAGTTCCGGGACAGCCGGTACGTGCAGATGGCGTTCTACGGCCTGCGGCCCGCGTCCACGGGACTGATCGCCGCCGCGTGCGTGACGGTGGTCCTGGAGGTGCTGACCAACGTGGCCCTTTTGGACCCGGCGGGGGGCAGCATCGTCAACGGCTTCCAGCTGCCGGAGGGGCAGGGGCTGTTCGTCTGGAAGGGGCTGGCCCTGGCGGCGGTCCTGCTGGTGCTGACCCATGGGCCCAAGCGGGTGAAGGACCTGCACCCCATCGTGTTCATCGCCCTGTCCGCCGTGGTGGGCGTGGTGTTCCACTTCGCCGGGGCATGAGGCGGCAAGGACGGGGTCCGGAGCATCTCGCTCCGGCCCCCGTATCGTATGGCGCAGGGAAAGGGCGGCGCGCCGCCGTCA
The DNA here is from genome assembly GCA_944387055.1 of uncultured Oscillospiraceae bacterium. Classification (GTDB taxonomy): domain Bacteria; phylum Bacillota; class Clostridia; order Oscillospirales; family Oscillospiraceae; genus Oscillibacter. The sequence goes on from CALXDL010000102.1 coordinate 2,642, forward strand.
ATCGTCCTGGTCGATGTGATGCTGGATGCGCTGCATGATCATATCCAGCGCCACCAGGTTATGGCCCCCCTCCAGCACCACGATGTCGGCATATTTCCGAGAGGGTTCCACGTACTGCTCGTGCATGGGCTTGACGGTGGTGAGATACTGATCCACCACGGACTGGAGGGAGCGGCCCCGCTCCTCCACGTCCCGCAGGCACCGGCGGAGGATGCGGACGTCCGCGTCCGTCTCCACGAAGATCTTGATGTCGAACATGTCCCGCAGGGTGGGATCTTGGAAGATGAGGATGCCCTCCACGATGACGACCTTGGTGGGCAGCACTTCCACGGTCTGGTCCGTGCGGTCGTGATCTTTGTAGGAATACACCGGGCACTGGATGGGATGGCCGGCCTTGAGCTGGCGCAGGTGCTCGATCAGAAGATCCGTGTCGAAGGCGCTGGGGTGGTCATAGTTCACCCGGGCGCGCTCTTCATAGGTCTTGCCGTCCTGGCGCTTATAATAGCTGTCGTGGCCGATGACGGAGACGTTCCCGTCGAAATGGTCCTTCAGATGCCGGGTCAAAGTGGTCTTGCCGGATCCGGTCCCGCCCGCGATCCCGATGAACATGCATCCCATGGCTGCTCCCCTCCCATATGGCGGCCTGACAGAGAGGCCGCGCAGATCGTTCCTCTGCTCGTTCCCTGATAGCATGATAAAACAGCGGCCGCCTAAAAGCAAGGCCCTTCGACAGGGCGGGGCGATTTTCCGGAGATTTCGACTGTTCCGCTCTTGACGGGTCCCGGAAAAGCCGATATCATGTCAACTGTAAGCGCACGCGATCGCGGGAGGAGGAACCCCATGGCCATGAAACGCTGCCCCGTCTGCGGGGAAAAATATTCTGAGACGTATAAGAACTGCCCCTTTTGTGAGGAGGAGGCGGCTTTGCAGCAGGGCGGTGAGATCCGCCGGAACGGAGCGGGCAAAGGCGGACGGCGAGTCGCGCGGAAAGGGCAGCAGCCCAATCTGCTCAGCCCCATCCTGATCGTGCTGATCGTGGTGATGGCCGCGCTGCTGACGTATCTGCTCTTCGGCGACCGGATCGCCGGATGGCTGGCGGGAGACGGCAGCGGATCGCAGACCGAGACCGTGACGCCGGTGGAGCCCAGCACCGGAGACGGCGAGACCGATGACGGCGAGACCGCAGACGGCGTCATGCCGGAGGACCCGGACCTGACAGAGGATCCGGACACGGGCGAGACCGGTGAGACCGGCGCGGCGGAGTTGGACTACGCGGCCGCGGCGGCGCTGCCGGAGGGGCTCACCCTCAGCAGCACGGACTTCACCCTGTTCTCCGCCGGGGAGACCAACGCCCTCACGGTCTCCGGCGGGAGCGGCACCTATCAATGGTTCAGCGAGGACGAGGGCGTGGCCTCCGTGGACGCCGACGGCGTGGTGACGGCTGTGTCCAGCGGCAATGTGGAGATCGTGGTCACGGACGGGGAGCACAAAGGCACCTGCATCGTGCGGGTGCGGGCGGCTTCTTCGTCCACCGGCTCCACCTCCACGGGCTCCGGCAGCGCGGAGAGCAGCGGCCTGACGGCGGGCCCGGCGGTGGTCGTCAACGGTGGGAACGGCGTGCGGGTGCGCTCGGGCCCCGGTACGGACTATGAGGCCCTGGCCACCGTGCCCAACGGCAGTTCCGTGCAGATCGTGGAGAGCGCCGGGAACGGCTGGTACAAGATTACCTTCGCCGGTGCGGGCGGCGCCGCCACTGAGGGCTACATGATGGGAGAGTATCTGGCAAAGAGCTGATCGAGGGCTCCCCGGACGCAGTGTCCGGGGAGTCTCCATTGCATGAGAGGGGAAAACATGATATCATGACCCCTGTATCGACACACGGAGGAGTGGACCATGACAACGAAACGATTCCAAGAGAGTTCCGCCCTGCGGATCTTCCTCTCGTACTTCAAGCCCCACCGGCGGCTGTTCTTCCTGGACCTGACCTGTGCGCTGATCATCGCGCTGATCGATCTGGCGTTCCCGGCGGTCTCCCGCTGGTGTATGTACCAGCTGCTGCCCAAGAGCGCCTATGGGACGTTCTTCGCCGTCATGGCCGTGGTGTTCCTGGCGTTCCTGCTGCGCGCCGGGATGCAGTATGTCATCTGCTATTGGGGCCACACCTTCGGCATCCTGGTGGAGGCGGACATCCGCCGGGACCTGTTCCGCCACATGCAGGAGCTCTCTTTCGACTACTTCGACCGCAACCGCACGGGCCAGCTCATGAGCCGCCTGACGGCGGACCTGTTCGACATCACGGAGCTGGCCCACCACGGGCCGGAGGATGTGTTCATCTCCGGGGTGACCATCACGGGCGCCCTGGCCATCATGTACACCATCCAGTGGCAGCTGGCCCTGGTGATCACCCTGATCCTGCCGGTGTTCCTGGCAGTGGTGTGGCGCTGCCGCCGCTCGATGAGCGCGGCTTCCCGCCAGGTCAAGCAGCGCACGGCCACCATCAACGCGGACATCGAGTCCGGCCTCTCCGGCATCCGCACGGCCAAGGCCTTTGCCAACGAAGGGACCGAACTGGAGAAGTTCGACGCCTCCAACGACAGCTTCAAGACCTCCAAGCGGGCGTTCCACAAGGCCATGGGCCGTTTCAACGCCTCCATGGAGTTCTTCCTGTGCATCCTCTCCGTGGTGGTCATCGCCGTGGGCGGATGGCTCATCATGGAGGGCCAGATGGACGTGGTGGACCTTGTCACCTTCAACCTGTATGTCTCCACCTTCGTCACGCCGGTGCGCAAACTCTCCAATTTCGCGGAGCTCTTCGCCAACGGCACCGCCGGCCTCTCCCGGTTCATCGAGCTGATGCGGGAGGAGCCCGCCATGCAGGACGCGCCGGACGCCAAGGTGCTGGACCGGGTGGAGGGGCGCATCGATGTGGACCATGTGAGCTTCGCCTACGAGGCGGATCTGCCGGTGCTCCACGATGTGGACCTCCATATCCGGCCGGGCGAGACCATCGCCGTGGTGGGTCCTTCCGGCGGCGGGAAGTCCACCCTCTGCCAGCTGATCCCCCGGTTCTACGACGTGACCTCCGGTGCCATCCGGATCGACGGGGAGGACGTGCGCGGCGTGACCCAGGAGTCCCTGCGCCAGAACGTGGGCGTGGTGCAGCAGGACGTGTTCCTCTTCGCGGCCAGTATCCTGGAGAACATCCGCTACGGAAAGCCCGGCGCCTCCGAGGAGGAGGTGGCCCGTGCGGCGAAGCTGGCGGAGATCTACGATGACATCGTGGCGATGCCGGAAGGTTTCGCCACCTATGTGGGAGAGCGGGGCGCCCTGCTCTCCGGCGGGCAGAAGCAGCGCATCTCCATCGCCCGCATCTTCCTGAAGGATCCCCCGGTCCTCATCCTGGACGAAGCCACCTCCGCGCTGGACAGCGTGACGGAGGCCAAGCTGCAGGCGACATTCGAGAAACTCTCCCACGGGCGCACCACCATCATCATCGCCCACCGGCTCTCCACAGTCCGCAATGCCGACCGCATCGCCGTCGTCGAGGATGGGCGCATCACAGAACTGGGCGGTCACGAGGAGCTGATGGCCAAAAACGGCGCCTATGCGGAGCTGGTGCGGACACAGGAGCTGATCGGGCATGGAGAAGAATAAGCTGCTGGACCGGCTGGGAGCCGCCGGGGAGGACCGGCTGCTGCTGGCCAAAGTCCTGGACCGGGCGGAGCAGGCACAGAGCCGCAACATCCCGGCCTGCACGGATTTCCTGACCCCGCAGCAGCAGGCCATGACGGAAGATCTGCTGCGCCTGGCGGGCGTGCCGGAGACCGCTTGGCTCCGCCAGGGGGGCTACGAAGGAGCGGAGCGGAACATCTTCCTCTTCCTGCCGGACTGGATGGAGCCGGAGACGGCGGAGAGTCCGCTCCGCTACCTGCGGGCCGCGTTCCGGCCGGAGTTCCAGCTGAGCCACCGGGACTTCCTGGGCAGCCTCATGGGGATGGGGATCGTCCGGGAGAAGGTGGGAGACATCCTGGTCTCCCGGGAGAGCGCGGACCTGATCGTGCTGGACACTGTGGCGGGCTTCCTGCTCTCCAGCTGGGACAGCGCCGGCCGGGCGAAGCTGACGGTGGAGGAGATCCCCGCAGCACACCTCCATATCCCGCCCGTCCGGTGTGAGCAGGTACGGGATACCGTGTCCTCTCTGCGGCTGGACGCGGTGTGTGCCGCCGGTCTCCGCATGGCCCGGGGCAAAGCGGCGGAGCTCATCGGGAGCGGAAGGGTCCAGGTGAACTGGCGGGAGTGTACGAAGCCGGACAAGCTGCTCTCGGCGGGAGACACGATCTCCGTCCGGGGATCTGGGAAGTTCCGGCTGGCAGAGGTGGGCGGCACCACGAAGAAGAGACGCGTCGCCATCGTGGTGGAACGGTACGTCTGATAGGAGGACGCGATATGCTGGAATACGAGTTCGAAGAGATCGCCTGCGACGATGGCGGGGGCGGATACAGCCTGTTGGGCGGCTTTGGGATGGAGACCGTGGCCCATCGGGAGATCATCGCGCGCCGAGCCGCAGAGGGCTGGCGGTACGCGGGCTACGTCCCCAGACGCCAGCGGGGCAGCGGCTATATGGAGACGATCGACCTGGTCTTCGAGCGGCAGCGCCCAGAGACCTGACAGGGGGGAGAAGGATGGATCAAAAGCAGATCGACCGCATCAACGAGCTGGCCCGGAAGGCCAAGACGCCGGAAGGCCTGACAGAGTGGGAGCAGATGGAGCGGGCGGCATTGCGGCGGGAGTATATCGACTCCGTGCTGGGCGGACTGAAGGCCCAGCTGGACCACACTTACGTGGTGGACGGGCAGGGCAACAAGCGCAAGCTGAAGAAGAAGGGAGACTGAAGACCGTGGCCGGGAAGAAGACGAGACAGGGGAGCGTGGGGGCCTGGGTGGCCATCGTGGTGCTCTTTGCCATAGGAGCGTGGCCCATCGCCCTGGTAGTGCTGCTGGTCAAGCTCTTTGGGAAGGACGGCCAGAAGCGGCGCCAGGCGACGCCTCCTCTGCAAACGGCCGCCGGGACCGCCAGCAGGGCCAGGAAGTCCGTGCGTTCCGCCATGGAGCCTCCGGCGGCGGACCAGGCCAACGCCAAGCGGCTGGAGATCGCTGGTGGGGTGCTGGTGGCCGTCGGTCTGATCGCCTGCTGGTCTCCCATCGAGATGATGCTCTATCTGGGCGATGTGGAGCCCTGGTACATCGAGGAGCTGCTGCTGGGACTGGCCCTGGCGGCGGCCGGCACCGCCATGCTCTGCAGAGGCGTCTCCATCGGCCGCAGCCTGAAGCGCTACGATCAGTATCTGGCAGTAGTGGGAGACCATGAGGCCATGGCCGTGGAACAGCTGTCCCGGACGCTGGGGTATCCCAGAGACCGGGTGGAGAAGGACCTGCAGAAGATGATCGACAAGGGCTACTTCGGGGATACGGCCTACCTGAACGTGGAGCTGGGATATCTCTTCCGCAGTGTCCAGGCGGACGAGGAGCTGCAAAGACAGCGCCGGCAGGAGCAGGCTGCCGCCCAGACGCCCAGAGAGACTGAGGAGGGATACTCTGGGATCCTGCGGAAGATCCGTCGAGCCAACGACGCCATCGCCGACGCCGCCCTCTCCGCGAAGATCGACCGGCTGGAGGCGGTCACCGCCAGGATCTTCCGGGCAGTGGAAGAGGATCCGAACAAGCGTGGGCAGATCGACACTTTCCTGAACTACTATCTGCCCACGACCCAGAAGCTGCTGGATTCCTATGCGGAGTTCGAGGCCGCCGGGGTGGAGGGAGAGAACCTCCGCCAAGCCAAGGCCCGGATCCAGGCCACGATGGACACCATCGTCCGTGGCTTCGAGCATCAGCTGGACGAATTGTACAAGGCGGACGCCATGGACGTGGACAGCGATATCCGGGTGATGGAGTCCATGCTGGCGCGGGATACGGCCAGCGTGGAGCGAGATTTCGGCCTGGGCGATACAGCAGGACAGTCTGATCAAGAGAGATGAGGGAGAGCGCCGCGTCTACAAGACGCGGCGCTTTTGCACGGGGAGGGGACACACGGAAACTGGGGATGTACAAAAGATACAGATCAAGGCGGGGAAATTTGTGACATACAACGGCATATGACCGCCTATGTGGGACCACCGGCTGGCCTTGACGCAAAAAACCACCAAAGAGCGTTCCTGGATTTCTATAGGGCGCCCCAGCGCCGGTCGATTGACAAGCCCGCGGCAGGGAGGCTATACTGGAAGTGCTGGCAAACATCCGAATACGGAAATCGTGAGGTACCTCTCCCCCTGTGGGGGAGACAATGGAAACGAGGAGGATCAAATATGAAAGACATCGTAGAGATCCGCTGGCACGGCCGGGGCGGCCAGGGCGCTAAGACCGCGTCCCTGCTGCTGGCGGACGCCGCCTTCAACACGGGCAAGTATGTCCAGGGCTTCCCGGAATATGGTCCCGAGCGTATGGGCGCGCCCATCACGGCCTACAACCGGATCAGCTCGGAACGGAGCACGGTACATTCCAACATCTATTTCCCAGGCTATGTGGTGGTCGGGGACGAGACCCTGCTGTCCGCTGTGGACGTCACCGCCGGCCTGAAGAAGGAAGGCGCCATCGTCATCAACTCCAGCAAATCTCCGGCGGAGCTGCGTCCTCTGCTCAAGGGCTATGAGGGCCGTGTGTGCACCATCGACGCCGGCAAGATATCCGAGGAGGAGCTGGGCAAGAACTTCCCCAACACGCCCATGCTGGCCGCCATCGTGAAGGTGTCCGGCGTCATCGGCGAGGAGGAGTTCGTGAAGGACATGGAGGGCTCCTTCAAGCATAAGTTCGCCAGCAAGCCCCAAGTCATCGAAGGAAACATGCGTGCGCTCAAGCGCTCTTTGGAGGAGGTGCAGGTAGGATGAGCCATCTGGCAAAGGATATGACCCCGGACGTGACCTGGAAGGACATCACCCCGGGCTGCAATATTTTCGAGGGCGGCACGTCCAGCGTGGTGGAGACCGGCGATTGGCGGACCATGAAGCCCGTGATCGATTGGGACAAGTGCAAGCAGTGCCTGCTGTGCGCGCCGGTCTGCCCGGATATGTCCATCCCCGTCGGGAAGGACGGCAAGCGCGGCGATTTCGATTATTTCTTCTGCAAGGGCTGCGGCATCTGCGCCAACGCCTGCCCCTTCGGGGCCATCACCATGGTCAAGGACGAGAAGTAAGGAGGGGAAGGGACTATGGGTATCAGAGAAAGACTTTCCGGCAACGAGGCCGTTGCCTTCGCCATGAAGCAGATCAACCCGGATGTGATGGGCGCGTATCCCATCACGCCGTCCACGGAGATCCCCCAGTACTTCTCCACCTATGTGGACAACGGGGAAGTGGACACCGAGTTCATCGCCGTGGAGTCGGAGCACAGCGCCATGTCCACCTGCATCGGCGCCCAGGCCGCTGGCTGCCGCGCCATCAGCGCGACCTCTTCCTGCGGCCTGTGCTACATGACGGAGATGCTGTATGTGGCGGCTTCTGACCGGCTGCCTATCACCCTGGCGGTGAGCTGCCGCGCACTGAGCGGCCCCATCAACATCAACAACGACCACTCCGACGCCATGGGCGTGCGGGACGCCGGCTGGCTGATGCTGTTCGCAGAGACCAACCAGGAGGCCTATGACAACTATCTCCAGGCCATGCGGATCGGCGAGGCAGTGGGCCTGCCCATCATGGTCTGCCAGGATGGCTTCATCACCTCCCACGCCATCGAGAACATCGAGCTGGTGGAGGATGAGAAGGTGAAGGCCTTCGTGGGCGAGTACAAGCCCAAGCACTATCTGCTCAACAAGGATGAGCCCATGGCCGTGGGTGCTTACGCCACTCCTGTGTACTATATGGAGGCCAAGCGCCAGCAGGCCCAGGCCATGATGGATGCCAAGGACGTCATCCGTCAGGTGGGCAAGGAGTTCGGCGAGATGACCGGCCGCACCTATGGCCTGATCGAGAAGTATGAGATGTCCGACGCGGAAGAGGCCATCGTGATCATCGGTTCTTCCGCCGGTACGGCCAAGGAGGCCATCAATGAGCTGCGCGCCCAGGGCAAGAAGGTGGGCCTCATCAAGGTCCGTTCTTTCCGCCCCTTCCCCGCAGAGGACATCTGCGAGGCACTGAAGGACGTGAAGGCCTTTGCCGTCATGGACAAGGACGACAGCTTCAACGCGCACTGCGGCCCCATGTTCGCAGAGGTGACCGCCTCTTTGTACGCCGCCGGCGTGAGCGCGCCCAAGGGCATCAACTACATCTACGGCCTGGGCGGCCGCGACGTGCGTGTGGAGAGCATCCAGCACGTGTTCGCGGAGCTGGAGAAGATCGCGGCGACCGGCGAGACCGGTGAGACCTACCGCTATCTGGACGTCCGGGAATAAGGAGGGAGAACAGTCATGGCCTATAATCTGAAAGAGAATGTGATGAAGGAAGATCGCCTGTCCGGCGGTCATCGGATGTGCGCGGGCTGCGGTTCCCCCATCGCGGTGCGGACGGTGCTCCGCGCCCTGGAGCCGGAGGACCACGCGGTGGTCTGCTCTGCCACGAGCTGCCTGGAGGTCTCCACCTTCATGTATCCGTATACGGCGTGGAAGGACAGCTTCATCCACAACGCGTTCGAGAACGCGGCGGCCACCATCTCCGGCGTGGAGACGGCGTACCGCGCTATGAAGAAGCGCGGCAAGCTGGATGAGACGTGGAAGTTCATCGCCTTCGGCGGTGACGGCGGCACCTACGACATCGGCTTCCAGTCCCTGTCCGGCGCCATGGAGCGCGGCCACGATATGGTGTATGTGTGCTACGACAACGAGGCGTACATGAACACCGGCATCCAGCGCTCTTCTTCCACGCCTCACTTCGCTGACACCACCACGACGCCTGTGGGCAAGGTGGTCCCCGGCAAGCCGCAGCAGAAGAAGAACCTGACCAAGAGCATGGTGGCGCACGGTGTCCCCTATGTGGCCCAGACCACCTTCATCGGGAACTTCAAGGATATCAGCGAGAAGGCCCACAAGGCCATCTACACCCCCGGCGCCGCGTTCCTGAACGTGATGGCTCCCTGCCCCCGCGGCTGGCGGTATCGCAGCGAGAAGCTGATGGAGGCCACCAAGATGGCGGTGCGGACCTGCGCATCGCCGCCGTCTGCGGGGGTCCGGGGCAC
>CALXDL010000103.1 GCA_944387055.1 uncultured Oscillospiraceae bacterium
CGGGCGGAGAACTCCAACACGGCGCGCCACGCGGCCGAGTTCTGGATGATCGAGCCGGAGATGGCCTTCTGCGACCTCAAGGGCAACATGGATGTGGCGGAGGCCATGATCAAGTCCGTCATCCGCCAGGTGATGGACAAGTGCCCCGATGAGCTGGCGTTCTTCAACCAGTTCGTGGACAAGGGGCTCAAGGAACGGCTGGAGCATGTGGCCTCCTCCGAGTTCGGCCGGGTGACCTATACCGAAGCTGTGGAGATCCTGGAGCAGCACAACGACCAGTTCGATTACAAGGTGTTCTGGGGCTGTGACCTGCAGACGGAGCACGAGCGTTATCTCACCGAGCAGGTCTATAAGAAGCCGGTGTTCGTCACAGACTATCCCAAAGAGATCAAGGCATTCTATATGCGCCTCAACGACGACGGCAAGACCGTGGCCGCGGCGGACTGCCTGGTGCCCGGCATCGGCGAGATCATCGGCGGCAGCCAGCGCGAGGAGCGGCTGGAGGTGCTGGAGGGCCGCATCCATGAGCTGGGCATGAAGCCGGAGGACTACTGGTGGTACTGCGACCTGCGGCGCTACGGCACCTGCCGCCACGCGGGCTTCGGCCTGGGCTTCGAGCGGCTGGTGATGTATCTCACGGGCGTGAGCAACATCCGCGACGTCCTGCCCCATCCCCGCACGGTGGGCAGCGCGGATTTCTAAAGCGCATACGATGGCCCCGGCATCCTGCCCAGAAACGGGCAGGATGCCGGGGCCTCGCTGTCTAAGCGCTTTCCATGAGGGCGCGGCCGCCGCGCATGGGCCATCCGGACGGGCCGCGCGGACGTCTGCGCGGCAGGCGGGACGCCCTCTGATATGTGGCCTGGGTAAAATTTGGGCAGCGGGTTGACAGCGGCAAAAAATTGTCATACTATAAACATCGGAATGTGGAAAACTGGATACTATCCGGTAGGTAAGGCTACCACAGGGATATGGATCGCTGCCGCGGAGTGATGGAGACATCATGAGAGGGTTTGAACAGGCGATATCGAACACGAAGGTATCATCTAATGCGATTTCACCGCCTTGTGAGGCTAAAGCTTGAACGGTAGCGGGCGCGTGCCGCAGCGGCGCCCATGCGGAGAACTCTCTGGTCGTATCGGATAGGACGATCGGAGTCTTTTTGTTTCATGAGGACAGACAGGAAGGAGGACGCGCATGCTGGAACTGGAGACGGAACGGACAGAGCTGGTGGAGAAGATCGAGGACCTGATCGAGCGAAAACGATACGCCCAGCTGCGCGACCTTTTGCTCCCCATGGAGGCGCAGGACATCGCCCGGCTGTGCGCAGATCTGGACGAGAAGGTCCTGCCGCTGGTCTTCCGGCTGCTTCCCAAGGAGCTGGCGGCAGAGGTGTTCGTGGAGCTGGACTCGGACCAGCAGGAGATGCTGATCCAGGGCTTTTCCAACACGGAGCTGCGAGAGGTCCTGGACGAGCTGTATCTGGATGACACCGTGGACATCGTGGAGGAGATGCCGGCCAACGTGGTCAAGCGGATCCTCCGCCACTCGGATCCGGAGATGCGAAAGAGCATCAACGAGATATTGAAGTATCCGGATGACTGCGCCGGCAGCATCATGACCACGGAATTCGTGGATCTCAAGGAGACCATGACCGTGGAAGGCGCCCTCAAGCGGATCCGCCGCACCGGCTTGGACAAAGAGACCATCAACATCTGCTATGTCATCGACGAGGAGCGCCACCTGATCGGGCTGCTGTCCATCCGCACGCTGCTGCTGAGCGAGGAAGACGATGTGATCGGCGACATCATGGAGCGCCATATCATCTCTGTCCAGACCCTGGACGACCAGGAGACCGTGGCCCGAACCCTGAGCAAGTACGACTTCCTGGCCCTGCCCGTGGTGGACACGGAGGACCGCCTGGTGGGCATCGTCACCGTGGACGACGCCATGGACGTCCTGCAGGAAGAGGTCACGGAGGACATCGAGAAGATGGCAGCCATCCTGCCCGGCGACAAGCCCTATCTCAAGACCGGCGTGCTGGAGACCTGGAAGGCCCGGACGCCCTGGCTGTTGATGCTGATGCTCTCGGCCACCTTCACGGGCATCATCCTCACCCATTTCGAGAATGCCCTGGCCACCTGCGCCATCCTGACTTCCTATATCCCCATGCTCTCCGGCACCGGCGGCAACAGCGGCACACAGGCCTCCACCGCCATCATCCGCGCCCTCTCCCTGGGCGATATCCGGTTCAGCGACCTGCCGCGGGTGATATGGAAAGAGGGCCGGGTGGCGCTCATCTGCGGGGCGTGCCTGGCGGCGGCCAACTTCGTGAAGATGATGCTGGTCGACCGCTGGCTGCTGCGCAACCCGGCGGTGACGCCCCAGGTGGCGCTGGTGGTGTGCTTCACACTGGTGGGGACGGTGGCCTGCGCCAAGCTGGTGGGCTCTGCACTGCCCCTGCTGGCCGAGAAGCTGGGCTTCGACCCGGCGGTGATGGCCTCGCCGTTCATCACCACCATCGTGGACGCCATCTCCCTGCTCATCTATTTCCAGATCGCCGCGCTCGTCCTGGGCATCTGAGCGCATTTGGATGACAGCGTGCCGCGGCACCGCCAGCGCGTGGACGAGCGTCCCGCCGCCGGCGGTGCCGCGGCCTCTCCTGCATACTTTCCGCCTGCCCGCACAAACTACTGCCGGCGAAAGCCAAAACTCATCACGCAGGAGGATGTTTTCTATGACGAACGATCGCACCAACGGCGGTTGCGCCTGCACGCCCAATCAGAGCATCAAGTGTACGGTGAGCAACTGCGCCTACCACTGCCAGGATGCTCAGTACTGCGGCCTTACCACCATCCAGGTGGGGACCCATGAGGCCAATCCCACCCAGGCAGAGTGCACCGACTGCCAGAGCTTCAAGATGAAATAACCTCCTCGGCGATGGGCTCCGGGGCCTTCTATACGCCCGCGGAGCCCGTACATCTGTCCTGCAGGCCCCTTTTACATAGAGCGGAAGGAGGAGATGACCATGGCGAGAGCCTGGCCGGCGCGGCTGGCCGGCGCGGCGGCCGGTGCGGCCAACGGCCTGTTCGGCGGCGGAGGAGGCATGGTGTTCCTGCCCATCCTCTCCCGCGCCGGGACCCTCAGCCAGCGGAAGCTGTACGCCACCTGCGTGGGCGTCATCTTCCCGGTATGCCTGGTGTCCGCGGCCGTATATCTGTTCCGGGGCGGGGTGTCGTTCACGGCCGCGCTGCCCTACCTGACAGGCGGCCTCGTCGGCGGCTGGATCGGAGGGAAGCTCTACGGGAAGGTGCCCACACAGTGGCTCAAATGGCTCTTTGCGGCCTTCCTCTTCTATGCGGGGGGGAAGTATCTGCTGTGATGGACCTGATCGTCCCCTTCCTGTGCGGACTGGGCGCCAGTGTGATCTCTGCCTGGGGCGTCGGCGGTGGGACGCTGCTGCTCCTGGTGATGACGCTGTTTTTGGGCGTGGACCAGCGGACGGCACAGGGCATCAACCTCCTTTTCTTCCTGCCCACTGCCGCCAGCGCACTGGTGTGTCATTGGAAGAACGGATACCTGGATAGGCCCACGCTCAAAGCCGCCGTGCCACTGGCCGTGGCCGCGGCCGCGGCAGGGGCCTGGGTGGCCACCGCTGTGGACGTGGAACTGCTGCGCAGGCCATTCGGCGTATATCTCCTGCTCTCGGGCGTCAGCCTGCTCTGGCCCCGCAAACGGAAAGGAGCCTCCGGCCCCGATGGAGAGCAGCCGGAAGCGGGAACATAGAGGACGGCCCTGGGACGCGATGCGTCCCAGGGCCGTCCGTTGCGTTCGATGCCGCTGGGCCTGCCGTTCATTCTGCGCCCACTGCGGTCTCCAGGAACAGCGTCACGTCCAACAGCTCGCCGTCCCGCCAGATGGTCAGGGGCATCTGGTCTCCCACGTGGAACTGACGGCGCACCCGCAGCAGGTCGCTGCTGGTGTCCACGGCCGTCCCATTGGCGGAGACCACGAAGTCGCCCGGCTGGATACCGGCCACGTCCGCTGCGGAGCCCCGTGTGATGTCCAGCACCTCGATGCCCCACAGGTCCTCGTCCAGCTGCGTACCGACTTTGGAGACCGTCAGTCCCAGGGAGGGCTCTGGCTGTACCTCACCATAGGTCAGCAGGTCGTTCACCAGGACCTGGACCGTAGTAGAGGGGATGGCGAAGCCCAGCCCCTCCACATTGGAATAGGCGGAGCTCATCTTGATGGTGTTGATGCCCACCACCTGGCCGTAGACGTTGACCAGCGGACCGCCGGAGTTGCCGGAGTTGAGGGCCGCGTTGGTCTGGATCAGGTTCATGGTCCGACCGTCCACCCACACGTCCCGGTTGATGGCGGAGACGATACCGTCCGTCAGTGTCCCGCGCAGTTCCACGCCCAGGGGGTTGCCGATGGCATAGACCGGGTCGCCCACTGTCAGCGCGTCAGAATCGCCGAACGTGGCGGCAGGCAGGCCGGTCAGGTCCACTTTCAGCACGGCCAAGTCGTTGTCCCGGTCTCCGGCCACATATTGGGCCGCGTAGGTCCGGTCGTTGTCCAGCGTGACGGTGCAGTCCCGGCCGCCCTCCAGCACATGGTAATTGGTGAGGATATAGCCGTCCTCACTGAAGATGACCCCCGTCCCCAGCGATGCCTCGCCATCGAGCTGGACGAGGATGGTCACCACCGAGGGGTTCACCCGGCGGTAGATCTCCTGGGTGGTGAGGGCCGGGCCATGATCGGTCTCCACTGTGAGCGGGTCTGCTTCACCGTAGGGATAGGTGGGGATGGTGATCTCCAGAGGGACGCTCTCCGTCTCCTCGGGATAGTCGAAGCCGATGGAGAGCGCAGGCCTGGTCATGAGGTCCCAGAGGAAAGCGCCGGCGGCCAGCAGCACCACGGCGGCGCAGGAGGCCAGGGCGATCCACAGCCCCTTCCGCCGCTGTCTCCGCGTCCGCGGGCCTGCGGCGGGGGGAGGCGCAGGCAGCCACCTGCCCGGCAGCGGACGGACGTAGGTCTCCACCACTTCTTGCGTGTCCGGCTGGCGGTAAGTCTCCACGACCTCGCCGGGGATGCGTGCTTCCTGATCGGTCTGATGTTCCATGCGTGCCTCATTCCGTGGCCAGGGAGAAGGTGAACGTGGTCACGCCGTTCTCGCTGGTCACATTGATCTTTTCTTTATGCTGTGTCAAGATCGTCTTGACGATGTACAGCCCCAGGCCGTATCCATCTTTGTCCTCACTGCGGGACTTGTCGCTCTTGTGGAAGCGCTCGAACAGCAGCGGCAGCTCTTCTGCCGGGATGGTCTCCCCCTCGTTGCGCACCGTTACGCGGGCCTTGCCGTCGATGGTGGTCACGCCCAGATACAACGTGGAGCCGCTGGTGGCGAACTTGGTGGCATTCTCCAGCAGGTTATAGATCACCTGGGTGATCATATCGTTGTCCCCCCGGACCAGGATGGGCTCTTCCGGGATATCCGCATCCACGTCCAAGTCCCGGTCGGTGATCTTCCGCTCCATGGAGATCAGGACCCGGCGCATGCTCTCACACAGGTCGAAGTGGTTGCCGTTCTTGAGCGGGTCCATGGCTTGGAGCTGGCTCACGTCCAGCATCCGCCGCACCAACCGGCTGAGACGGCGGCTCTCATTCGAGATGATCTGCAGGTACTGCCGCTCGTTCTCTGGCGGGATGGTCCCGTCCAGGATGCCGTCGGTGTAGCCGGCGATGGTGGTCATGGGCGTCTTGAGCTCGTGAGAGATGTTGGCGATGAACTCGCGCCGCTGCCGCTCCGTCTGCTGGAGGTTCTCCGCCATGTTGTTGAAAGAAGCGGCCAGTTCGCCCATCTCGTCTTTGCGGCCATAGTCCTTCATCCGCACGTCGAAATCCCCCTCGGCATACTGCCGGGTGGCCTGGACCATCTCGCGGATCGGCTGGACCTGGCGCATGGCCGTGATCGAGGAGGCCATGAAGGAGATCATCAGCACCACGAAGGCCGTCATGATGAACAGTCCGATGAATCCCTGCCACATGGAGTCCAGCGACGCGGTGGAGGAAGTCGCGTATACCACGCCCACCACTTCCCGGGAGGCGTTCACGGCGGGCACGCCCACCACCAGACGCTTGTTGGCATAGAGGCCGTCCAAGTCGTCCCGGCGGAAACTGATGCCCTCCGTCAGGATCTCCTGCGTCATCTCCCGCGGCATGGTGACCACCATGCCGTCCAGCGACTCATCGGTGGCCAAGAGCACGTGGCCCTCGGCATCACAGATCATGAAGTCCACATCGGACACCGTGGCCGCAAAGGAGGCCAGCTGCTGGAAGTCCTCACTGTTCTGCAGGTCCTCCACGTCCAGGAAGCGGCCGCTCTCCAGATAGCTGATGGAGAGCTGGCCCATCACCTGGGCCTTGGTCCCGATCTCTTCGCTGGCTTGCTGGCGGGCATAGTTATAGCTCAAGGCGAAAAAGGATGCCCCCAGCAGGAACAGCGTGAGCATCACCATCCCGGCCGTGACGAACAGCTGCCGCCAATACAGGCCCTGGAACCGCTTCCCGAATCTTGCTTTCATCTCGTGTGCCATCCTCCGTCCGCCGCCGGCCGGAAGTCCTTTCTCTCTCTTGGATATGGGACGCGGTCCATCATCTGGGCCGTCCCGGTCAGCTCTTCTCCGTCTGGGCGGCGCCAGCGACCTCGAACTTGTATCCCACGCCCCAGACCGTCTTGAGCGCCCACTGATCGCTGACGTCTTCGATCTTCTCCCGCAGACGCTTGATGTGGACGTCCACCGTGCGGCTGTCTCCGAAATAGTCGAAGCCCCACACCTCGTCCAGCAGCTGGTTGCGGGTATAGACCCGGTTCGGGGTGGAGGCCAGGTGATAGAGCAGCTCCAGCTCCTTGGGCGGCGTGTCGATCTTCTTCCCATCCACGATCAGCTCATAGGAATCCAGATTGATGACCAGCTTGTCGAACGTCAGCTTCTTGGTGGTGTCATTGGGGATCTCCGTCCGCCGCAGCACCGCGTTGATTCTGGCCAGCAGCTCTTTCATCTCGAAGGGCTTGACGATGTAATCGTCCGCGCCCATCTCCAGGCCCTGGATGCGGTCGAACACCTCGCTCTTGGCTGTGAGCATGATGATGGGGACCTTGGAGGTCTCCCGGATCTTGGCACAGACGGCCCAGCCGTCCATGACCGGCAGCATGATGTCCAGCAAGATCAGATCCGGCACCTGCTTCTGGAATTCCTCGATGGCCTTCCCGCCGTCTCCGGCGATGCGGACATCGAACCCCTCCTTCACCAGATACATATGGATCAAGTCAGAGATATTGCGGTCATCTTCTACGACTAAAATGTTGCGGCCCATGGCGTACCCTCCATTATTCTCTGTCTGCTGTCCTCATTATACCTGCTCGAGCGCCGGTATGTTGAATTTTCTGTAAATTCCTGGGCAGTCCGCAGTCCCTGGCGTCACGAGATCTCCGTCAGCGCCAGGCAGCGGTCCCCGGCGTCGGACGCTGCCGCCAGGAAAGCGCGCAGCGCTGCGGCATCCACGTCGGCGCCCAGCCAGACGCTCACGCTGCCCCGGCGCGCGTCCACCCGCTGGAGCAGTGTCTCGGCGGCGGAGGCACTGGACAGCCCATATGCGGAGCGGTCCATCTCCGGCTCCAGACACTGGTAACCGGCGGCCAGTGCCGCCTGGAGCTGCGCCGCGGTCCCGCCGGCGATCCGCGCCAGCCGTGTCCGGGTGCAGGTGGCCAGGTCCAAAGCGGCATTCCCGGCCTCCAGCTGTTCCTCCACAGACTGCTCCGGATCCGCGGCATCGGCCAGGATGCCCACTGCGTGGCCCATGGCCTTCATCCGCCGCAGCAGGCCGCCCTGCTCGGAGAGGAAGGCGGGCGTGCAGTAGAAAGCGGCCTGGCTGCCAGCGCGGTCCAGTGCGTCTAAGAGCTGCGCGGTGCGCGCAGGGTCCGACGCCTCGATGCACAGGAAGATGTTCTGCCCGCCGAAGGAGCCGTCTGACACGTCCGGCTCCTCACTGGGAGCTTCCGGCTCCTCGCCGTCCGGCTCTTTGCTGCGCAGGTATTCACTGTAGCGGGCGGCCATGGAGGAGTAGGCGGCGTCTGCGAACGTGGCGTCCGTGAAGATGCTGCCCGGCTGGCGCAGCCAGACCATGGAGCCGCGGAAGGAGTTGCTGCTGACCGGGAGGACCGAATAGAGCAGACCGAAGTACTCCGCGACCATGTACGCCGGCACGAACACGATGCTCCCCCGCTGGATGGCGCCGGGATAATAGGTGTTGCCGTCCGGATCTTCCGCATAGCTCCGCCCCGGTTCGAAGCGCAGGGACCGGCCGCCGCTGTATAAGATCGCCTGCCCCCGCGCATTGCTGGGCGGGATATAGGAGATCCCCAGAGTCTCCCGCACCGAGCCGGTGAACATGGAGCTTGGGATATAGAGATAGCCTCCGGACCAGAAGGGCATGGTCTCGTCCGAGAGCGGGAGGACGTTCTCTCCCACAGCTGTGAAGAACACGCTGTCCACCGCCCGCACGGACAGGGGCGACAGCTGGCACAGCAGCGCCAGGCACAGCACTAAAACGGCGGTCCTGCGTCTCATGGGACCACGCTCCTCTCTCCCGGAAGGGCGATTTTAGATGGATATTTTATCACACGCACCGGTATTTTGTAAAGGAAGCATCGCCCCGTCCTAGGATCCTGTGCGCGTGAGACGATAGGGCTCCACCGTCACGCCTGTGTAGTAATGCGTCAGGATCTCCTGATAGTCCGCGCCATCGCGCGCCATCTGGTCGGCGCCATATTGGCTCATGCCCACGCCGTGGCCGAACCCGGTGACGAAGAAGACCAGCTCACCGTCCTGCACTTCCCAATCGAAGCAGGCCGACCGCAGGCCCAGGATGCCCCGCAGAGTGCTGCCCTTCATGGTCACGCCGCCCACGTCCACGGTCTCCACGCTGCCGGACGCGTCGGTGACGGCGTTGGTCAGCCATCCGGACATCTCCCCGGAGAGGTCCGCTTCCGGATGGGCGGCCAGGACCTTCTCCCGGAACGCGTCCGCCGTGAAGGACACGCGGCTGTAGTAATTGGGGATCTGCGCGCCGTCCTCAGGAGAAGTGACCGGCTGGAGGTAGGGCAGATCGTTGAGCCACACGGTCCCTGCCTGCCGGGTCTGCCCGGCGGAGGAGGAGTGGAACACCGCCAGGATCGGGACGCCGCCATAGAGGATGGTCTGTCCGTCCGTCTCATAGACCGCCGCCTCGATCTTCTGCTCGAAGGCGTCTGCGTCCTCGCCCCAGTTGGAGCGGGCGCGGTCCTCGGCGATCCAGGCCTGGCAGCAGGTGGAGTCCGTGCAGATGTCGGCGGTATCCCCGTGGTTGCCGCCGGTGAGGATCTTATAGGACGTATAGGTCCGGGCGGCCACTGCCTGGGCTTTGAGCGCCTCCTCCTCGAAAGAGGCGGGCATCTCGGCCCGGACCACGCCGACTAGATACTCGCCCATATCCATCTCCACCACGGTGTCCCCATCCAGGACCTTCAGCACCGTCTGCGCGTCCAGATCGCCGGAGGCGAACGGGGCCTGCTCCGTCTCGTCCACAGGAGACTCACCGGAGAACAGCTCCGACCGGAAGGGGACGATCACTGCCAGGGGCAGGATGAACAGCAGCGCGATGAGGACCACGGATATGGCCACGCTCTGCCGGATCTGAGTGACATGTTTCATGGGATCCCTCCTCTTTCGTTCCATACGGCCGCAGGGGCTGTCCTCCTACTCTATGCGGCCCGACGCAGAAATATGGGGGCCGGCGTGGACAAACTGGACGCCGCGTGCTATACTATCCACCGGAAACTTCCATCTGAAAGGACCACAGAAGATGAAACGATATCTGTTCTTCCCCCTCCTGGCCCTATCCGGCGGCGCGGCCGCCTTGGTCCTGCGGCTGCTGCAGGCCAGGACGGGGTTCGAGGCCGATACGGGCCTGCCCGTGCCCGGCAACCTCTACGCCAGGCTCCTGGTCCTGCTGCTGGTGGTGCTGGCGGCGCTCTTCCTGCTGGCCAGCCGGAAGCTGCCGGACGAGAGGGAGCGGACGCCCCAGTCCTTCACCGCAGGCTTCGCCACGGCTCACACAGGCCTGCTGGTCCTGCCGGTGGCGGGGATCTTCCTCCTGGGTCTCTCCGGAGCAGTGGAGATGCTCAGCGGTCTCGGGGTGGGACCGGCCAGCTGGACCAGCGCGTCTGCGGAGGCGGCGGGGTTCCGGTCCTTCTCCCGCCTGGACCTTTTCCAGGGGGCGCTGTCGGTCGTGTCCGCCGTCTGCCTGTTCCCGGCTGCCGCTGCCTGCAGCCGCGGCCAGCGGGAGGCTGTGGAGGCCCGCAGGGCGCTGCGGCCATGGCTGCTGCTGGTCCCGGTGGTGTGTATGACCGTGCGCCTGGTGCTCTCTTACCGCATCTATTCCCTGGACCCGTCCCTGGAGGCCTATTATGTAGAGCTGCTGGCGCTGGTGTTCCTGACGCTCGGGTCCTATCGCCTCGCATCGTTCGCCTATCAGGCGGGCCGGACCCGCAGCTTCGCGGTGTACGCCGCGATGGCGTTCGTATCGTGCGCCGCCACGGTGGGTGATGGACATGGGCTCGTCCTCTCACTGCTGTACATCGGCGGCGGTCTGACGCTCATGGGCTTCCTGCTGCTGCGGCTGACGGTCCTGGCGGCGCCTTGGGACAATATCTGACAGTATATCACGCCGATCCCGTCATGGGTAGCCTCATCTTCCGGATAGGGGATAAGGGAGAGGGCCAGCCGGCAGGCTGGCCCTCTCCCTTATTTTTTGGAAGATTGGATGAAAAGAAGTTTGTCTCTTGCAAGTATCAAGATACCGGAGAGTTGTTAAGCAAACCAGCATCATTTGTTACAAAAGTCTTAAATCTCCAAAACTTTTCGTTTTCCTTGATATCCCGGCCTTCCCATTGCGCCGTCTTGCTTTCGACGCTTTCCGTCCCATTACTTTCCGATCCCTTCCGTTACCTGCTATCGACACAGAAAATACACAGCAAGATCGTAGTTTGTTCCCATCGGCTACACAGTGGAAAACTATGTGGAAAACGTCACCCCTCTTTTGCAGCCATGTATGCTCCCAGCAGCTCCGCCGCCGTGGCCCTGTGCTCCCGGCGCAGACGGGAGAAGAAGGCCGCCAGTTCTGCCCGGCACGCTTCGCCCAGGATCCCGCCGACCAAGGCGGGGGGGTGGGGGAAGTCCTCCATGAAGAGGTTCATCAC
>CALXDL010000104.1 GCA_944387055.1 uncultured Oscillospiraceae bacterium
GTGAACACAGCGAGATCGTGGGGGACACCACCGATGTGGTGTTCGAGTCCGCCAACTTTGACGGCACCTGCATCCGCAAGGGGGCCCTGTCTCTCGGGATGCGGACGGAGGCTTCCGCCAAGTTCGAAAAAGGTCTGGATCCTCTCAATACCCTGCCTGCCGTGGACCGGGCCTGTGAGCTGGTGGAGCTGCTGGGCGCCGGCGAGGTGGTGGACGGCGTCATCGACATCCTGAACTACGTGCCCCAGCCTCGGGTGCTGCGGCTCGAGCCGGATAAGATCAACGCGCTGTTGGGGACCGATATCCCGGAAGAGGAGATGGTCCGCATCCTCCGATCCCTGGAGTTCACCGTAGAAAACGGACAGGTGACCGTGCCCTCTTGGCGCGGTGACGTAGAAGGTATGGCAGACCTCGCTGAGGAGGTGGCCAGGTTCCACGGCTATAACAATATCCCCACCACCCTCATGCGCGGACAGACCACGCTGGGCGGCTACGGGCAGGAAGAGCTGTTGGAACGTCAGGTGAGCGCGGTATGCAGGAGCATGGGGTATGATGAGATCATCACCTACTCCTTCATCTCTCCCACCTGCTACGATAAGATCCGTTGGCCAGAGGACTATAGCTGCCGCGATTCTCTGAAGATCCTCAACCCTCTGGGCGAGGATACCTCCATCATGCGCACCACCACTCTGCCCTCTATGCTGGAGATCCTCACCCGCAACTACAACTACCGCAATCAGGACGTCAAGCTCTACGAAGTCGGCCGCACCTATACGCCCGGCGGTGAACGGGGCCTCGCCATCGAGAAACGGGTGCTCACCCTGGGTGCCTATGGCTCCGATATGGATTTCTATGGGATGAAAGGCGTCGTGGAGGCGGTCCTGGAAGACCTGCGGGCCGCTGACGTCTCTTTCCGCACCGGTCACGGCCATCCAACAGAACGCTCTTATCATCCTGGCCGCTATGCCGAGGTGTGGAGCGGTGATGTCCGGCTGGGCTGTATCGGTCAGATCCATCCCCTGGTGGCTCAGAACTATGGAGTGGACGGGGAATTCTACTGTGCGGAGCTGGCGCTGGATGCCCTGGCCCAGGTCAAAGGCCCTGATCCTGAGTACGTCCCACTGCCCAAGTTCCCCGCCGTCGCCCGAGACATCGCCGTGGTCTGTGACAAGACCATCCCTGTGGCCGACCTGGAAGCGTGCATCCGCCGGGGCGCTAAGGGACTGCTCAAGAGCGTATCCCTGTTCGATATCTACACCGGCGCCGGCATCCCTGACGGGAAGAAGAGCGTGGCCTTCAACTTGACGCTGCGCTCCGACGAGCGCAGTCTCACCGCCCAGGAGGCGGACGAGGATGTGAAGAGCATCCTAGACACGCTCTCAGCAGAGCTGGGCGCTGTCCTGCGCTGAAAATCTTTTCGAAAAGGCTTTACAGTTCCCGAAAAATCGAGTATACTGGACCCGTTATCAGAGTATGCAGGAAAGGTGGGGTCCCGTTGGACGATTATACGCGCAAATTCAGCATCGCGCTGGAAAAGGATGCGGAGATCCATCAGATCCTCTCCACGGTCTATCAGGCGTTGGAAGAGAAGGGCTATAATCCTATCAACCAGATCGTGGGGTATATCCTCTCTGAGGATCCTACCTATATCACCAACCACAACAACGCCCGGACTTTGATCCGCAAGATCGATCGCGATGAGCTGCTCCAGGTCCTGGTCCGCAAGTATTTGGGCCAGTGACCATCTGATGGTCCGTATGAGATCGCCCGCCGGTGAGACGCATCTGCGTCCCGACCGGCGGGCGGTTTTTCGGCCATTCCGGGCTTTCCAAAAATTTCTGTTGGGAAGCTGTCACCAAACGTTGACAAACCGGAAAAATTCTGTTACAATTTGGTTACAATTTTTTCGAAGGAGTGTTTCCATGCCACAAACTAAGCCCGCAAAGGCAGAAGGTCTCATCTATAAGGGCCATCCTCTCCGCCGGGTAGACAATCTCATCTACTACGGCACGATGGCTGAGAAATATATCATCATGATGCAAGTCCTGGATTCTAAGAAAGAGCAGGATCTGGACGTGGCCACTAAGGTCTCTGTCCAGCTGCAGTTGACCGCACCTGACTTGAGGTCCCGCGACCGGGTCGTCAAGAAGAGCGAGAAAGACAGTCTGTACGCCGCGATGGACGTCGCCTCCGTTTGGCTGGACCGCGCATTGGCCGGCAAGGAGAAATGAACTGAGGCCGTTCGAGCACTCATGAGTCCTGCGTTTCAACAAAAGATGAAAGGATGCATACTCCCATGATACATTTTGCTGGAAGAGCTGCGCGGATCCTGTTCCTCGCTGTGATGACGGTGCTCCTGCTCACGGTAGCCGCTATGGCCGCCGATCAGGCAGTCGCCGTCGGTGCCACCACTGGGTCTTCCCTTCGTATCCGTTCTGACGCCTCCACCTCTTCCAGTATCCTCACCACTCTAGACAAAGGTGTGGCCGTCGCTGTACTGGATACTTCCACCACCGGTTGGTATCGAGTCAACTATGCAGGGACTGTCGGTTATGTCTCTGCGGATTACCTGGCCATCGATCAGGACAATGTATTCACCACTTATGGCAAAGTCAATGCGGATGGCGTGAACGTCCGTTCCGGCGCCTCGACTGACAGCGCAGCTCTGGCCACTGTGGATGCAGATACCATCGTCACCGTCAACGGTTTCGAGGATGGCTGGTATGATGTCACCTGCGAGTATGGTACCGAAGGATACATCCGCAGTGACTTCCTGGATCTGACGGCTTCTTCCTCCAGTTCCTCCGGCAGCGACATCGTGGACACCGCCAAACAGCATCTGGGTACCCGGTATGTCTATGGCGGTGCCTCTCCCAGCGGTTTCGATTGCTCAGGTTTTACGATGTATGTCTATGCCCAGCACGGCTACACGTTGCCGCACACAGCCACCGGTCAGTGGCAGAGCGGTCTGGGAACGAAGGTCTGGTCCATCTCCGCGCTGCAGCCGGGCGACTTGGTGTTCTTCAACGATCCCAGCCGCAACGCTGGCAAGGCTTGTTCTCATGCCGGTATCTATATCGGCGGCGGACAGTTCATCCACTCCTCTTCCTCCCGCAGCGGCGGTGTCATCATCAGCGATCTGACCAGCGGCTATTATAACACCTATTTCGTTGGTGGTATCCACGTCTGAGCCTTACATACTTGATATCCGATGAGCGGTACGCAGAGCGTACCGCTCATTTCTTTTCTTCCTTTCGCTTTATCCGTCCAAACGGCCGGGTCCTCATCTTTTCGCTGTGTCCTGCGGCCTGTCCCCCGCCATTTCCCGGCATATCCTACGATCTTCGTGAAAGTATCCTTTTCCTCTTGCCGATCTTTCCCACTTTTGCTATAATTCACACTTGTATGAAAAATATGATGAAAAGGATGATGGCCTGATGCCTGGAGGGAAACATATGCTCGGGATGTCCGGTGGGAACCGCGTCTTCGGTACCGCCAAGGTCGGAGAGCGCGGACAGATCGTCATCCCGCAGGAAGCCCGTCGGTTCTTCGGGATATCCCCCGGGGATACCCTGCTGATCTTGGGCAATGAAAAGAGCGGCCTGGTAGTCACGAAGCCAGATGTCCTTCGTGGATTGGCCGATGAGATCTTGGGAAGTGAGGATGGGAAACATGGAACTTGAGAACATGTACACGCAGTTCGGCGTGAGTCCGGCGGTGTATCGATATGGCGAGGAGATCCTCCGTGGCCTGCAGGCACGGTTCGACGCCATCGACCAGACGGCGGAATACAACCAGGCGAAGGTCCTCTTTGCCATGCAGAAGAATCGGGTGAATGCCGCCCATTTCGCCGCGACCACTGGCTACGGCTACAACGACGTCGGCCGGGACAATCTGGAACGGGTCTATGCGGATGTGTTCCACACCGAGGCAGCACTGGTGCGTCCGCAGATCACCTGCGGCACTCACGCGCTGACCGTGGCGCTCAGTGCCAATCTGCTGCCGGGCGATGAACTGCTCTCTCCAGTGGGGGCGCCTTATGACACACTGGAAGAGGTCATCGGGATCCGAGAGAGTAAGTGCTCCCTGCGGGAATACGGCGTCACCTATGCCCAGGCGGACTTGAAGAGCGATGGCAGCTTCGATCTTGACGCCATCCGGGAGAAAATCAACAGCCGGACCAAGCTCATCACCATCCAGCGTTCCAAGGGGTATGCCACGCGGCCGTCCTTCTCAGTGGCTCAGATCGGTGAGCTCATCGCCTTTTGCAAACAGGTGAAGCCGGATGTGAAAGTGATGGTGGACAACTGCTACGGTGAGTTCGTGGAGCGACTGGAGCCTTCGGACCTGGGCGCGGATATGGTAGTGGGCAGCCTCATCAAGAATCCCGGCGGCGGCCTGGCGCCTATCGGCGGATATATCTGCGGCACCAAGGAATGCGTGGAGCGCTGTGCCTATCGTCTCTCTGCACCGGGCCTGGGGCAGGAAGTCGGCGCCAACCTGGGACTCATGCCGGCTTTCTATCAGGGCCTCTTCCTCTCCCCCACTGTGGTCGCAGGTGCGCTCAAGGGCGCGATCTTCGCTGCCAACATCTATGAGAGGGCAGGCTTCTCCTGCATCCCCAATGCCTCTGAGGACCGGCACGACATCATCCAGGCGGTGACGCTGGGCAGCCGGGAGGCCATGGTGGCTTTCTGCAAAGGGATCCAGGCTGCCGCCCCGGTGGACAGCTATGTGACCCCGGAGCCGTGGGCTATGCCCGGTTATGACGCTGAAGTCATCATGGCAGCAGGCGCTTTCGTGCAGGGCAGCTCTATCGAGCTCTCTGCAGACGGCCCCATCCGTGACCCCTATGCCGTCTACTTCCAAGGCGGCCTCACTTGGTACCATGCGAAGCTTGGCATCCTCATGAGCTTCCAGAAACTTCTGAACGCCGGGCTTGCTCATCTCCCTGCGTAATCTGATCTTATCTAGAACAGGAGCATCGAATTTATGTGGTTTTGGCTTTCTCTCATCGCGCTGCTCTGCTGGAGCGGCTCTGACCTCTTTTCCAAGATTGGCTGTCGAGATCCCAAAGACAAGTACAGCCATCTGAAAATGGTGATAGCCGTAGGTGTGGTCATGGGCATCCATGCGGCTTACGAGATCTTCGTAGGCGGCACGGCCATCAGCCTCGACATCCTGTGGACCTATCTGCCGGTGTCTTTGCTGTACATCAGTTCCATGACCATGGGTTACGTAGGCCTTCGGTACATCGAGCTGTCCATCTCCTCCCCGATCTGCAATTCGTCCGGCGCTCTGGTGGCGATCATGACACTGATCATGGTGGGCTTCGAGGGATATTCTCCCCTGGCCCTTTTCGCCGTAGCGTTGGTGTGTGTTGGCGCGATCGGTCTGGGCGTGGTGGATGCCACGGAGGATGAAGCGCTGCGCGCCGCCCGGCAGGAGGCTGGCAACTACAAATATTCCAAGAGCTGGTTGGCCCTGGCCATGCCTGTGGCCTACTGCCTGCTGGACGCCCTGGGCACCTTCGCCGATAACCGTGTGCTGGAGACACTGGATGAAGACAGCGCCAACGTGGCCTATGAGCTGACCTTCCTGCTGGCGGCTGTCGTCTGCTTCCTCTATGTGGTCCTCGTCAAAAAAGATCGACTGATCCCCCGGATGGAGGCCCCGAAGTATGTTGGCGCCATCTGTGAGACTGCCGGACAATTCGCTTACATCTACGCCATCGCGGATACTGCGCATCTGGCTATGTCCGCTCCCATCATCTCCTCGTACTGTGCGGCCTCTGTGCTCTGGAGCCGCCTTTTCCTGAAAGAGCGGCTCTCTTGGAAACACTATGCCATGATCGTGCTGATCGTAGCCGGCATCGCCATCATGGGCTTCTTGGATCTATGAAGGTACACAAGGAGGGTCCCTCGTGCTCTATGCACGAGGGACCCTCCTCGTTTCCTCTTACTCATCAAGCCGTTTGGATGCGGCGGTCCAGACGTGCCAGGAAAAAGGCCAGCAGGAACCCTGCCAAGGCACACACGATCGAGAGCAGCACTTCTCCTGCGCTCCGATAGTCCTCAGGCACGATCGCCAGAGTGGATGCGATCACGAATCCCAATATCCCGTGGAATGCGATGGGATAATGGACCCGGAAAAACCAAGTCACCAGCCGTGCCAGCAGGAGGATGGTCAGGAACATCCCTGGCAAAGCCGCAGAGAGCACCAGCAAGTCCAATCTGGCCAGCCCCTCCAGCATGGGCTGATACAGGTCCAGCGCCATCATCACAGAAGAGGACGTCATCCCAGGGATGACGATGCCCATCCCCCATAAGACGCCGCAGAAATTATACCACCAGAAATTCGGCTCCACATGGAACTCTGCCACGCGCCCCATATAGAAAAGCCCTGTAAACACTGCCAATGCACAGAGGAAGAAACTGACCCAGGCGGACAGCGTGCGACCCTCTTTCCCCGCCTCACGGTATAAGGATGGCACCGTCCCCACGATCAGACCGATGAAAAGCCACGTCGTCACCGTCGTGGAGATATCCATACAGGCGGCGATGCCTTTGGCGAACCCCAGGAAGCCCACAGCCCATCCCAGGGCCAAGGGGAGGAACCACTTCCAATATCTTGGGATCGCTGTCCGCGGGCTGGTCAGCACTTCCATGAAGGGACGGTAGAGATCGAACGCCACAGCCAGGACGCCCCCAGAGACTCCGGGCAGGATAGCGCCCGCACCGATCAGCGCCCCGCACAGCAAGTCACGCAGCCAGTGGATGATGAAATTCGGATCTCGTCTCCCTCGCACGTCCATGCCCCCCGCGCATCTGTTCTCTGGATATGATAGCAGTTTTGCCCGCGCGTTGCAATCCGATACTGGTCCTGCCTTCAAAAAACACAAGCAGATCATCCCTCCCACTCTTATGGAAAAGCGACAAACATCTCCTTTTTTCGGAGTCTATAATGAGGCGATCTCCCCGTTGACAAAAAAAGTGATAATATATAAACTATTCAGCAGATAACTGAATAACGCAAAGACGATGAAGAGAAGAGTACGCAGACAGATACGTCACAGAGAGCTCCGTTTGGTGGGAAGGGGCACGGAAGGGTCTGCCGAACATGGTCTCGGAGTCGCGTGGCCGACCGCATCTGCATAGGTCACGCCGGGGGCGCCCGTCATCGCGCAGGAGTGTGTTGGCACTCTCAAAGGCCGTTTCCGTGAGGGAGCGTGCGAACCAAGGTGGTACCACGGCGTTTGATACGCTCGTCCTTGATGCAGTCTCTGCATCAAGGACTTTTTTGTTGTGGATATCCACAGATCAGACAAAGGAGCTTCGATATCATGAGCAGATCCATCATCCAGATCCAGCATCTGACGAAGGTGTTCCCAACGAGCAGCGGCGATCTTACCGCGCTCGACGATGTGAGCCTGGATATCCAGGCCGGTGACATCTTCGGCATCATCGGTCTCTCAGGCGCTGGCAAGAGCACCCTGGTGCGGTGCATGAACCTGTTGGAGCGGCCCACCTCCGGTACCATCTTGGTGGATGGGCGCGATCTGACCACACTGAGCCAGCGAGAACTGCGGCTGGCCCGTCGGGATGTGACGATGATCTTCCAGAGTTTCAACCTGCTCATGCAACGTACCTGCCTGCAAAACGTCTGCTTCCCCATGGAGATCGCCGGTGTGTCTAAAGCACGATCTCGGGAGCGCGCACAGGCGCTGCTGGCACGGGTCGGCCTTGCAGACAAGGCAGACGCCTATCCGATCCAGCTCTCCGGCGGGCAAAAACAGCGGGTAGCTATTGCTCGGGCCCTGGCCACAGATCCCAAGGTGCTGCTGTGCGATGAGGCGACCTCAGCCTTAGACCCCACCACCACCTCCTCGATCCTATCCCTTCTGAAGGAGCTGAACCAGGAGCTAGGCGTCACTGTGGTCATCATCACCCATCAGATGAGCGTCATCGAAGAGATCTGTTCCCGGGTGGCCATCCTGGACGGCGGTGTGGTGGCGGAGCAGGGCGACGTCCAGTCCATCTTCTCCTCTCCATCTACAGATGCGGCCCGGCGCCTGGTATATCCAGGCGGTGTCCGTGTAGAGCAGGTACCACCCAGCAGTCGGGCAGTCCGCATCTCGTTCAACGGCGGCACGGTATACCAGCCGCTCATCGCTTCTCTGGCCATCGACTGCGGAGTGAAGGTGAACATCCTGGGCGCCGATACCCGCGATATCAGCGGCCATGCTTTTGGCACCATGCTCCTGAGCCTGCCGGAGGATCCGAACGACGCCGCCAAGGCCCTCTCCTATATCCGTTCCCAACCCAACATCACTGCTGAGGAGGTCGAATACCATGCTTGATATCTTCACCTGCGCCTTTTGGAGCGAATACGGCCAGCTGCTGCTCCAGGGCGTACGGGATACGGCCGTCATGACCGGTGTATCCACCGTGTTCTCCTATCTCTTGGGCCTGCCGTTAGGTGTGCTCCTGGTCCTCACGGCCGACCACGGGATCCGCCCCTGCCGCGCTGTCAACCGCTGTGTGGGCTGGGTCATCAATATCGGCCGCTCCCTCCCCTTCCTTATCCTGATGATCGCCATCATGGATTTCACGAAGCTCATCGTCGGCACGAAGCTGGGCGTCCGGGGAGCAGTCGTCCCCCTGGTCGTATCTGCCGCCCCGTTCATCGCTCGGATGGTGGAGACTGCACTCAATGAGGTCGACGCCGGCGTAGTGGAGGCCGCGCAGTCCATGGGCGCTTCCACGT
The DNA here is from genome assembly GCA_944387055.1 of uncultured Oscillospiraceae bacterium. Taxonomy (GTDB): domain Bacteria; phylum Bacillota; class Clostridia; order Oscillospirales; family Oscillospiraceae; genus Oscillibacter. The sequence continues at coordinate 8,767 of CALXDL010000104.1, forward strand.
TCCAGATCGTCTGGAGGGTCTACCTGCCGGAGGCCATGCCCTCTCTGATCCTGGGCGGTTCTATCTCCATCATCACCATCCTGGCCTATACCGCTATCGCCGGTTCAGTGGGCGCCGGCGGTCTGGGCGCACTGGCTATCCAGTACGGATATCAGAGGAACGTCCCCGCCATGATGCTTGTGACCGTTGTCCTTCTGGTCGTACTGGTACAGATCCTGCAATCTGTTTTCAGCCGTTTGTCGACCCGTATCGACAAGCGCTTGAAATAACATCCCGACACATCATCAAAAATTGGAGGAAAAGAAGATCATGCGTAAGAACATCCTGACTCTGCTGCTGGCCGTGAGCCTCAGCCTGTCCCTGACCGCCTGCGGCAATAGCGATGCCGCAGACTCCACCACACTGTCGGTGGCTGCGTCATCCACTCCTCACGCCGAGATCCTCGAGCAGGTGAAGCCCATCCTCGCAGAGCAGGGCATCGACCTGCAGATCCATGTGTATGACGACTATGTGGTCCCCAACACGGCCGTGGAAGAGGGGGAAGAAGTCGCCAACTACTTCCAGCATCTGCCCTACCTGGAATCCTTCAATGCCGAGCACGATACACACCTGGTGAGCGTTGGCGGCATCCATATCGAGCCCATGGGCATCTATGCTGGGAAAACGTCCTCCTTGGAGGACCTGCCTGACGGTTCCGTGATCGCCATCCCCAACGATCCCACCAATGAAGGCCGGGCGCTCCTCCTGCTGGAAGCCCAGGGCCTCATCACCCTGGCGGAGGATGCCGGTCTGGAGGCCACCCCCAATGACATCGTGGACGATCCCAAGGGCCTGACCTTCTTGACGCTGGATGCTGCCATGCTGCCCAAGTCCATCGAAGAAGTGGACCTGTCTGTCATCAATTCCAACTATGCGCTCCAAGCAGGTCTCGATCCCACCAGCGATGCGCTGGCCATCGAAGACGCTGACTCTCCCTATGTGAACATCGTGGCCGTGAAAGAGGGCAGTGAAGAGGATCCTGCTGTCCTGGCCCTGGTGGAAGCCCTGCAGTCTGATACCATCCGCACGTTCATCGAGACCACCTACGGCGGTGCCGTGGTCCCCGCTTTCTGATCCGTGCGCTCGCTCCCGTGGACGATCAGCGTCCACGGGAGCGTTCTTTTGCCTCGGGATACAGCTCCACCGCCCCCATCGGTCCATTCTGTCAAGGAATGGACCTTTTCAGCCTCTCCCCTTCTCTGTTGTGCCGATTGATTTCCCGTAGCGTGCGTGCTAGAATGACCGTGCGTGTGAAAACGACCGTTCGACATGGGGGAGTGGATTAGGATGGCAAAGGGACAGAGGTCTTATGAAATCGATATGTGCAGCGGTGCGATCTTGCCGAAGATGCTTCGGTTCACGATCCCGCTCATGTGCTCCACCATGCTCCAGCTCCTGTTCAACGCAGCGGATATCATCGTGGTGGGCCGTTGGGCCGGCGACAACTCCTTGGCTGCCGTGGGTTCCAACTCCTCCTTGATCGCGCTGTTGACCAATCTGTTCCTCGGCATCTCCATCGGTGCCAATATCTTGGCCGCCAAACATTACGGCGCGAAAGAGGACCGTGAGCTCAGCAAGACCGTCCACACCGCTATGACGCTGGCGCTCCTCAGCGGTCTGGTGCTGACTGTGGTGGGGATCCTGGGCGCACGGCAGATATTGCTCTGGATGCAGTGCCCACCCAACGTCCTGGACCTGGCGTCGCTGTACCTGCGCATCTACTTCGGCGGGATGACTGCCACCATGGCTTATAACTTCGGTGCCGCCCTGCTCCGCTCTGTGGGCGATACCCGCCGTCCTCTCTATTATCTATTCGGCGCGGGCATCGTGAACGTGGTGCTGAACCTGTTCTTCGTTATCGTCTGCAAACTAGACGTGGCGGGTGTGGCCATCGCCACGGTCATCTCCCAGTGCATCTCCGCGTTCCTGGTGATCCGCTGCCTCATCCGGGAGCCGGGCGCCATCCACTTGGATCTCCGCCAGCTCAAGATCTATCCCACGAAACTCCGTCAGATCTTGCAGGTGGGTCTCCCAGCCGGTGTCCAGGGCGTGTTGTTCGCATTGTCCAACGTGGTCATCCAGTCCTCTGTCAATTCCTTTGGTGAGGTGATCATGGCAGGGAATTCCGCTGCCAACAACATCGAGAATTTCATTTACGCTGCCACCAATTCCTTCTATCAGGCCAATGTCTCTTTCACCAGTCAGAACATGGGCGCTGGGAACTACCGGCGCATCTGGCAGGTCCTGTCCAGGGCCATGATCTGTGTGTTCTTCACTGGCCTGCTTTTAGGCGGTCTGGCGGCGCTCTTCGGGGCTCCACTCCTGCACATCTACTCCAAGAGCCCAGAGGTCATCGCTGCGGGTATGGTCCGTCTGCGGATCGTCTGCGTGACTTACGCCATCTGTGGTATGATGGATGTGGCAGTGGGGACGCTCCGAGGCATCGGCTATTCTCTGCTGCCGATGATCGTCACTCTGGTGGGGGCCTGCGGTCTGCGGCTCGTCTGGATCGCCACCATCTTCCAGATCCCAGCTTATCACTCCATCCAGACCATCTACTGGTCCTATCCCCTCTCCTGGATCGTCACGCTTTGCGCACACATGCTCTGCGTCATCTGGGCCATGCGGCGTCTCAAGCGTCATATGGAGAGCGACTCTCCTGTGCTGGACGAAGAAAAATCCCTGTCGATCGAGTCCGACACAGCAGGACCGGAGGCCCCCAGCTCCGTTCCGCGCTCCTAGCGGATGTGGATGTCATATCCCTGATCCCTATGATGGGGACAGTCGGATCCTTGAGTATCTGAGACCAGAAGTCCATGTTCCTCCAGCCGAACGGTCCGCTCCTGTTCTCCCGTCGGGCGGGAGCGGGACCGATCCGACAAGAAACATGACCGCACGCCGGCTCCAGATCGAGCTGGCGTGTGGTCATGTTTTGTATTCGTATCGGTGGGTCATCTCAGCGGATAGAACAGCCCCACGCTCAAATCGTTGACGTTCGTCCCTGTTGGTCCCGTGAAGATCAGTCCATCCACCTTCTCCAGCGCATGATAGGCATCGTTCTCCTGTAAGACTGCCGGGATCTCAATGCCCATATCCGCCAGTCTCCCCATCGTACTGCCATCCACGAAACCGCCGGCCGCATCCGTCGGGCCATCCGTCCCGTCAGAGCCGACTGAGAAGATGGCCGTGTCCGGGAGTCCTGCCAAGAGCGGTGCCGCAGACAGTGCCAGCTCCTGATTCCGGCCCCCCTTCCCATGGCCGGTGAGCTTGACCACCGTCTCACCGCCCATGACCAGCGCCACTGGCGCCCCACTCTCCCGCGCAGCAACGAGCCGTTCTGCCAGTTCCCTGCCGGCGAGCCGTGCCTGTGTGTCTATATGGTCAGAAAGGAGCATGGTCTGATACCCAAGGCGCTCACAGGTCCTCACAGCGCTCTGGCAAAGCTGTGCGACACTGCCGCAGATATCATTATACACATGAGGCAGCTCCGTCGGGAGCGGCCGTTCCATCAACTTTTTCGCCAGAGGCGACAGCCGCAGATGATAGCGCGCTTCGATCTCCAGTGCCTCATCCAATGTGGAGGTATCCACTACCGTGGGCCCAGAGGCAATCATGTCCAGCTGGTCACCGACCACGTCAGATAGGATGATCGAGAGCACCTTCGCCGGGGCACAGCGTTCCGCGAAACGCCCCCCTTTCACATTGGAGAGCCGCTTCCGGATGCAATTCATCTCGCGGATATCCGCTCCGCACGCCAAGAGCTGATCCGTGATGTCCTGGAGTTCTTCCAATGGGAGTTCCGACTGCTCGAACAGGGCAGAGCCGCCGCCTGAGAGCAGGAACACCACAGTATCCTCCGGCTGCAGTCCTTCGACGCGTTCCAGCGCTTTCCCTGCTGCTGCAAAAGATGCCGCATCCACCACCGGGTGCCCCGCTTCTAAGATCTCCATCCCCGGCAGATCCCCCCGGCTGTGCCCATATTTCGTAATAACGATCCCCTCACTATGGATATTCCTCCGTTCCAGTGTCCGGATCGCCGCGGCCGCCATCTGCCAGGCGGCTTTCCCCACTGATACGAGCAGTATGCGCCCGGGACCCAGGCAGGCTCTTTGCAGTGCCTGTTCCACCGCGGTGTCCGGAAGCGCCTGCTGGATGGCTTCGCTGTAGATGATCTGCGCATGCTGACGTAATACCATCATGACCACTCCATCTCTTGTGTCCTATCGGGATATCTCCACTCACTTTGGAAGCAGGATATCATATCAAGTTCCAAAGCGCAAGGGCACCCTGCGGACCGGCTCCGGAAGGAGATGCACCATCGATCCGGATCATACACGCAGCTTCCCCATGCGCGACCAATCGCCCATAGGCTTCTGCTTGTCCTGATAAATGCGGCCGGCGGCCAGTGTCCAGGAGATCCAATTCCCGTCCTTCACACGAGGCGGTCAAATATCCGCCGCCATCCGCTCCAGAAAGCTGTGCAGCACTGGGTGGTCTTCCCCCGGCCTGTATGCCGCACCATAGGACAGGTCCGGATATCCTGTTATGGGGATGGTCCGAACGCCGGGGAGAAAACGGGCGGGCATCCCGGCGACCACCGCATAGGCATAGCCAGCTGCCGCCAGTGTGTGGACGGTCTCCAGTCCGTCACAAAAGCATATCTTATCCGGACTGCGGCCGGTAAGGATCTGCCCTTGGATCTCCAGGAGCGTCGGAGGTGCGCTGTGGGGCGGGTAAGCGGCAAAACAGTCTCCAGTCTGCAGCTGCTGGACCGTCAGGGACTCATATGCAGCAAAGGGATGGCTCTCTCCGCAGATGCAGACTACAGGCCGCTGTGCCAGTTCTCGATAGGCCGCCCGCCTCGGAGCCGTCTCCTGATACGTAAACATCACCTGGATGTCACCGTCTTCCAGAAGGTTTCCCAGGGAGGCGAAGGGTACTAGACGCAAAACAGGCAGCAGTAAGGGAAACGCCTCCCGCAATTGTCTGAGCACCGGGATGAGGGCCTCTAGCTCCAGATTGTCGTGACACCCAATGCCGAAGCGGATCACTGAAGCCTGACGGCTCTCCTGCAGCCGCTCTTTGGACAAGTGGGACAAGGACAATATCTCTCGGGCATACTGGGAAAATAAGTGTCCTTCTTGTGTCAGCCGCACCCGTTTGCTGGTACGATAGAATAATTTTGCCCCCAGCTCGTCTTCCAGAGCGTTGATCTGGTGGCTCACCGCCGGCTGCGTGATGTGCAGATGCTCTGCTGCTCTGGAATAGTTGAGAAAGTTCACCACTGCCAAGAAACATTCCAGCTGTGTCGTATTCAACCAAACCCCACCCTTCTTTCATGTCCTGTTTTATACAATATAGAAAATCAATAAAACTTCTTTATAGATAATAACAGATTTGAATTTCACATGCAATCTGTTGTGTGCTATAAAACTAAACGTCCGAACGATTCGGAGCGGAAGCATCAGAAAGGAGGTGCCCCAGCGTGGACGGGGATCGGGGCATGATGATCCAAGACAACCGGCAGATCAATATCCGCTTAGAGCAGATGGGCAACCGGGCCATGGCGCAAAAGGGGCTGACAGCGATCCAGGCACATGTGCTGCTGTACATCCTGGACCACTCGGAACAAGGCGTCTCCCTCACAGACATCCACCGGGAGTTCCAATGCTCCATGGCGGCACTGTCTGAACTGGTGAAGCGTCTGCGGGAGAAAGACTATGTGCGGGTGGAACCCTGTGCGCAGGATGACCGGCGGAAGATCCTGTTCGGGACCGAGAAGGGGCTGAGGATCCGGGCATTTCTCGACCGTGCCATCTCCACTGCCCAGGATCAGCTCTATTCCGGCTTTTCCCCGCAGGAGCTGGCCACGCTGGACCGCTTGCAAAAAAAGATGCTGCGGAATCTCTCCGCACGGACGCAGAATCATGACAAGGAGGTATCGAAACCATGAAACGAGTTCTGCAGCAGTTGGGTGCCTATAAAAAGGACACCTTCCTGTGTATTGGCCTGACCGCACTGGAAGTTGTCATGGAGATCCTGCTGCCTTTTATCACCGCACGGCTCATCGATCAGGGCCTGGAAGCCAGCGATCTGTCCGCGGTGTACTGCTACGGCGCTGTCATGCTGGTCATAGCCTTTTTCAGCCTGTTCTTCGGAGCCACTGCCGGTAAATTCGCCGCCAGCGCATCTTCCGGTCTGGCCGCCAATCTCCGGGAGGCGATCTATCGGAATATCCAGACGTTCTCTTTTTCCAACATCGATAAATTCAGTGTTCCGGGCCTCGTGACCCGGATGACCACTGACATCACCAACGTGCAGAATGCCTTTATGATGGTGATCCGGGTAGCAGTTCGCTCCCCCCTGACCCTGATCTTCAGCTGGGCCATGTGCATCTACATCAGCCCTCCCCTGAGCCTGACCTTCCTGATCGCAGTCATCTTCCTGATCGCAGTCATCGGTTCGATCATGGTGGTCACCATCCGCATCTTCAGCCAGGTCTTCCGGAAGTACGACGACTTGAATGCCAGCGTCCAGGAAAACGTGTCTGCCATCCGAGTGGTGAAAGCTTTCGTCCGGGAGGACTATGAGGATCAAAAATTCTCCAAAGCGTCCAAAAATCTCTACGACCTGTCCGTGAAAGCCGAGGGGCTCCTGGCCTTCAACAACCCGGCGATGATGGTGGCCGTGTACTTCTGCATCATCGCGGTCTCCTGGTTGGGCGCTCAGTTCATCGTGGTGGACGGCACGCTGACCGCCGGCGACCTCACCAGTCTCTTCAGCTACATCATGTCTCTGCTGATGAGTTTGATGATGCTCTCCATGGGGGTGGTCATGATCACCATGTCCATGGCCAGTATCCGCCGGATCAGCGAAGTGCTCGATGAGACCCCTGATATCCACGATCCGGAGGATGCTGTGACGGAGGTCGCCGACGGCAGCATCGACTTCGACCATGTGTCCTTCTCTTATCAGCATGGCAGCGGCAAAAATGCCCTCACCGACATCGATCTGCACATCAAGTCCGGCGAGACCATTGGCGTCATCGGCGGTACAGGCGCCGGCAAGAGCAGCTTGGTGAACCTGATCTGCCGCTTGTACGACGTGGACGAGGGCAGCGTGCGGGTCGGCGGCCGGGACGTGCGGTAATACGATACCGAGGTCCTGCGCGATCAGGTGTCTGTGGTGCTCCAAAAGAACACCCTGTTCTCCGGCACCATCCTGGAGAACCTGCGTTGGGGCGATCCAGATGCCACCGACGAGGAGTGCATCGAGGCCTGCAAGGCCGCCTGTGCCGACGAATTCATCGACCGTTTCCCCGACGGCTATCACACCCGCATCGAGCGGGGCGGCAACAACGTGTCCGGCGGTCAGAAGCAGCGGCTGTGCATCGCCCGAGCCCTGCTGAAAAAGCCCAAGGTGCTCATCCTGGACGACTCCACCTCCGCAGTGGACACCGCTACCGATGCCAAGATCCGAAAAGCCTTTGCCCAGAAGATCCCCGGCACCACCAAGATCATCATCGCCCAGCGGATCTCCAGTGTGGAGAGTGCCGACCGCATCCTGGTGCTGGACAACGGCCGCATCGATGCCTTTGACACCCATGAGAACCTGTTGAAGTCCAACGCCATCTACCAGGATATCTACGAGTCCCAGATCAAGGGCGGCGGCGACTTCGACCAGCCCGCGTGAGAGGAGGTCATCATCCATGGATACGAAGATCAAACGGGGCGGCGGACTGACTGTGCTGAAACGGGTCATCCGTTATATGCTCCACCATTATAAATACTTGTTCACACTGGTGATCTTGTGCATCGTCGTCTCCGCGGTGACTACCGTCATCGGGGCGACGTTCCCCCAGACTCTAGTGGACGACTACATCACGCCTATGCTGGCGAACGGCTCCCGAGATTTCAGTGGTCTGGCCCAAGATCTGGTCCAGCTGGCCTGTGTCATGGGGATCGGCGTCATTGCCGCTTTCTCCTATAACCGCATCATGGTCAATGTGAGCCAAGGTACCATGCGCCACCTGCGGGACGACCTGTTCCGGAACATGGAGGCCTTGCCCATCAAATATTTCGACACGCATGCCCATGGCGACATCATGTCTGTGTACACCAACGACGTGGACACTCTGCGCCAGCTCCTCAGCCAGAGCATCCCGCAGATCGTCAACTCGTCTATCACCATGGTCGCCACGCTGGTGACCATGCTCGTCCTGAGCCCGGCTCTCACCGTTATTTCTGTGATCAGCGCCATCATCATGTTCACGGTCACCGCCAACTTCTCCAAACTGTCCGGCAAATATTATGTGAAACAGCAGCGAGACCTGGGCAATGTGGATGGTTTCATCGAGGAGATGCTGGACGGTCAGAAGGTGGTCAAGGTCTTCTGCCATGAGGAAGCTGCCATGGCAGACTTCCATAAGGTGAACGAAGCCCTGCGCCAGAGTGCTGATATGGCCAACCGCTACGCCAACCTGCTCATGCCTATCAATGCCAATATCGGTTGGCTGAGCTACGCCGTGGTGGCCATCGTGGGCGCCATCCTGGCCATCAACGGACTGGCCGGCGTGACGTTGGGCACTGTCATCACCTTCGTGGGGTTGAACAAGAGTTTCACCAACCCCATCACCCAGGTGAGCCAGCAGGTGAACTTCGTGGTCACTGCCGCCGCGGGTGCCCAGCGGGTCTTTGACCTGATGGACCAGACGCCAGAGACAGACGCCGGGACTGTAGAGCTGGTCAATGCCCAGGAGGACGGAGACGGCCAGATGCATGAGATCTCTGCTCGCACCAACGTCTGGGCCTGGAAGCAGCCCCAGGCAGATGGCGGGACCACGTTCACCCGCCTGCAGGGCAGCGTCACCTTCGAGAACGTGGACTTCGGTTACGACGAGGGAAAACTGGTGCTCCACGATATCAGCCTCTGGGCCAAGCCAGGCCAGAAGATCGCCTTCGTAGGTGCCACCGGTGCCGGTAAGACCACCATCACCAATCTGATCAACCGCTTCTATGACATCGCAGACGGCAAGATATGCTATGACGGTGTCAACATCGGCGATATCAAAAAGCCAGATCTGCGGCGTTCTCTTGGGATCGTCCTGCAGGACACCCACCTTTTCACCGGCACGGTGATGGAGAATATCCGCTACGGCAACCTAGAAGCGACTGATGAGGAGTGCATCGTGGCCGCTCAATTGGCCAATGCAGACGGGTTCATCCGCCGCCTCCCAAATGGCTATGATACTATGCTCACTGGTGATGGGGCGAACCTGTCCCAGGGACAGCGGCAGCTGCTGGCCATCGCCCGGGCTGCCGTGGCAGATCCACCGGTATTGATCTTGGACGAAGCTACCTCCTCCATCGACACCCGTACCGAGAAATTGGTCCAGGATGGCATGGACGCCTTGATGACCGGCCGGACCACTTTCGTCATCGCGCACCGTCTGTCCACTGTGCGCAATTCCAACTGCATCATGGTCATGGAGCAGGGCCGAATCATCGAACGCGGCACTCACGACGAGCTGATCGCAAAGAAGGGAAAATATTATCAGCTCTACACCGGAAATTTTTCTGAGGAGACTGCTTGAAGTCCCGTAAATGCGATGCTGGATCCTGCTAATCTGTCCTCTACCTATCGTGACATCCAAAAAAGGTCCAAGGAACTACATCCTTGGGCCTTTTTGCGTGCAGGAAACACACTCTTTATAGCGAATTCGTTGTCCGTGTCTTGGTATAGGCGGACACACCGCCAGTCTCTGGTCTCAGCCTTCATGGACCGCCCTGGGGATCCAGTTCTCGTGTACCGTCTGCTCCATCCTCAGCCATCCTTTCTTCGCCCCCCTTCTCCCAGCAGGTGTCGTCCGTTTTCCCCTGATCTGGATCGACTTTCTCTAGGAAAGCGCCCACGAAAGCATCTTCGACTTTTTTATAAGCTCCTACAAAGGTATCCTCGATCTCCTGATACTCCTTCAACACGGCCTGTCCTACTTTGCCAGTCTTCAGATGGAGTTCGCCCTCTCCGCTCTCATCTTTTTCCAAAAAGCGATCCACAAAGGCATCCTCCACTTTCTGATAGGCCCCAGTCACTTTTTTCCCCAGCTTTCCGGTCTTCCACTGATATTCGCTCATGTCAGTTCCTCCATTCCAGCAGCTCTCTGTCCGCTTCGTTTCGATCCCATCCAGATTACGGCCCTGCAGGGGCCGTCTTATGCGGGGTCACCTCGCAAGATCCGGACAGCCGCAGTCACAGGGACTGCCAGCAGCACGCAGATCACAGTGACGCCGATCATCAGTTTTTTCATCATGAGCACCTTCCTTTTTATCTGTAGATATGGAGCATTTCCTTGACATCGCTCCAGTCCGGTCGTGGGCGTCCACGAGGCGCTTGAAGCGCATGCATGAAGCGGCAAAGCTTCGTCCTGCTCTTTCTCGCATGTCGCGAGGGCCCACAGGCGTGGCCTGTGGCCCCCGTAGATAGACCGCGCAGATCAATGGACGCCCTTGGTCAAGGGAATCAGCATCAGCAGGACCACAATGCCCACCAGACCGATCACGATGCCTAGGATCATCTGGCTGAACACCATGGACAGGCACATGCCCACGCCCAGCAGCAGCGCCCCCAGCACTCCCACGATCACGGAGCCCACCGTCTTGGCGCTGAGCTTGATGGGGGCCTTGCCCTCCATCTTCCGCCAGATCAAAAGCGTCGCCAGCAGGACGACCAAGCCGACAGCGCCGCAGACGATGCCCTGCTGGAACATGCCCCACTCCGGCAGCAGGGCCATGCACATGCCCAGGGCGAAGAACACGATCCCGATGGTCCCCAGGATCAACGCGACAAAGTTGCTCTTTTTCATGATACGATTTCCTCCCGTATAGTTTCTTTTTCAGGGCTCCCGCCCATCGACAGGAGATAGATTACTGTGAGTTTGTGTGTCTGATATTTGAGATTTGTTTGCAAAATATTAAAAAGGCATGGATCGACTCTGATCGTGTTGCACGGTACCTCCCAGCAGGCCGGCCATGTGGACAGCTCTGTGAAACTGACAGCAGTGTATGGGCCGCTCCAGCGGCACTGCGCTTCCCGCCGGCAGCAGTCCCGCAAAGAGCCGGGCGCAGAAAGAGCGTATCTGCCATCGTATCTGGGCCGATGTTCCTTCTTTTGGCTGATTGGTCTTAAGGAAAGCTATTTCCAGTCCGCAGGGTCTGCATTTACGGGGAATCGAAACGCATAGAAAAACAGGCCAGACACCAGATCCTGGTGTCTGGCCTGTTTTCAATGCAGCAGGCGGCTGCCCTTTTCGCAGATCGTGTCGATCTCATCGTATTTCTGTTCCTTCAGTGGCTCGATCTCCGCCGCCTTTTTCTCCGCCAACCTACGGTAGAGGAAAACCGGCAGGATCCATCCCAGGAAACCCGGAACGGCCAGCAGGATGGTCAGCCAGAGGATGGGCGGCTCCGCCACGACCGCAAAGGTGGAGCCAGCCAGGAACGCCGTCCCGATCAGGGCCACCACCAGCGCGGCGATGGTGGCCGACGTGGTCTTGGTCCGCTCCAGCGTCTGCAGTTCTGCCACGCAGCTGTCAAAATTTCGTTGGAGCCGTGTCAGCTCTGTCTTGTTGCAGAGGCTGCGGTCTCTCCGGAAGTACAGTGTCACGGTCTCCTTTGGCCTGGCCGCGCCTGACGGGCAATGCCGACGGCCGTGGCTGCCCTCCATATCCGCCTCATGGTTGGGATCCATCTCCCAGCCAAAGCAGGGATAGCTGTCCAGACACAAGGAGGACAGCTCTCTGGAGACGGTGATCTCCCGGTATTCATAGCTGACATGGCCCTTTTGGGTCCTCTCATTTCCATTCATCATACAGTCTGTTCTCTCTCACTTGCTCTACGGATCGGTATTTGGACGGTAAAGGTGGTCCCCACCCCTTCCCTGCTCTCCACTTGGATCGATGCGTCCATCAGCTGCAGGACCCGCAGCACCAGGGCCAGACCCAGGCCGTTCCCCTCCGTGGCGTGGGAGGTATCCCCCTGATAGAATTTATCGAAGATATGTTCCTGTGCCTCCGGGGATATCCCGCAGCCAGTGTCCGACACAGAGACTGTGACGTGTGTCTCATCGGAGGACTGCCGCAGGGTGACAGTCCCGCCCGGCTCTGTGAACTTGAAGGCATTGGACAGCAGGTTGTTCCACACCAGCTCCAGCAAGCTCGCGTCCCCGCGGATGATGGCGCGGTCCTCCAGGTTCGCCTCAAGATCGATCTGCTTCTCCTCCCAGACAGATTCGAACCGTATGGCACACTCGCTCAGCTGGCCGCACAGATCATAGGACTCGAACTGCGGGGCGATCTGCTGGCTCTCCAACTTGTTGAGCTTCAGGATGTTGGTCACCAGAGACGAGAGCCTGCGGGTGCTGCTCAAGATCACAGAGATATAGGTCTCCTGCTCCTCTCTCGTCAGGCCGGGCCGCTGGAGCAGCTGGGCGTAGTTCTGGATCCCGGCCAGGGGCGTCTTGATCTCGTGGGACACATTCGCGATGAAGTCTGTGCGCATGGTCTCCAGACTGCCCAGCTCCGCCACCATCTTATTGAAGTCCAGGAACATCAGGTCCAGATAATCATGCCGGTTCGACGTGTGGATCGGCGGGATATAGACGGAGAAGTCCCCCTTGGCGACTTTGTCCGCCGCCTTTGCCAATTCCTTCATAGGCTGATCATACGTTTTTACGATCTTATAGCGGGTGAACAATGTGAGCGCTCCGGCGACCAGCCCCCAATAGACCGTGGGGATCAGGACCTGGACTATAGTCGGCCAATGGAGGTTCTCATTGATCAGGGTGACCAGCCCCATATGGATGCCGGACATCAGGAGCAATGTCACGAAGTAGAGGGCGAACAGAGAGCCGGGGAACCGGGACTCCCGCCGCTTCTCCTGGGCGCTCATTTCAGCACCGCCTTGTAGCCCAGCCCCCGAATCGTCTTGATCTCGAAATCCGAACAGGCAGAGAATTTGTCCCGCAGCTTGGTGATATAGACATCCACTGCCCGCAGGCCGGTCTCGCTCTCCACGCCCCAGAACTCATCCATGAGCTGAGAGCGGGAAAAGGCATGGTTGGGGTAAGCGAGCAGCTTGTATAAGATGTTGAATTCCCGGGTGGTCACCGGAACGTCTTCTCCATCTACGACGGCGGACAGTGCGTCTGCATCCAGGACCAGACTTCCCACCGTCAGCCTGCGGCTGGTCTCGATCTTTGCCCGGCGCAGCAGCGCACGCACCCGCATCAGCAGCTCGCTGAAGTCGATGGGCTTGACCATGTAGTCGTCGATCCCCAGGTCAAACCCCTTCTGCTTGGCGGGCAGGTCGTCCCGGGCCGACATGAACAGGATAGGGATGGACTTGTTCAGTCCCCGCACGGTCTCGGCAAACTCGAAACCGTCGACTCCGGGCATCATGATGTCCGAGATGATCAGGTCAAATATCTGGCTGTACATGGAGTCATAGGCAGCCTGGGCGCTGAGACATCCCTTGGCATCATAACCACTGTCGTTCAGATAGGTGCATACGCTCTGTGTCAATTTCGCATCGTCGTCTACTACAAGGATCTTGATCATCGTGTCTCTCCTTCTGTTCCATCCAGGTGTTTCTTTTCCAGCCGCTCGATCCGCCACAGCATGGATACGCCTAACAAGGCGGCGCAGGCTCCCGTCAGTGCCCCCAGCAGTGCATTGGAGGAGGGGTCATGGTATCCGCCCTGGGCGATCGACAAAATCGCGGACTGAGTCAGTACCAGGGAGATCAGTGACGCCGCTAAGTTGATGGTCTTCAATGCGTGGAGCAACGGTGTTTTGTCCTTTCGGCAGATGATCACGCCGCGGACGTTGATCCCGATCTCCGCAAACGTGAACGTCGCGATGGCAAGTGCGATGGATCCCGGATATGCCGTATATTGGGGATGGAAATAGGCCCAGCCTGAATAAGACAGGTACAGCAGACTGGCAAGGATCAGGATCATCCCGGCCCAGCGATAGTAACGGTATTGAGCCTCGATCGTCTTCGCCCGCAGGAAACCAGCCAGAGCGCAGTAGCGCGCCACTACCATCCCGAGGGTGTAACCACCATTGACACACACGAATATGGACAGCGACAACACCCCGGAAAGGATCTTGCCAAGCCCCAGGATGATATTTCCGATCCCGGAGACTCCAGCCAGATGCAGAGTCCTGACCACAGCGGCATCGTAGTTCCTCTGGAGTTCCCTGCTGCCAGTCCGCAAAAAATGGATGCCCCGCTTCATCCAATCCTTCTTCAATGTGCCCCTCCTCACTGGCTTTCCTCATAAAGCGATGATACCATAACACACGATCGTTTGCATTTTGTTAGTCAAAGTGCTTTCTGGCCCCAACGCCAAAAGACTTGTCGTAGGGCTCGACACCGCAAGCTGTGGTGTGTATTTTTGCTGCGCTTCTACTCATGAGATAGGCCTCCTTCAAAATCATATATCTTCTTGGAACGTTGGTCGATGGTCCTCTTGTGGTCGCCATTGCGACCGCCCCATCACAGTTTCTTTCGTGCCGCTCCGCTTTCTATCCCAGGAGACGCGATCGCTGGGCCGCCGAACGGAATGGGTGCAGGAGGGTATGATCACCAGTCCCATTCGATGGCAAGTATCCTGCAGATCACGGTCAAACGATCAGCTTTCCGATGAGACCCGGTCTAATGTCCGCTGCGTTTGCCTCATCCGTATCGATATGCATAACAGTGGGCATTTTGTCCACGGGATATGCCTCGATACTTACTTCATGAAAAACAAGGGGGCGTTCGGTGCCGGTCACTTCAACGCTGATAACGTCTCCGCTTTTGTGTCCAAGCTCGGCAGCCAGCTTCTCGCTCATATGTACATGGCGCTTCGCCACGATACAGCCCGTTTCCAATTTCAACGTCCCGCAGGGACCCACGATGTCAATGCCCGGCGTCCCCTCATGGTGCCCAGATAGCCGGATCACAGCATCGATGCCAAGCACACGGGCATCCGTCTTTGATATCTCTGCCTGTTTATATCTGCGCAATGGGCCAAGGATCGTGACATTCTCGATGGTGCCTTTTGGTCCGACCAACTTTACCCGTTCATTGAATACCTCCTGCCCCTTGCCAGCAAATGCGCTGGAATGGCTTTGGCGAAGAGTCAAAGCATCCGGTCTCCCAAACAAGACCTCCACGTCCTCTGGACGGATATGGACATGACGCGCGGAAACGTCGATGATGACCTCCGTTTTTTCCATAGCTACCTCTCTTCCTATACTTCTTCACTGGAGCACTGCCGCTCAGTCCACAGTGGCCTTGCAGATATCGAATCTGTCCCAATCAGAAGGAGCGAAATGGCGCAGATTAGGAACAGAAACTGTCACGCGGGTGAAATCCATCAGATGATAGTACTGCAGGTTCTCACAGACGCTGTTTCCGCCCCAGGCGCCGCAGCCGATGGTGACAGTGGTAGGCAGTCCATTCTCATAGCCGACTGTAGGCTGATTGACATGGAACCGTCCCACAGGGATCCGCAGTGCGGCCTGGTCGATACGCTCGGGATGGATGGACCAAATGCTGCTGCTATGGCCGGCTCCACCCTGGACTTCCAGGTTGGTAACAGCGGTCTCGATAGCGTCCTCAAAATCCTCATAGGTCGTATAACGCAGGAAGGGTGCCAGGATCTCTTGACCGAGAACGTCCGTGCCATCGGTGACCTGATTTTTGATGAGGATGGCCTTGTAGTCATCCGGTACAGCGATATCGACCATGGCCGCGATCATTTGGATAGGCCTGCCGACGATCTTACGGTTGATGGGACCACCGTCCGGGAAGATCAGCTCCTTCAGCTTGGCGATCTCGCCAGGGTCGGAGATCAGATATGCGCCGGCAGTATCCATAGCCTTCAGGAACTCGTCTTCACGGGGCGCCGGGACATGGACGGTCTGTTCACTGGTGCAGGGGACGCCATTCTGGAAGGTGCGGTTTGCCACGATTGCGGTGCAGGCGGACTGCATATCCGGGAAATCCTCATCCAACAGCACCTGGCAGTTGCCCTGTCCCACGCCGAAGCCGGGCTTCCCGCAGGAATACACGGCCTTGACCATGCCGGGGCCGCCGGTGCCGATATTGGCGTCGCAGACGTGCAGCATCGCATCGGTCGCCTCGATCGAGCACATTTCAGGCTCGATGCAGAGCACCAGGTCTTCAGGCGCTCCGATCTCCTTCAAGCTGGCACGGATATAGTTGGACATCTCATAGGATGTATGAGCAGTCATAGGATGCGGTGCAATGATCACGGAATTTCGCGCCTTGATCGCAGCCATACCGTTGCCGATGACGGTGCCGGTGGGGTTCGTGCTGGGCATGACGCATCCGATAACACCGAGCGGCTTGGCCAAAACACGGACACCAGGCTCATCGGGGCGGATATTGGGGACCTCGCCCACAGACGGCTTGCCGCGCAGGAAGTTCCAGTTGGCAGAGGCGATGTTCATGAATTTGTGTTTCTCTTCTTCCACCGTACCCATGTGGCTCTCAGAAACTGCCAATCCTGCGATCTCATCCTGATGCTTCAAAACAGCCATCCCAACGGCGCGGACCACTTCATCGATTGCGCGCTGCGTGGTATATTCACGTTCGAATTTTCTTTGCGCAGCACGGCTCCTTTTGAACAGGCCTTGGACATACTCATAGGCAGCAACATTCTCAGACATGTGGATTCTCCTTTTCTTTTATATTTTATGGATGATCGTGGATCGACGGATCCGCTGGACAGTGCGCGCATCCAGACGTATCCCTCATCGCATCTTTAAAGGGGCAAGCTCTTCCTCTCCGCGGAGCACTCTCAGCACGCCAGCGACCATAGCCTCGTTCTCCTCCTCGCCGGGATAGACCATCACAGGAGCCAGTTTGTTGACACATGCGCTTACGGCTTCTACGACACGCTTGGAATAGGCGATGCCTCCGGTGAGAACGATGGCGTCGGCCTCGCAGCCAAGAGCGGCAAACTGCGCGCCGATATAACGGCAGACATGATAGATGAAAGCACGGATCACCAGATCGCAGTTGGCATCGCCCTCTGCGGCTCTCTTTTCGATCAGCCGCATATCCGTCAGGCCTGTGTGAGCAACGAAACCGCCCTGTGTCATCAGGATCCCCATGACCTTGCGCATATCCAGCTTTCCGCTGCAGATGGCCTGTGCCACCTTATCGATGGGCAATGCGCCAGAGCGGGTAGTAGCAAAGGGGCCTTCGCCCGCAGGGCCGCCGTGGGTGCCGTCGATCACACGCCCATGATCGTGGGAGGCGATAGAGACACCACCGCCGAGGTGCGCCACTACCAGCTTCGTGTCCTCATACCGCTTTCCAAGGTCTGCAGATGCCTTCCGGGCAACCGCCTTGTGATTAAGCATGTGGACACCGTTGCTGCGTGGAAAATCGGGATGACCGCTGACACAGGCCACATCGATGAATTCGCTCACATCGTCTGGATCGACAGCATAGACCGGTACGTCCCGTCCATCCAGCAGGGAGAGGATCAGGGGATATGCAAGGAAAGATGGGTGCATAGCCTTTGGGAAACTGTCCTCATAGACCTTCAGGACAGAATCTTTTAGTGGTCCTTCGATGCAGTAGGTCCCGCCTACGGTCGTCATGCCGCCGGAGTTGGACATCCGGAACACCACGGCATCCAATTGGGACAGATCCAGATCGTTTTCCCGGATCCACTCTGTAGCCACCTTCGAGCGGAAGGCGATCTGTGCCTCGTTGTCCACACAGGCGGCGATCTCTTCGTCAGTATGGCGGAAGCTGCCTTCGCAGGCCAGGATCTCGTCGTCATACAGCGCCAGTTTTGTCGAAGTCCCACCTAAGTTGACGACCATCACTTTGAACATTGGATCACTCCTATTACAATAAATTTGGACAGGAAAGCCGGACAGCCAGTCCGGCTTTCCCTCCATCTCGTGCCTAAGCTACAATGAGAGGAGCAACTGGCTGACCAATCACTCCTTGGGCTTGTATGT
>CALXDL010000105.1 GCA_944387055.1 uncultured Oscillospiraceae bacterium
TGACCACCCCGGAGACCGCCACCAAGGCCCATCCGGCCAAGATCCAGGGCGTGACCTTCCTGGCGGGGGAGGAGTTGTATGAACTGGCCCAATTGGAGGTACAGATGCTGGAGGACGCCGCCTGCGACTACATCATCTGCCTGGGCCATCTGGGCATCGACGACGAGTCCATGGGCAACCGCTCCATCGACCTGCTGGAGAACGTGGACGGAATCGACCTGTTCATCGACGGCCACTCCCACTCCACGCAGCAGGACATCATCGTGGCGCTGGGCGGCGAGCAGACCACGGTGGGCGACGTGACCATCGTCTCCGGCAGTGACATGGTAAACGGCACGGTCCTCACCTCCACGGGCACCAAGCTGGAGAACGTGGGCGTGGTCACCATCGACGAGGCCGGCCATATCGACGCGCGCACGTATCCCCTCAGCTCTCTGACTGATGAGGATGCCGACGTGGCCGCCCGCGCCGCCGCCATCCAGAAGGAGATCGACGACGAATACGGCACCGTGTTCGCCACTACCGAGGTGGCCCTCAACGGCGAGCGGGAGCCCGGCAACCGCACCGAGGAGACCAACCTGGGCGACTTGATCTGCGATGCCCTGGTCTGGGGCGCTGAACGCGAGGGCACGGAGGTGGACGCGGCCGTCACCAACGGCGGCGGCATCCGCGCTTCCATCGCCGCCGGCGACATCACCAAGAAGGACATCAACACCGTGCTGCCCTTCGGCAACACCCTGAGCATCGTGGAAGTCACCGGCGCGGAGCTGCTGGAGGCCCTGGAGGCGTCCACCTACTGCACCCCCACCGCCATCGGCGGCTTCCCCCAGGTCAGCGGTATCGAGTTCACAGTGGATACGACCAAGGCCTACGATCAGGGCGAGCTGTATCCCGGCTCCACCTACTACGGCCCCAAGAGCATCCAGCGGGTGAGCATCGAGACCGTGGGCGGCGAGCCCTTCGACGCTGACGCCACCTACACCATCGCCACCAATGACTTCATGGCCGCCGGCGGCGATACCTATTACGCCTTCGCGGCCGCCTCTGTCAACTATGACCTGGGCCTTGCCATGGACGAGGTGGTCATGGACTACATCACCGACGAGCTGGGCGGCACGGTCACCGCTGCGGCCTACGGCGAGCCCGCCGGCCGCATCAGCGTCGATCAGGGCCTGCCCTTCACTGATGTGGCCAGCACCTCTCCCTATTATCCGGGCATCGACTGGGCCGTGGACGAGGGCATCACGCTGGGCACCACCGCCACCACCTTCTCCCCCTATCAGGACTGCACCCGTGCCCAGATCATCACGTATCTGTGGCGTGCCGCCGGTTCTCCGGAGCCGGCCAGCATGGAGCCCGCCTACACCGACGTGACGGACACCAGCCAGTACTTCTTCAAGGCCGTCCAGTGGGCCAGTGAGCAGGGCCTGGTGGAAGGCGAGACCTTCGAGCCCTCTGCCGGGTGCACCCGCGCCATGGCGGTGTACTTCATGTGGGTGGCCGCTGGGAGCCCCGAGGCCGAGGCGTCCTCCTTCACCGACGTGGCCGCTGACGCGGACTACGCCGGCGCGGTGGACTGGGCCGTGGCCCAGGGCGTCACCCTCGGCACCACTGCCACCACCTTCGCCCCCGACACCATCTGCCAGCGCGGTCAGATCGTGACCTTCCTGTACCGGGCTGCCAACGCCGCTGCCTGAATAGGATCCGGCACGGCCCGCCGCACCGGGACGACATGACGAGGACAGCCGTAGGGAACGCTCCCTGCGGCTGTCCTGTCTTCACTGGTCCCGATGACGGTACTCCAGGATGGGGATGCCGTCTGCGACCGTGCAGCGCTCCAGGCACAGCTGCGCCGGGGGCAGCCCCTCCAGGAACAGCCGCCGGCCCCTGCCCCGGATCACCGGCAGGATGCCGATGATATACCGGTCCACGGCACCGGCGCGGAGGAAGGAGGAGGCCAGCTCTCCGCCGCCGAAGAGCCAGATGTCCCCGCCGGGCTGGGCCTTGAGCGCCAGGATCTGCGCCACCACGTCCCCGGAGAGGAAGGAGACGTTGCCCTCTGCAGGGCGCGCCGTCCGGGAGGCCACCAGGAACCGCTTGTCCGCCGCCTCTGCCATGGAGCTGAAGCAGTCGTCATAGGCCTTCCGCCCCATGACGATGGTGTCGCAGGACGCCAGGAAGGCGTCGAAGTCGAACTGGTCCGCTGTGTCGGCGCGGCCGTCTCCCTGGCCGCCAATCCAGGCGAAGCCGCCGTCCTCGTCGCAGATGAAGCCGTCTAAGCTGACGGCCAAGTTCAAGATGATGTCTCGTGCCATAAGGATCCTCCTGTCGGATAGATGGGAGACGATCATACCACACCGGTCCGCCCGCTGTCGACCCCGGCGGACCGGGAAAACATACCAGGGTCGGAGGCGGCTGCCTCCGGCCCTGAGACACGGAAGGGGACCTGTCCGATCGAAGCGGGCCGCGCACAAGCGGCGGGATACGATCGGGATGCGACATTTCCGGCAACAGCGCCGGGAACGACGCGCTTCATGAGACGGGAGCAGAGCGCCAAACGGCCGCCGGCAGCTGGCCTACCCGCGCGATCTGGCATATCGGTCTCTCTGAAAGGCTTTGCCCATACGTAGGAATGGGCGCTCGCTCACAAAGCTCCGCATACTTCCATAGCCTGTTTTAAATCAGCAATCACATCTTCGGCATTTTCCAAACCTACGCTGAAACGGAAGAACCCCTCTTGATAGACTTTTGGATAGTGGGGGAGCTTATCACTGTTCCTATCATAGTAAACGATGAGGCTTTCGATATCCCCCAGGGAAACGGCATGCGTCACCAGCTTCAAAGCCTTCAGGAATCTCTGATGGACTTTTTCGTCGCCATTGATGTCAAATGAGATCATTCCGGAATACTGCCCGTTCATGTACTTGACGGCCCAATCATGCTGAGGATGGCTCTTAAGGCCCGGATACCAGACAAAACGGACTGCGGGGCAGCACTCCAGGAATTCCGCGACTGCCTGGGCCGTTGCGCTGTGCTGCTTCATCCGCAAGGGCGCAGTGGCAAGTCCGCGGGCGATCAGCCAGGCATTGAAGGGGCTGAGGATCCCTCCATAGTTGACCATAGCCAGCTCTTTGACCTGATCGACCAGTTCCGTCCGGCCTAAAACACAGCCCCCCAGGGAGTCTCCGTGACCGTTGATGTATTTGGTCATGCTGTGGATCTCTAGGTCAGCGCCGTGCCGGAGGGGGAAAATGCAGACAGGTCCAGCAAAGGTGGCATCCACAGTCATCAGTGCTCCAACACTGTGAGCGATCTCTGCGATGACATCCAGATCGCTGATGCCGGTAGTCGGATTGCCCGGGGCCTCCACGTGGATCAGCTTTGTGTTTGGGCGTACAGCGGCGCGTACAGCCTCGGTGTCAGCGGTGTCCAGCAGCGTTACTTCAATGTTGTACTTTTTCGGCAGGTATTCCCGAAACAAGAGGTTCGTGGCGCTGTAGCAGACTTCAGAGACTATGGCGTGGTCGCCGGAATTCAGGAAAGTGGTAAACACTGCTGCCAGGGCTGCCACACCGCTGGCAAACACCGCTCCGTCCTCCGCGCCAGTCATCGCACAGAGTTTGTCCTGAAGCACCATCTGGTTGACGTTTCTGTTTCTCTGATAGATGTTGCTGTGGATACCGCTCCAGTCCACCGGAGTGCCGTCTGTAGGGATCCGATAGTTGGACGTCATGTAGATCGGTTCGTTGATGGCGCCGAAGGCATCATCTCTCCGCGTTCCGCCGTGAACTGCGATGGTCTCCATGTGCAGATCGTTTTTCATCGTTTATCCGCTCCTTGTTCTGACTGATTTTGCGCACGGTTTTGTCTTCTGCTTGCATCATAACACAACGCTTGATATTTGAAAAACAAATAATATTTCTATATTTGATCGATATAAATGATTGAATGTGCGGCGTTTTTCGCGGAAGCTATGAAAAAACGGGGACAAACCTGCTTTGCGCAGGTTTGTCCCCGGACAGATCGAAGATCGTCATTCCCAGCATTCAGCATTTTCGATACCGGCATCTTTTGCGTGGAAAACAGGATCTTTGCCTTCGTTCTTCTGGCGGACATAATCCTTGAGCGTCACTGCGACCTGCTTTCCGAGCAGAGTCAAGGCAATCATATTTGTAATGATCATCACCGCCAGCAGCACATCCGCGATATCCCACATCAGCTGTACTTCAGCGATCCCGCCAAAGAAGACAATCACGATAAAAATAACGCGATACAGATTGCGTCCCCGCATCGTGTGGGACAGGTAGGTCAGGCAAGTTTCTCCGCAGTAATAATTTGCCATGATTGATGTAAAGCAGAACATGACCATGCAAAGCGCAAAGACAATTGCCGCCCAATTTCCAAGGACAGATACAAATGCATATTGAGACAGTGCCATGCCTACCAAATCTGTTCCGGTGTAGACGCCTGTCAAAACGATGACCAGAGCTGTAACTGTACACATGACGCAGACGGTGTAAATGGCTACGGAACCCAAAAGGCCCTGTTTGATTGGATGGGAAACAGCAGCGGAGGCGTTTGTCGTGGGCGCATCGCCGTGGCCCTGACCTGTTGAGAACACGCCCCGCTTAAATCCTTGGATCACAATCGTTGTAAATCCCGCCCCGGTCACAGCTCGGGCGGAGAATGCCTCCCGGAAGATCAGGGCAAAAGCTGACGGAACATCCTGCCAGCGAACGACCATTACAGCGATCAGCATCAGCACATACACTGCCGCCATGATCGGAACACCCTTTTCTGCCACCTCGGCGATCCGCTTGATTCCGCCGAAGATGATTAGGGCGATCAAAAGGGCGATGATCAGTGCGATTGCAAATCGGGGCACTTCCACGGCACCATTCACCGCCTCCACGATGCTGTTGGTCTGAAGGCCTACCAGAGCAAATCCAAGAGAGATGATCATGACGAATGCGTAAAAAATGCCCATCCATCTCTTGCCAAGCGCCTTTTCCATATAGTAGGAAGGTCCGCCCCGGAAGATATCTCCTTCCTTCGTCTTATAGATCTGTCCCAGTGTATGCTCAGCAAAAGATGTCGCGCCGCCCAAGATACAAATTACCCAGAGCCAAACTACCACGCCGGGGCCTCCTGTGATCAGTGCCATAGCTACACCGGCTACGCTGCCTGTTCCGATCGCCCCTCCCAGTGTCACCAGAAATGCCTGGATACCGGAGACACCACCTATTTTCTCTTTGGATGTAACCTGCTTATGAATCAGGCGGAGCGTTTCCGGGAACATACGGAGCTGTACGAACCGCAGACGGATGCCGTAATAGATCCCCAGGAACACGCCCAGCATCAGCACGATATTCCAGAAATATCCGCCGATCTGCACGGCAAGCTGATCGATGTATTCCATCTCTTTTCCTCCGTATCTCTTCGCCAAAATACTTTTATCGATAAAACCGATCTCGTTTTTTGAAGACCTTTTTCTTGCAAATATGCCGCTTTTAGTCGTTCCCACCCGTGGAGGGTGGGAACGATTGATACGATGCTAAAATTTACTTGCCTTCTCTTTCCTTCTTCGCTTTCATGATGTAGCCCATGAAGTTGACCATCAGCATGGCTGCCGTCCGCTCCGTGACCTCGGAAGAGTCACAGGAGGGGGCCACTTCCACCAGATCGAATCCGATGACCTTGCCGCGCTTCTTGCACAGTTCGTACAGGGTGTCGTTGACGATGTCATAGGTCAGGCCGCCGGGGGCCGGAGTGCCTGTGGCCATGGCGATGCCTGCGTCAAAGCCATCGATGTCAATGGTGACATAGTAGTAATCTGCGTCCGGGATCATGGCCGCAATCTCCTGAGGGGTCATGCTGTTGGCTTTCTTGGCGGAGATCAGGACACTGCCGTAGGCTCTTGCGTCGTCAAAATCGCTCTTCCGGCTGCTGCCAAGGCCACGGATGCCGATCTGGACCATTCTATCAAAATGCTCCATCTCAGAGATGCGGCGCATGGGGCTGTTGTGGGAGTATTTCTGGCCGCCGGGGGCAAAAGACCAATCCAGATGCGCGTCAAACTGGATTGCGCAGATATTCTTATAGGAGTCCATCGCTTTCGCCACGGGGATCGTGACTGCGTGATCACCCCCGATAATGACGGGGATCGCGCCGCTTTTGACGATCTTCCGCACGGCTTCTTCGGTCCTTTTGTGGTTTTCCAGCAGATCTCCGGTGACCATCGTCACATCGCCGCAGTCGACCAGCTTGCAGTCTTCGCCCAGATAGACCTCGTCCCGCTCCCAGTCATAGCAGCCGTCGATCCCAGGCGTGAACACCATAGAAGATTCCCGGACGCGCTTGGGGCCAAACTTGGAGCCGTTGTGCCAACAGGTCCCCAGGTCGTTGGGAACGCCCAGGACAGCGATATCCGCGCCAGTACTGGCGAGGGTATCCAGATCCTCGTGGATAGGGATGCCGCCGAAGCTGCAAATACCGCTGATGGGAGCAAAGAATTTTTCTGCCATGTCTGTCTTCCTCTCTTCATGTTTTATATTTTAGACTGTCTGCTATACATACAGCCAATCTTTCCCCTATCGGTCGAGTCTTCACCGAGGTCAAACCTCTTATCATGCAATTCCCGAAATGGGACGTCCTTTTCAAGCGTCCCATGCGGCTGGCCGCAGCAGTTTGTTTTATTGCCTTATCTGACCTTACGATCAGCATAGCGGCTTCCCTTGTTGTCCTCATTATACTGGATGAGATGACTTTTATAAAACAAATAGATCTTATTATATCGATCAAAATTTATGATTGATTATCGGCAAAAATCTGTTATGATACAATTGAGGAGGCAGAAATTATGGAAATTCGAAATCTCAATACCTTTCTCCGAGTTGCTTCACTGCAGAATTTCACAAAAGCATCTGAAGAGTTGGGCTATTCGCAGTCCAATGTCAGCGCACAGATCAAACAATTGGAGCACGAGATAGGATTTCCGTTATTCGACCGTATCGGCCGTGGCGTTTTCCTCACCTCCTATGGTGAGGCCCTGCTGCCTTATGCCCGCCAAATCATTGCGACCGTTTTGCAGATAGAAAACTTCATGAGATCTGATGAGGTCCTGGAGGGCACGATCCGGATCGGCTTGACGGACTCCCTCTCTGAGTTGTCGATAGATAACGCGCTGCTTCGCTATCATCGCAGATTTCCAAAAGTCCACTTAGAGTTGACCATAGACTCCACAGTGGCTCTGCTGGAGCTTCTCCAGCATGGCCTTTTAGATGCGGCGTGTCTGATCGGCGACGCTCTGAGCGCTTCAGGATGGATCATCTGGGATATGGTCGAGATCCCTATCGTGCTGGTCGCAAACCCGTCTCATCCCTTATCACAGCGGGAAACGATTTCTTTGAAGATGCTTTCAGAACAAGAGCTTATTTTGATGGAGGCCTCTGCGCCCTACAGCAGGCAGTTCGAACAGACGCTTGCCAGCCATCACTTGGAATGCCAGCCTTTCCTCCGGCTGCAGAGTGCAGATACCGCCCGCAGGCTGGTGGAGCAGGGACTTTTTCTATCGGTCCTGCCTCTCTATACGGTCCAGTCCTCTATCCAGGCGGGACGTCTTTGCCGGATCGCAGTCCAAGACTGGACTTGGTCGCAGTATGTACAGCTGGTACTTCATCAAAGCAAAGCGATTACTCCGCAGATCCAGGGCATCTTGGAAGAGCTCCGACTTTCTTTGGGTGATATCCTTGCTGAGAAGCTGTCTTCAAATGAAGAGCATCGAAGATAAGATTGATTTCTCATCCATATGGGAACAGCCTATACCGGAAAACGTTTCGTCCTCCCCGGTATAGGCTGTTTTCGTGTGGAAGAGGACCACCGGTATTGCCGGTGGTCGCAAAAAACTTTAGCTATGCCCGGAAAAATATCCGAGCGAAGCGAGGAACAAGTAAAAAACGATGGAGAGAAAAAGGAACAAATTTTAGAAAAGAATGTGGAGCACCCTACAGCTATTTGAATAGAGGCAGGACGCTCCATGCGGGCAAAGGAATCGTTGTGAGCCTATAGGCTCTGCTGGTAATAGGCTCTAAGGGGACCCGTTCAAACCACCGGCACGCCAGTGATTATGATTTCTTTCCGTTGCTGCCTTCGCAGTATGATCCGCCCTGGGAAAACATACCAGGGCCGGAGGCGGCTGCCTCCGGCCCTGTGCTGTTCACTTCATCTCCGCGCTCTTCTCATAGGCGGCGATCACCGCCTCCATCACCGCGCTGCGCAAGCCGCCTGCCTCCAGTGCCCGGACGCTCTGGATGGTGGAGCCGCCGGGGGAACAGACAGCGTCCTTGAGTGCGCCGGGATGGCGGCCGGTCTCCAGCATCAGCCGGGCAGTGCCGATCAGCGTCTGGGCGGCGCATTCCAGTGCCATGGGACGGGGGAGTCCGCAGGCCACGCCGCCGTCCGCCATGGCCTCGATGAAGAGATCCACGAAGGCCGGGCCGCAGCCGGCCACGGCGCTGCCGGCGTCCATCAGGTGGTCGTCCAGGGGCAGCAGCCGCCCGGCGCCCCCCATGTCCTCCAGGAACACGGCCTCCTCTTCCGGCGTGACGCCGCCGCAGGTGTAGAAGATGACGCCCTCCCCCACGGCGGAGGGGGTGTTGGGCATGATGCGGATGACGGGGAAGTCCCCGCAGCCCCGCTCCCGCAGGTCCTGGATGGTCAGGGCCGCCGCCATGGAGACCAGTACGAAGCGGTCCGTCCGCGCTGCCAGCACCGGTCCGATCTCCTCCAGCAAGGATGCCACCATGTAGGGCTTGACTCCCAGGAAGATGTAATCCGCCTCGCTGGCGACGGTCTCGTTGTCCACGGCCCGGCAGCCCAGCTCTTGGGCCAGGGCCTCGGCCTTGGACGCCGTGCGGTTGGCCAGCATCACCGCCTCGCCGGGCAGCCGCTTCCGGGCCGCCCGGGCCAGGGCGCCGCCCATGTTGCCGGTGCCGATGAATCCAAATGTCGTCATATCCGTCTGCTCCTTCCGTTCTGTCCCCTGTGCGGGGCCTGCGGGCAGGTGCGCCCCTTCAGCGCACCTGTCCCTCGCCGTAGATGATGTATTTGCAGCTGGTCAGCTCCTCCAGGCGCATGGGGCCCCGGGCGTGCATCTTCTGGGTGGAGATGCCGATCTCTGCCCCAAGGCCGAACTCGCCGCCGTCGGTGAAGCGGGTGGAGGCGTTGACATACACCGCCGCCGCGTCCACCTGGTCCAGG
>CALXDL010000106.1 GCA_944387055.1 uncultured Oscillospiraceae bacterium
GCAGCACCGTGACGATGCCGCTGAAGATCAGATAGTAGACGGCGGTGAAGAACAGGGGCCACACCAGGCCCGCGATGCCGGAGTTGCCCTTCATGAAGGACTCGCCCATCCAGATGACCTCCTGCAAGGCGATGACCCGGGCCAGAGAGGTGTCCTTCACCAGGGTGATGATCTCATTGGAGATGGGGGGAACGATACGCTTGATCATCTGCAACAGGGTGATGTGGCGGAATATCTGAGCCTTGGTCATGCCAAGGACCTCACCGGCCTCCTGCTGGCCCTTGGGGACTCCCTGGATCCCGCCCCGGTAGATCTCGGAGAAGTAACAGGCGTAGTTGATGATGAAGGCCACGCACACGGCCATCATGCGGCCAGACTCACCGCTGGGCCAGTTGAACCACTTTTCCATGCCGGGCACATAGAACAGCGCGATGATCTGCAGCACCAGAGGCGTGCCCCGGATGACCCAGACCACCAGGCGGCAGATGAGGCGGATGGGCCGGAAGGCGATGAGGGCTTTGGCGATGCGGCCTGGCCCGCGCTTCTGCCGTTTCAGGGACCAGTGGACTGGTCGGGCAAAAGGCGCCCAGCGGTTCATGGAGCCGAAGCTGATGATAAGGCCCAGTGGAAGCGCGCCGATGAGGGTGATGAAGAACAGCTGGAGCGTCTTGAGAAAGCCGCTGTTCAGAGCGGACAGCACGGTCTGGAATGTGCTGGAGGTGAAAAATTCAATCATGGTATCGTCCTCTCAAGGTAGGTGTGATAGAGGGGAAAGCCGCCGAAAAGCAGAGCGCGCACCGCGCGCTCTGCTTTTGTGAAGGTCCGCAGGGGAAAACTCACTCCAGGATCACAGCGTCCTGCAGGCCATAGGTGGTGGCGGTCTCCAACACGGTACCGTCGGCGACCTTTTCTGCCCAGAAGGTGTTGAAAGCGTCCACCAGCTCGGAGCCCTGCCGGAAGCCCACGCCGTACTCTTCAGAGGGCAGGTCCTGGGCCTCGTTCAGATTCAGGCTGTAGACCAAGTCACTGTAGCTGGTGCCCTCACCGGTCATCTCAGCGGCCATCAGCACGTCGATGACGGCGGCGTCGGACGTACCGGCGGAGACCTCCATCAGGGCGTTGGACTGGGCCTGGACCGGAACCGTGGTGGCACCCAGGGCCTCGGCGGCATCCTCGCCGGCGGAGCCGGACTCCACGGCGATGTTCAGGCCCTCCAGGCTGGTCAGGCCCTCAAACTCCGCGGCCCGGTCAGCGGAGTAGACCAGGGTCTGGTAGTTGGTGCAGTAGGGGGTGGAAGTACCCATGGCAGCCACCACGTCGTCGGTGAGGGTCATGCCGTTCCACACGCAGTCGATGGCGCGAGAACTCAGCTCCTCCACTTTGTAGTCCCAGGTGATTTCCTGGAACTCCACGGTGACGCCCAGGCTCTCGGCAAAGGCCTTGGCCATATCGGCGTCAAAGCCGATCCACTCGTCACTGCCTTCTTCCTTATAGTCCATAGGGGCGAAATAGGTGATGCCCACCACCAGGGTGCTCTTATCCTGGACGTAGGCCAGGTCGCTCTCAGAGGCGGTGTCGCCGGGGACTTCTTCCTCCGTGGTCTGGTCGTCGGTAGTGGTGTCCTCCTCCGTGGTGTTCCCGCCGCAGGCGGCCAGAGAGAACACCATGGCCAGAGCCAGCAACGCCGCCCAGAGCTTCTTCATCTTTTTCATCGTCGATCCTCCAAATCTCCGAACGGTCGACCCGTCCGTTTCATTACGTTAGCAGTTTACCATACTAAATTCTCTGTGTAAAGCCACAAAACAGGCTAAGAACATAGAAGCGGAACACCAGAATTTGTGCATCTTCTCCAAAACAAGACGGGCCGTCATACTTCACCGCTCCCGGACATAGAGATGGAACAAGACTATGGAGCGGAAAAAGGACGGGATGCTATGAATACCAGTATCTATCAGAATATCGCCACCCGCACCGCTGGGGATATCTACATCGGCGTGGTGGGCCCCGTGCGGACGGGCAAATCCACGTTCATCAAACGGTTCATGGAGACGCAAGTGATCCCCAACATCGAAAACGTCTACCGCAAAGAGCGGGCGCGGGACGAATTGCCTCAGAGTGGTTCTGGCCGGACCATCATGACCGCTGAGCCAAAGTTCGTCCCAGAGGAGGCGGCACAGATCCAACTCCCAGATGGAGCAGTTTTCTCTGTGCGGCTCATCGACTGCGTAGGGTATATGGTGAAGGGCGCCATCGGGCAGTTCGAGGACGATACGCCCCGGATGGTCACCACGCCCTGGTTCGACCATGAGATCCCGATGACAGAGGCAGCGGAGATCGGGACGCGGAAGGTCATCACCGAGCACTCCACCATCGGGATCGTCATCACGACAGACGGCACGGTGGCGGACATCCCGCGCGAAGACTATCTGGAAGCGGAAGAGCGGGTCATCCGAGAGCTCCAGGAACTCGGGAAGCCCTTCATCGTCCTGCTGAACTCAGCAGATCCGAAAAGCGACCGCGCTCAGGCTATCGCGAGAGATATCACTTCCCGCTATGAAGTGAACTGTATGGCGGTGAACTGCCTGGAGCTGGACGAGGATGCGGTGGCGTCCATTTTGAAGGCCGTTCTCTATGAGTTCCCGATGCAGGAGTTGGACATATTCCTTCCGCCTTGGGTAGACGCGCTTCCGGCAAGCCACCCGATCAAGGCGGGATTATACGACGCCGTCCGTCAGAACACCGCGCAGCTCCGCCACATCCGGGAGGTGGAAGGAGTCATCGCCGCCCTGGGAGATCATGCGGATATCAGCGAGGCGAAGATCACGGCCATCGACCTGGGCACCGGCGTGGCTGCCGCCAGACTGACACTGCCGCGTGAGCTGTTCTACAAAACGCTTTCTGAGCAGTCCGGCTTCGAGGTGGGGGACGATGGAGACCTGATGAGCCTGCTGACGAAGTTGGCTGCAGTGAAGACGGAATATGACAAGGTGGCTGGCGCGCTCAAAGACGTGCGGGAAACGGGCTACGGCATCGTGATACCCGGTATCGACGAGCTGAAGCTGGAGGAACCAGAGATCATGAAGCAGGGTGGCCGTTATGGCGTGCGTCTGAAGGCCAGTGCACCCAGCATCCATATGATCCGGGCGGACATCGAGACTGCCGTCTCGCCGATCGTCGGCAATGAGAAACAGTCTGAGGACATGGTGAATTATCTGCTCCAAGAGTTCGAAGGAGACACCAGCAAGATCTGGCAGTCCAACATCTTTGGTCGGAGTTTCCATGAATTGGTGAATGAAGACTTGCAGGCCAAGCTCAAACGGATGCCGGAAGATGCGCGGAAAAAGCTCCAAGAGACCCTCACCCGCATCATCAACGAGGGCAGTGGGGGGCTGATCTGTATCATCCTGTGATGCCTGCAGGAAAAAGGACGCCGGATATCTCCGGCGTCCTTTGGTTTGGCAGCTCCTGCAGAGGTCCATTCTCGCAGGGGGGGCAGCAGGCTTAGTGGCTGATCCCCGCGGCAGGGTGCCAGCCATCGTCGAGGTCCAGGAACGCATTCGCCCCCTCAGGGAAATTCTTCCGGCTTCGGTGGGCGGGCATATGGGGCCAGGCGGGGATCGCACACTCGATATACATGAAAATTTTTCCGCCCCTGATCCAGCGTTAGACCGTGATTCTCATCGCTGGGCGCGTCCGGTGAAGTGGTGAACACGTCGTTTTCCCACATACAGACCGGGCAAATATAGGCCAGAGCATCCTCTGGCGGGACCGGGAACGTCCGGTATCCACAGCAGGGGCAGTGGAAGGCCCCGGGCGGTCCTGGCGCCTTCGAGGCATCATAGCCGCCGGAAGACTTTGGGAGAAAGAAGTCCTTCTTCTGTTGATGTCCCATATCGTCTAGTCTCCTGCTCTGCTTCACAACGCTGTCCCCCGAGTGGGGATGTAGAGTCCCGACATGTCAGTCCCCTCTAACTCCAGTAGATACCGCTTCTTCTCCACACCGCCGGCGTAGCCCGTCAGGCTGCCGTCGCTCCCGACCACCCTGTGACAGGGGATCAGGATGGAGATGGGATTATGGCCCACGGCGCCGCCAACGGCCTGGGCTGCTGCGGAGATCCCTTGCTGGCGCAGCTTCTGTGCCAGAGCGCCGTAGGTGGTGACAGTGCCATAGGGAATCTCCAGTAGAAGGCGCCACACTGCCTGACGGAAGGGACTGCCATGGGGGGCCAGCGGCGGCAAGGCAGGGAGGGGCGCCCTGGCGAAATACGCCGCTAACCAGGCTTTGGCCTCCTGGAATACTGACAAGTTTTCTTCCTGTACAGTTTCTGGAAGACCTGCCCCAAAGTATTTTTGCCCTTCCATCCAAAGTCCGGTGAGAGCCGCTCCATCAGCGGCTAGAGTCAACTCGCCCACAGGAGAGGGCAGCGTGGTCAGATAGATAGTCATGGAGATCCCTCCTTCGTTCGATATTCACTCGGAGAACAGCCCATCCTAGCGTGGAACGTCCGGTAGAAGGAGGATGGGCTCCCGAATCCAGCCTCCCCGGCCACTTGTGTCACAGGCAGCGCTGTCTCCCGCAGCAGTCGGCAGGCGTCTGTGGTCCGGAGTCCAGCGAGACATTCGCTCAAAGTCGTGCCATAGGCCTCGCGGAACAGGGCCGACAGTCGGCGGCGGGAGATGCCCAGTCCATCCAGAGCTGTCTCAAGGGCCTCTGGATCTCGGAAATTGGCTTGCAGCACGTCCAGCGCAGCTGCGGCCGTCTCTGCACCAGGGGAGAAGTCCGCCAAGTCTGGGCGGCATCGCTTACAGGGCCGGAATCCTGCCGTGAGCGCAGCTTCCCGCGTCGGGAAGAACCGCACCCGGTCTCGCCGGGGCGGACGGGATGGACAGGAAGGGCGGCAGAAGATGCCGGTAGATGTGACAGCATAATAGAAAGTGCCGTCGAAGCGGGGATCACTGTCTAGGACTGCGCGCCAGCGCAGAGCATCTGTCATGGACTCTCGCTTCCTTTCCGTTTGGGTGCTGCTGGATCTGTCAGCTCCGGCAGGGCGCCACAGGCGATGGCCCAGAGGTAGAGGCTCGCCACAGTACCGTATGGGCTGTAACGCCTGCGGAACCGGTCGAAGGTCTTGCGGTCGATGGAACGTCTGCGGTAGAGCATCCGCATGCCGCGCAGGATGGCAAGGTCGCCCCAGCTCACCACGTCTGGACGCTGGAGGCAAAAGATCATCAGCATCTCAGCCGTCCAAGGACCGATCCCGCGGAGCGAGGTGAGTGCATCCAAGACAGCGGCATCATCCATTTCTGAAAGGGCATCCACATCGAAATCGCCGGTACGCACCCGCTGAGCGAAGTCCAAGATATAGGAAGCCTTCCGGCGGCTGGTGCCAAGGGCTTGGATCTGATCTTCTGTGCATACACACACCGCCTCTGCCGTAACGAGACCAGCCGCCTGGAAACGTTGCCAGACGGTCCGTTGGGCAGCCATGGAGACCTGCTGTCCGATGATATGGTGGATCACAGAAGCGAAGAGGTCCGTCTCCACCTCCCGATGCACATGTCCGATCCGATCGATCGCTGCGCCCAGCTTGGCATCCCGCGCCCGCAGATGTGCCAATTCTGTCTCTCCATAGAGAAATTCCATCTCATCACCTCTTATGGACCAGTATAGCAGAGATCAGCGTCGATCGCTTCCCATTTTCGGACATTTCATCGAAAATTTTCCCGGCCTTGCAAGGAGATAAAAGTCGTGATACCATAAAAAGAAGCTATACGAGAGATGAAAGGGGAGATGCTCCATGCTGCTTGCCATCGATGTCGGCAATTCCACCACCTCTGTGGGGCTGTTTGGGCGAAATAAGGACCTGCGGTTCTTGGCATCTCTGGATACGGACAGCCGCAAGACTGCCGATCAGATCAGTGTGGATCTGATGAACCTGTTCACACTGTATCACTACTCTTTTTCGGATGTCACCGGTGCGATCTTATGCAGCGTGGTCCCTCCGCTCAATTTCATGATGGAGAAGGCCTTGGGTCGTCTGCTGGGAAAGCCCCCCATGGTAGTCGGACCTGGCGTGAAAACGGGCTTGAACATCCGTTTGGCGGTCCAGAGCCAAGTGGGAGCGGACATCGTGGCAGACGCGGTCTCTGCGTTGGAGAAGTTCCAGCCGCCCATCATCACGATCGACATGGGGACCGCCACGACCATCGGCGTCATTTCCGAAGGGCGCAATTATGAGGGCGGGATGCTCCTGCCCGGGGTGAACGTGTCTTTGGAGGCGCTCAGCCGCCGGACTGCCCAACTCCCAGCCATCTCGATCCAGTATCCGAAGACGCTCATCGGGAAGACGACGGAGGACTGCATGCGTTCTGGGATCGTCTATGGGACGGCCGGCATGCTGGATGGAGTCATCGACCGGATCCGCGCGGAATTCCCTGGACGGAAGGTGACAGTGGTGGCAACAGGCGGAAACGCCCCTGTGATCGTGCGCTACTGTCGGAACGAGATCATCTATGACAAGCACCTGCTGATGGATGGCCTATGGGCCATCTACCAGCGCAACCAATGAACGAGTGGCCCTATCAGCGAGAAGGACTGTCCTGCTCATCATGAGCAGGGCAGTCCTTCTCATTTATGCATCTGGACGATGCGAGAGCAGATCTACGCATCAGATCATGAGCGCGTACCAGCTCAGCAGTTCCAGACGAGATGGGCCGGATGCTGTTCGTTGGGGATGGCAACAGCTTGGAGAGACTCCAGAGCGCGGCGGAACTCTTCACGGGCGATGGTATCATAGACTTCCGGAGTCTGACCGGTGCCCGCCTGATGGTACGCGATGGCAGCCGCCCCATAGAAGAGAGCACCTAAGGCACTGGTAGGCGTCCGGACTGCGGCACAGGCCGTGGCTACGGCTCGAGCCGCGGCCTGTGCCACTGGCCCTTCCATTTCCCGTCCCGCCTGAGCCGCTTGCCGTAGGACGGGCTGGAGCGTCCGCAGACTCATCCGGCCTGCCAGATGCTCTCCGCAGGCATCTACCGCCTGCATCAGACGAGTCTCATCAGGGCACAGCTGCGTGCACAATGGCATATATCGTTCTTTGGCATACCGCACGGCCCAAGCTGCCAGAGTATGCGTGCTTTGCGTGTCCATCAAGGCCATCAGTGCGATACCCTCTGCAGAGTCGGCCCTGCCCAGCATCTTCCTCAGCTTTGCCATGATGGATCCCCTCCGATCCGCAGCAGACAGGCCGCCGAGATCAGCTGCCAGCTCACGGCCAGCAGTGCGTGTCGATGCAGAGATATCTCCTGCTTCATATCTGTTCTGCCCCTCTTTCGTTCCTCTGTGCGCCTCTATCATCCGTCGTCTCCTGCCTGAGGCCACCGGTGCGTGCGCACGGATGTCTCCCGCCGCACTGGAAAACACACGTTCTATCTATCAAGCATAGTAGCCCCGCGGCAAAATATCAAGTCCCCTCTCTGTTTCCATTTTCTCAGCGAGGTGGCATAAGAGCGGACGAGCCATCATAGAGTGGAACAACGAAAGAAAGGGGGAGATCCCTTGCAAATGGAACATGAGATATCGCGCTATGGTGAGGCAGCAGCATTCCTGCCTGGGCGGCTGCGGCGGCTGGCCTTGGCGCTCCCGCCGCGGGAACAGCAGCTCGCGGAGGAGTTCCGCCTTCGAGTCGGGCGACCCTTCACAGTGCTGCTGCCAGACGGAGAGCGGGGATCGGATGCCGTGGTGGAGCCAGAGGAGCTGGAGATGCTGTGTGACTTGGCCACGGAATTCTCTCGCTACGCGGCCGCAGAGACCCTGCGGGAAGGGTATCTCTCTGTCCGTGGCGGCTTCCGCGTGGGACTCTGCGGCACAGCGGTGATGAAAGATGGTGTGAACACGAACCTTCGGGACCTTTCTTCGGCGGTTATCCGCATCGCCCGCGAATTCCCCGGGATCGCACAGGGAGCTGCGCCATCTCTGTTCCGGGAGGGGATGTTCCAGAGTACCCTGATCCTCTCTCCGCCAGGGGGCGGGAAGACCACCTTCCTGCGAGACTTGGTACGATGCATCTCGACTGGGGCGGCGTCCTATGGTCCGCAACGGGTGTCCCTCATCGATGAACGGGGCGAGGTGGCGGTGGTCTATCAGGGAGAACCCCAGATGGATGTGGGGCCCCACACCGATGTGCTGGAGGCGTGCCCCAAAGCGCTGGGTATCCCGATGGTCCTGCGGGCTATGAATCCACAGGTCATCGCCGTAGATGAGATCACCGTCCAAGAGGACCTGCGCGCGGTAGCCATGGCGGCTGGATGTGGCGTGCGCTTGTTGGCTACCATCCATGCCGGGAGCACTGCAGAGCTCCTGGAACGGCCATTGTACGCAGAGCTTCTGAAGCAACGGGTGTTCCGCCTGGCAGTGTGTATCCACCGTGATGGCAGCGAGCGGACCTACACTGTGGAGGAGCTCCCATGTTGAAGATGCTGGGGAGCCTTTTGATCTTGGCGGGGGGCCTGTTGGCCAGGCGGGAACAGATAGCTGCATGCCGGCTGGAGCTGGACACGCTTTCCGAGCTGCTGGCAGCCTTAGAGCAGATGAGTCAGGAGATCCGTATGGCTAGGACGCCCTTGCCCCGCTTGCTGGACAGGCTGGGCAAAGACCGAGATGGCCTTGTTGGGGTATTTTTCCAGGACCTGGCTGACGCGATCAAGCAGGGAGAAGCTGCAGATATCGCCTGGCGGCGGGGCGTAGAAACGCTGCCCCTTGGGGCGCAGGAGCGGGCGGCCCTGGCCGAATGTGCGCTCGGGCTGAGCGGGGACGAGGAACGCGTGACGCAGGCCATCGCGTTGGCCCGCCTATGGTTGGGGCGTAGCCTAGAGGAGAAGCATCGTGTCCGGGCGGAGCGGGAAAAGCGGGCCACGGCTCTGTGTCTCTCGGCCGCAGCGCTGTTGGTGATCATACTGATATGAGGGGGCGATGATATGGATGTGGATCTGATCTTCAAGATCGCTGCTATCGGGATCCTCGTGGCAGTGCTGAACCAACTCCTGGTGCGGTCCGGGCGGGAGGAGCAGGCCATGATGACCACGTTGGCTGGTCTGGTGGTGGTACTGATGATGATGGTGCAAGAGATCAGTGATCTCTTCGCGCTCATCAAGGACCTGTTCCAGTTCTGATATGGAGCAGGCGATCCAGATCACCGGCCTGTGCGTGATCGGGGCGCTGTTGGCACTGGTCGTGAAAAAGGGGAGCCCTGAGTCGGCCCTGCTCCTGACATTGGCGGCGGTGGTAGTCGTCCTGCTGTTCCTGGGACAGGCCGTTGGATATCTGACGGCTTTCTTGACGGAGCTGGGGACGCAGAGCGGACTCTCACCGGATATATTCGTCCCGCTCTATAAGACGATCGGCATCGCGCTGGTGGTGAAGGTGGGAGGCGGTCTCTGCCGGGATGCGGGGGAATCGGCTTTGGCATCGGTGGTGGAGACAGCAGGAGCGGTATGCGCCCTCGTGGTAGCTCTCCCGCTGCTGCGGGCGGTATTGGACCTATTACTGGAGCTGATGTGATGAAAAATTTCCTCATCCTGCTATCCGTCCTGATGATGTTGACGGTCCATGTCCAAGCAGAAGAGCTGCCGCAAGACTTGGAGCAGGCTCTGCCAGACGGGACACAGGCGCTGTTGGAGGACGTGGATCTCTCTGGCGAAGATGGGCTGACCGGAGGCATCCAGAGGATATTGGACCGTATATCAGAAAGTGCGGGAGAGATCCTGCGCCAGCGTATCCGTGGCGCTGCGTCTGTGCTGCTGGTGGTGGTGCTATGCGGAGCGATAGAGGGACTCGACCATGGCACGGGCGGGAAGGCCTCCATGTTCCTGCCGATGGCAGGAGCACTATCCGTCACTTTTGCGACGGCTGGAAGTCTGGACAGTCTTTTGGGGTTAGGGAGCCAGACCATCCAGGAACTCTCGGATTTCTCGCGGGTCCTGCTGCCGGCATTGGCGGCGGCAACGGCGGCCAGCGGTGCGGTGACTACCGCAACGGTCCAGCAAGTGGCGTCTGTATTTTTCGTGGATCTATTGCTGCGTCTCATCGATGGGCTGTTGATGCCGCTGGTCTATCTGTATATCGGAGCCATCACTGCTTCGGCCATGCTGCCGGAGGGGCGCCTTGGTGCCATCGCCGAAGTATTGAAAAAAGGCATCACATGGATCTTATGCACGTCGCTCCTGCTCTTCACCATCTATCTCTCGGTGGTCCATGTGGTCTCCGGAGCAGCCGATGGCGCCGCAGTGAAAGTGACCAAGGCTGCCATCAGCGGCGTGGTGCCCGTAGTAGGCGGCATCATCGCGGAAGCGGCAGAGACTGTGTTGGCCGGAGCCGGGATGCTGAGCAGTACCATCGGCGTGTTCGGGACCCTCGCCATCTTGGCCGCCTGTGCCTATCCGTTCTTACAGCTGGGGGTCCAATATCTCCTCTATAAGCTCACGGCATTCCTGGCAACCACCGTTGGGGCGCCCAGCCTGTGTAAGCTCATCGATGGTTTGGGCGGCGCTTTTGGACTGGTCCTTGGAATGACTGGGAGCTGCGCATTGCTGCTGCTCATCTCCGTGCTGGCCTCTGTGGCCGCGGTGACGCCATCATGATCGGGGCAGTGCGGGAATGGCTGGTGTCCGTGGTGGCAGTGTCTATGCTCTTGGCGGTCGCACAGGTCCTCGTCCCGGAGGGCGTCATCCGGAAAATCGCCAGCCTCACCGGAGGGCTGATCCTCTTGGCGGCCTTGCTCCAGCCGGTGCTGCGGGCAGACATCGGACAGCTGCAGCTGGATATCGGAGACTATGCAGAGGCCATCGAGGAGCGGCGCGAGGAATTAGAGAGCGCAGAAGATGCTGCGTTAGCTGCGCGCATAGCAGAACAGACCGGGGCATATATATCGGTCAAAGGGACCGAGCTTGGGCTGCATATAACAGCCAAGGTCCAGACAAAGCCGGGACCCGATGGGACACCCATCCCATGGGCGGTAGAAGTGAGCGGCCCGACATCAGAAGCGTTGGCGGGATACATCGAAGAAGGACTGGGCATCCCTCGAGAGAGGCAGGTATGGATGGACGATGAAGACTGAAGGAGTGCGGAAAGCATGGGACAAGTACAAATACATCGCGCTGATCGTGCTGGTGGGCGTCGTGCTGCTGCTATGGCCGAGTGGGACGTCCGGGACCAATGGGGAGAGCAGCTCAGTGGCGCAAGCGGCACCGATCCAGAAAGACGAGGTGGAACGAGAGATGGAGACCATCCTCTCCAAGATCAGCGGGGTAGGGAAGCTGGAATTGATGCTGACGGTGGATACGGATGGAGAGCGCCGTCTGGCCCGGGATCAGGAAGCTTCTTACAGCGGGTCTGGGCAGTCGCCGGAAGACTGGTCCAGGACCACGGAGACCGTCCTGATAGGGAGCGGCAGCAGCGAAGCACCGATAGTGGTGGAGACCTCTTATCCCACATATCGAGGCGCGCTGGTGGTCTGCGAGGGCGGCGACCAGGCAGACGTGAAGTTGGCCGTGACTCAGGCCGTGTCCGCCCTGACCGGGCTGAGCAGCGACCGCATCACGGTCGCAAGATGGCAGTGATCATATGGAGGAGGAGACGACCCATGAGTACAAGATGGAGACGGAACGCGGTAGTGGCCGTGATGGCGGTGCTGGTGTGTGCAGCGGTGGCGCTGAATTGGATGTCCAGCAGCGAACAGGCGGTGGAAGAGGCCAGCGGTAAGGTCCTGGGTGAGGCGGCATTGGTCTCAGGGCAAGAGACGGACGAAGGGACAGAGACAGCCGCCCTGGATGAAGAGACGGTGTACAGCGGAGCGGACTATTTCGCCTCCGCCCGACTGACCCGCCAGCAGGCGCGGGACAATGCCATCTCTCTCTTACAGGAAGCCGCGGCCCAGGAAGGCGCGGAACAGAGCGTGGCCAACGAGGCGTCTGAGGGCATCCAAGTGCTGGCATCTTATACACTGGCAGAAGCCCAGATCGAGAATCTGGTCACAGCCAAGGGCTATACTGACTGCGTGGCCTTCATGGGAGATGACAGCATCAGCGTGGTGGTCTCCAAAGAGG
This sequence comes from uncultured Oscillospiraceae bacterium, assembly GCA_944387055.1. Taxonomy (GTDB): domain Bacteria; phylum Bacillota; class Clostridia; order Oscillospirales; family Oscillospiraceae; genus Oscillibacter. The sequence goes on from CALXDL010000106.1 coordinate 12,103, forward strand.
GCGAATTGACGGCGGAGGATGTAGCTAAGATCACGGACATCACCATAACGGAGACAGGGTATCCTGCCAGTGCCATCAAAATCATGGCGGCAAATTAGCTGTTGTATTTTTTAGTGGTCCATGGTAAAATAACGACCTAGGAGTATTCGGTCACACAAAGGATACTATGTAAGGAGAAACGATGACGATGGGCGAGAGCAGAGAATACATGACGCTTCCTGAGGAGAATGGGAGCATCAATATATCGGAAGAGGTCATCGCCGCCATCACCGTGGGCGCTGTCCGTGATGTGGAGGGCGTATCTGGTATGATGACGAACTTGGGCAGCGTCACAGACCTGGTGAACAACAAGAAGAATGCTCAGAAGGGCACGCGCGGTGTGCGGATCGATATGACGGGCACCGCTCTGGTGCTGGACGTATATCTGACGGTCCAGTATGGCCATCCCATCCCTGAGGTGGCGGAGAATGCCCAAAAGGCGGTCATCTCTGCGGTGGAAGCCATGACTGGCTGCCCTGTCGGGGCTGTGAACATCCATGTGGGCGGCGTGACCATGGCTTGAGCGCAGCGCCATCCTACAAGAGAGAAAAGGACGAATTTGTTTTATGGTACGGAATACCGCGCGGGAGATCGCGATCCATCTATCCTATGAGCTGAGTTTCACGGACCGCTCTGTCGACGAGTTGCTGGACAGCCGCCTGACAGAGAGTGCTTTCGCCGCGCTGGCCGGCGAGGACGCTCTGTATGCGGAGGCGCCGAATGCAAAGCAGGCGGCGTATATCCGGCGTCTTGTGAAGGGCGTGGACGAACACGGGGCGGAGCTGGATGGCTATATCGATAAATATGCCAAGGGATGGCGGTTCGACCGCATCCCTCTGGTGGCCTCAGCGATCATGCGGGTGGCGATGTACGAGATCCTCTATATGCCAGATATCCCCAGCGGTGTTTCTATCAACGAGGCCGTGGAGATCGCCAAAAAGTACGAGACAGCGGAAACTGTGAAGTTCATCAACGGGATACTCGGGAGTTTCGTACGCCAGGAGATGGCCTGACCGGGACGAGATCAGCAGAGCGGGACGCGGTGCAGACCGCTGTCCGGCTCTGCTTTTTCCCGCTTTCTATCCAGACCAGAAGGGCTGTAGTGCCGGACATCTCACCGGACGGCCATCCCCGTGACAAGGAGGAGCCTCTATGGAACAGCATGTCTTCGGTGTCACCGAAGTGAACCAATTGATCAAGCTGCTGCTGGACGGCGAGCCAGTGCTCTCGAAGATATCCGTCCGCGGCGAGCTCTCCAATTATAAGATGTATCCATCTGGACACCATTATTTCACATTGAAGGACCAGGAGGGCGCGCTGCGCTGCGTCATGTTCAAAAGTGCCGCAGGCCGGCTGCGTTTTCGGCCGGAGAACGGGATGAAAGTGGTGGCTACTGGCCGCATCACGGTGTTCCCGAGAGATGGCGCCTATCAACTCTACTGTGATAGCCTGATGCCAGAGGGAGCGGGCGATTTGGCAGTGGCATTCGAACAGCTCAAAGCTAGGCTCTATACCGAGGGGCTCTTCGACGCTGCTCATAAGAAGCCCCTCCCGCTCTATCCAGAGCGGATCGCGGTGGTCACCTCTGCTGCTGGTGCTGCGGTCCATGATATGATCCGCATCCTGCGCCGGCGTTATCCCATCGCAAAAGTCATCCTTTTGCCAGTACGGGTCCAAGGGGCAGAGGCTCCTCCAGAGATTGCGGGCGCCATCCGCTATGCAGACCGCTGGAAGATTGGCGATGTGATCATCACCGGCCGCGGCGGCGGTTCTATGGAGGATCTCTGGGCATTCAATGATGAGCGTGTGGCTCGTGCCATCTATGACTGCCAGACTCCGATCATCTCCGCCGTCGGCCATGAGCCGGATGTGACCATCGCTGACTTCGTGGCAGATGTGCGGGCTTCCACGCCTTCCAATGCGGCAGAGATCGCAGTCCCTGACCAAACGGAACTGCTGCGCTGGCTGCGGGGCTGCCGGGAACGGATGGAGCAGGGAGAGCGCCAGCGGTTGGACAGTCTTCGGCAGAGACTGGAGACCCTGGCAAAGAAGCGGGTGATGACCGACCAGATGGCCTATGTCCAGGACAAGCGGATGGAACTGCTCCACATCCAGCAGCGGCTCGGGGACCTGTCTGCTGCCCTCCTGGGGCGGAAGCGGCAGCGGTTCGCTGCACTGGCTGCATCTTTGGACGCCATGAGCCCGCTCAAGGTCTTGGGGCGCGGCTATGCGGTGGTCCGGGGTACAGAAGGAGATATCTTGAAGAGCTATCGAGATGTTGCCACTGGGGACCAAGTATCCGTGACCCTGGGAGAGGGCGGGTTCACCGCCACAGTTGACAGGCCCTATGTGAAGGAGGAGACGAGATGAGCGGAAAGAAAGCGACGTTCGAGCAGCAGATCGCCCGCTTGGAGGAGATCGTGGCGGCATTGGAGAAGGGAGACGCACAGTTGGCGGATTCCCTGGCCCTTTTCGAAGAAGGTACGAAGCTGATCGCGTCCTGTACGAAGCAGCTCGATCAGGCAGAGCAGCAGGTGGTGAAATTGATGAAGGGAGCGGACGGCGCGCCGGTGGAACTGCCCTTCGAAGAGGAGGCGTGAGGATGGACAGAGCGATATTCGACGCTCGATATGAGGAATACCGTCGGGCGGTGGAAGAATTTTTAGATTCCCTTTTCCTGGGGACGCCGCATTGGCAAGACCTGTACGCCTCTATGCGCTACAGCTTATTGGCAGGTGGGAAACGCCTGCGGCCGGTGCTGACGCTCGAGTTCGCCCGGCAAGGGGGATCGGATTGGCGTATCGCCTTACCTCCTGCCTGCGCCTTGGAGCTGATCCACACCTATTCCCTCATCCACGACGACCTTCCTTGCATGGATGACGATGATCTGCGCCGTGGAAAGCCGACCAACCATAAGGTCTATGGAGAGACTCTGGCCGTCCTGGCGGGAGATGCGCTCCAGCCGGAAGCTTTCCGCCTGATCTTGACGGCTCCTGGTCTGGACAGTGCGCGCCGCACCGCCTGTGCATTGGTCTTAGCAGAAGCAGCCGGAGCGGAAGGGATGGTGGCGGGCCAGGTGCTAGATACTCTCCATGCGCCTCGGACCGAGAGAGAGCTGACAGAAGTCCACCGGCTCAAGACCGGGGCCATGATTGCCGGAGCATGCCGGATGGGCGCCACGGCAGCAGGCGGGGATGCCGCACTGCTGTCTGCTGCTCAGACCTATGCAGAAGAGCTTGGCATGGCGTTCCAGATCCGGGACGATATGCTGGATGTGATGGGAGACGAGACCACGTTCGGAAAGCCCATCGGATCGGACGCGCAGGAGGGGAAAGTGACGTTCGTGGACTTGCTGGGTCTAGAGGGATGTGAGCGAGCCGTGCGGGAGCGGACGGAGGCAGCGAAAGCTGCGCTGGCTCCTTTGGGCGGCGGCGGTGCCTTCCTCCTGTCCTTAGCGGACTCCCTGGCCGAACGAAAGATGTGAGAGAAGACGAGCGCCGGGATATCCTCCGGCGCTCGTATCTTTCCGGCTGGCTGGAAGGGACGCTCCAGACCATGCGGGCATATCCCGCCCGCTGGACACCTCGGCGACAGTAGGGATGCAAAAAATTCACAATTTGAATATACTGGATATGTTGTATATTTATCAGTTCCATGGTATACTGTTGGATGCTAAGCAGCGGCGCAGTATCCTAGTCAGATCTTCCGTTTCCAAAGGAGGGCCTAAAAATCCTCTGAAGGGCACATCGATGAAACCTTTGGTGCCTGCTTGATACGCCCAGTTTCGGGTGGGTGCTGAGGGGAAGCGTGCTGCGCGCGCTTACGGACTCAGGGCGATTTCCAATGGCATGGTTGACCCGTCCCTGTTTCCGTGGAGACCTGCTCTTGTGCGTGGCCGGACTCTCTTATGGCGATCGGGACCATGTACGAAGCAGATCATGAACCTGCAATGCGGTACATCGGACGTGGACCGTCCGTAATGCTGTGTGCAGACGTAGCCTGCCTTGCGTGGGGCGGGTGGATTGGGGAACACGCGGCGCCTGCTCTGGCCAGAGCGGCGGCACGCGATCGCCCTGTGAAACCCGTCCTGCAAAAGAGGCTAAAGAATCGGAGCGACTGCAGTGGAAATCACCTAGGCTGTTCGACAGAGGCGGGGAAAGGATTGCAGTGCGGACTAAGTGGCAGTCGGGTCGCACGGCCGGCAACACCGTGTCACAGTGCTGAAAGGGGAACCGCCCCATCGGCGACGAGGGGTACACTGTGGGGAAAGCCAACCCGTACCTAAGCCGTAAGATTTACTTTTCCTGCTGCCGCTGGCTTAGCAGCTCCATCAGATGGCTCTGTTCAGGCATCTATGGAGCCCTGTCGTTTTTTGGAGGGATATCTGCTTGAGTAGATCACACAAGACCAACAAGACTGGGAAACAGCGAGAGCCCTCCCATCTCCGTTGGCCTTTCCAAGTGTTCTTACTGGCCATCGGGCTCTCCAGCGCATTGAGCCTGCTATCTGAGACCTCCCTCCAGGGAGCTGGTACGGCCGTGGCTTTGGTGACTCTGGCCCTGTTCATCGGCCTTGGCATCTTGTTCGATATCATCGGTGTCGCTGTCACGGCGGCGGATGCCAAGCCCTTCCATTCTATGGCGGCCCATAAGGTGAAAGGCGCGAAGGAGGCTCTTGGCCTGCTGCGCAACGCCAGCCGTGTCTCCAGCATCTGTAATGATATCGTGGGCGACATCTGTGGCATCGTCAGTGGGACTACTTCCGCTGTCATCGTCGTCCGTCTCCAATCTTCACTGGATATGGAGAACGTCCTGTTGTCCGTTGGCATCACGGCCTTGATCTCGGGCCTCACCATCGGCGGCAAAGCCCTTGGGAAAACATTCGCCATCCGCAGGAGCACACAAGTAGTATATTGGGCGGGACGATCCTTGCATGTGTTCCACCGCTGAGAGGAGTTAGACTGATCGTGATCTTGGAAACCATCCACTCGCCGGCCGATGTGAAGGCTTTGGACCGTTCGCAGCTTCCTGTCCTGTGTCGCGAACTGCGGGAGTTCCTGGTCGAGAACGTCTCTCAGACCGGCGGCCATCTGGCCTCCAATCTTGGAGTGGTGGAGCTGACCGTCGCGATCCATCGCGTGTTCGACACCGCGCAGGACCGCCTGGTATTCGACGTAGGACATCAGTGTTATGTCCACAAGGCCCTTACTGGCCGCAGAGAGCTTTTCTCTACACTGCGCCAGTTCGGCGGCCTTTCAGGGTTCCCAAAGCCCTATGAGAGCATACATGATGCGTTCATCGCTGGACATGCGTCCAATTCTGTCTCTGTCGCCCTGGGCCTCGCACGGGCCAGGACCCTGCGAGGAGAGACGCATCAGGTCCTGGCCTTGATCGGGGACGGAGCGCTCACAGGCGGTCTTGCCTATGAGGGACTCAATAACGCGGGGGCATCTGGAGAGCCGCTCATCGTCATCCTGAACGACAACGGCATGTCCATCAGCCACAATGTCGGCGCGATGCCGGACCACCTGAGCCGCCTGCGCTCCAAACCAGCTTATTACCATTTCAAAAAGTGGTACCGCAGCTTGTTTGGGCCGCGCCCTTCGGAGAACCGGCTCTATCGTTTCAACCATCAAGTGAAGTCTTTCCTGAAAAAGACTTTATGGCCTGGGAGCACGTTGTTCGAGGACATGGGATTCACTTATCTTGGTCCCATCGACGGCCACGATTTGGACCGTCTGGTAACCGTGCTCCGGTGGGCCAAAGAACTGCATGGTCCAGTGGTGGTCCATGTGCACACCACCAAGGGGAAAGGATATGCTTACGCGGAGAAAGACCCAGGGAAGTTCCATGGTGTGGCGCCTTTCGACCCTGTCACGGGCCTTTTGAAGAAGAGCGGAGGGGAGAGCTTCTCTTCCGTGTTTGGGAGCGCGCTCACCTCTTGTGCGGCTGGAGATGGACGTGTGTGCGCGATCACTGCCGCCATGGCGGATGGCACTGGGTTGGCTGGGTTTGCGAAGGAGTTCCCGGAACGTTTCTTCGATGTGGCCATCGCGGAGGGACACGGCGTCTCGATGGCCGCTGGATTGGCCAAACAGGGGATGATCCCGGTGTTCGCGGTATATTCCACGTTCCTCCAGCGGGGATATGACATGCTGATCCATGATATCGCGCTCCAGGGCCTCCATGTAGTGCTGGGCGTCGATCGGGCCGGCCTGGTGGGCGCTGACGGTGAGACACATCACGGATGCTTCGATTCTTTGTTCCTCTGCGAGATCCCAGGGTTCACGGTCTTGTGCCCCTCATCGTTCCAAGAACTGCGGCACATGCTCCGCCAGGCTTTGTTCGAATTGGATGGACCTGTGGCGCTGCGCTATCCGCGCGGCGGCGAGCGTGGCTTCCAGGCGGATACGTCTGAAAAGCCGGTCGTGCGGCTGCGGCAGGGGACGGATGTGACGCTCTTGTCTTACGGCGTCCTGATCGACAACGTGTTGAAGGCAGCGGACAGATTGGCAGAGCAAGGCGTAAGCGCGGAAGTCGTCAAACTCAACCGCATCTCTCCGCTGGACTATCCCACACTGTCCGGATGGTGCAGCACAGATACGCTCCTGGTATTGGAAGATTCTTTTGGGGCTGGCTGTGTCGGCCAGCGGATCGTTGCGATCCTTGCGGAACATGCCGCTGCGCCCAAACGGCTGATCTTGAAAAACCTAGGGAAAGCATTCGCCCCAGAAGGCAGCGTCCAGGAATTGGAACATGCGTTCGGTCTGGATGCCGCTGGCGTCACGAAGGCAGTCATGGAAGTCATGGAGGGGAGAGGACGTGAGCAATAAGACACGGCTGGACGTGTTGCTGGTGGAGCGCGGCCTTTTGGAAAGCCGTCAAAAAGCACAGGCCACCATCATGAGCGGATCGGTATTCGTGGCAGGACGTCGGGTGGACAAGCCTGGCACCGCTGTCCCCGAGGATGTTCTGATCGAAGTCCGTGGTAATGTGCTGCGGTATGTGAGCCGAGGCGGGACGAAGCTCGAGAAGGCCATGGAGACGTTTCCCATCACATTGGACGGGGCCATATGTGCGGACATCGGCGCGTCTACTGGCGGATTCACGGATTGCATGCTGCAAAATGGCGCTGCAAAAGTGTATGCCGTAGATGTGGGATATGGCCAGTTGGCCTGGAGCCTGCGCAGCGACGAACGCGTGGTCTGCATGGAACGGACCAATGCCCGGTATCTTACGCATGAGCAGATACCGGATGAGTTGGATCTGGCCTCCATCGATGTGAGCTTCATCTCCCTGCGGCTGATCCTCCCCGCGGTATGCGGCCTCTTGAAGCCAGGCGGCCATGCGGTCTGTCTCGTGAAGCCGCAGTTCGAGGCCGGACGGGAGAAAGTCGGGAAAAAGGGCGTGGTACGAGATCCGGCTGTCCATCTGGAGGTGCTGGAACACTTTCTTGAACACGCAAAACAATCCGGCTTTACAGTCCTTGGATTGACTTACTCTCCTATCCGTGGGCCAGAGGGGAACATCGAATATCTGGGCTATTTGGAAAAAGGGGAGCAGCGACCGATATCGTTCGACTTGGCATCTTTAGTGGCTGAGTCCCACGAGAGGCTGGAGGAACACGGAGAGGGGGGCGGCCAATGAACCCCAAAAAGATCATCTTGTGCCCAAACCCGAACCGAGACCGTGGCATGGTGGCGACCAAGGCAGCGGATAAGATCCTGCGGGAGATGGGCTTCCAGACCGTGGTCTGCTCGCCCTTCAAAGACCAGAAGGATGGGGCCTTTGCGGACCTGGATGTCCGTCAGCTCACACAAGAACTGCGTTCCGCAGATATGCTGCTCACCTTTGGTGGTGACGGCACCATCCTCCACCTGGCCAAATTGGCGGCTTTGCACAAGATACCGGTCCTGGGCATCAATATGGGAGGACTTGGGTTCGTCGCTGAACTGGAATCCGGCGAGTTGGATGCCCTTCGAAAACTGGAGGGATGGGATTTCCAGGTCGAACAGCGGATGATGCTGGATGTGTCGGTGCTCCGAGATGGCCGGCAGATCTATACGAACCTGGGCCTCAACGATGCCGTCATCCGGGAGGGACCTATCTCACATGTGATCCATCTGAAGATATCCTCGGACGGCCGTCATCTAGCGGATATCGCGGGAGATGGTGTCATCATCTCGACGCCCACTGGGTCCACGGCGTACTCTCTCTCTGCGGGAGGACCGGTCGTGGAGCCGGTGGCACAGACGATGGTGGTCTGCCCTATCTGCACACACAACATGCGCTTCTCATCCTATGTGCTCTCACCGGAGCATGTCCTCACCATCGAGTTGGAGCGCAACGGACGCAAACCGGTGTATCTGTTCGTGGACGAGAGCCGCGGCTTCTCCTTGAAAGCGGATGACAAGGTGCAGGTGCGCCGGTCCAGATACTCGATGAAGCTGGTCCGGCTGACCGAGAGGAGCTTTTGTGAGATATTTGCCCAAAAAATGCTGCCAGGAGGTTTCATAGATGAAAAATGACCGTCAGAACATGATCTTGGAGATCATTTCCCAGGAAAACATCGAGACGCAGGAGCAGCTCCTTCTTCGACTCCAGGAGCGGGGCATTTCCAGCACACAGGCCACGATCTCTCGAGACATCAAGCAGATGCATCTCATCAAGGAACCGATCGGACAGGGCGTATATAAATATGCCGTGTCCGGCAACCGGACGAAGTTGAACTTTTCGGAACGGCTGCGCACGATCTTCCGGGAGAGCATCCTGAGCATCGACAGTGCGCAGAACATCGTCGTAATCAAGACGATGCCGGGCTTGGCTGGCGCCGCAGGCGCTGCGATCGACGATATGGACATCACCTATCTGGTGGGCTCTTTGGCTGGAGATGACACTGCGCTCTTGGTGATGCGAGACAGTGACTCTGCCACCACGTTCTGTCAGGAGCTCAAGGAGATGCTGTGACGCGGCGCTATGTCTGCGGCGTTTCGAAAGGGGTGACCTTATGCTGGAACTTCTCCATATCGAGAACATCGCTGTCATCGAAGAGGCGGACATCCAGTTCCAGCCCGGTTTCAATGCACTCACAGGCGAGACCGGGGCGGGAAAATCCATCGTCATCGATGCATTGGGCGCCGTGCTGGGTGGGCGGACGTCCCGCGATCTGATCCGGACCGGAGCGGACAAAGCCTTCGTCAGCGCAGATTTCTCCAGCGTCCCTGCCAATCTCCCAGGATTGGAAGAGATCGGCATAGCCCCAGACGAAGATGGACATCTCCTGCTCCAGCGGGAGATCGGATATGACGGGAAGAACATCTGCAGGGCCAATGGACGTCCCATCACCGTGGCGCAGCTCCGGTCCGTCGGGGCGGAACTGCTCAATATCCATGGCCAGCACGATGGGCAGCAGCTGCTGGACGAAGAACGGCATAGCGATTATCTGGACCGTTTCGGCCGGACTGAGGCAGTGCTGGCGGCTTACCGGCAAGCATATGATGCCATGGCGGAGTTGAGGGCCCAGATCCGGTCGCTGCAGATGGATGAGGCTGAGAAAGCCCGTCGGATCGACAGCCTCCGTTTCCAGATCGGCGAACTGGAGCGGGCGGAACTGGTCCCTGGAGAGGAAGAGGCCCTCACGGCCCGACGGGAACTTTTGCGCAATGGGGAGAGATACCTGTCTGCGCTTTCTGGAGCGGATTACTGTCTCAGCGGAGACGATGGAGCGGCAGGTGCCGTGAGCCTGCTCCGGGAGGCGGAGACAGCCGTGAGCGGTATCCGTGGTCTGGGAGACGACCTCTCTGAGTTGTATCGCCGTTTGGGCGAAGTCTGCAGCGAGGCCTACGACATCGCTGAGACGATCCGGGACAAACGGGACGCATTCGATTTTTCCCCAACAGAGCTGGATGCGGTGGAGAGCCGGTCTGATCAGCTCTACCGGCTCAAGAAGAAATATGGCGCCTCTGTGGAAGAGTGCCTCGCCTATCTGGACAGATGCCGCGCAGAGCTGGACGCCATCGAAACAGCGGACGACACACTGATCCGCCTGGAACAGGCGCTGCACGAAGCGGAGTCCGCTGTCCGCGCCACAGGCGCGGAGTTGACACGAGCCAGGAGAAAGGCCGCCGGGACTTTGGAGGAGCGTATCCAGAGAGAGCTGCAGGACCTCGACATGCATAAAGTCAGTTTCTCCATCGATATCACCGGAAAGGAACCGGCTCCTGATGGCTGTGATACGGTCCGTTTCTTGATGTCTGCGAACGCAGGGGAGGCGTTGAAACCTATCGCCAAGATCGCTTCCGGCGGTGAGTTGGCCAGGATCATGCTGGCGCTCAAGAACGTGCTGGCAGAACAAGAGGCTATCGGCACTTTGGTCTTCGACGAAGTGGACACCGGTGTATCCGGCCGTGCGGCGCAAAAGGTCGCAGAGAAGCTGGCCCAGGTGAGCCGCTCCAAACAGGTGCTCTGCGTCACCCATCTCCCCCAACTGGCAGCTATGGCGGATACGCATTTTTCTGTGGAAAAAGGGGAGAGCAAGGGAAGGACCTTCACACGTGTGATCCGTTTGGACCGTGAACAGCGGAAAACAGAACTGGCGCGTATCACCAGTGGATCCAAGGTGACACAGGCGCTGCTGGAGAGCGCAGGCGAGCTGCTGGACAGTGCCGAAGCATACCGCCAGTCGCTGGATGGAGTGTCCTGATCCGTTGAGCAGGTGCCCAATACACGAAAGAAGGGGGAGGGGAGCGATGACAGAGCGCTGGGACAAGATTAGCCGGTACGTGCTCTACTTTTTAGCTTACTCCGTATTGGGATGGATCTATGAGGTATTCCTGGAGGTGGTGGTCTACCGCTGGGGATTTTCGGATAGAGGTGTCCTGTTCGGGCCCTATTGCCCTGTATATGGGATCGGGGCGCTGGCATTCCTCTTTTGTTTCCACCGCCTGATCCACGGCCGCCGCCCTATGTGGCAGAAGCTGTTACTGGGGTTCCTGGGCTGTATGGCGTTGGCTACCGCGATTGAGCTGGCAGCCAGCTATCTCTTG